>JBNLDE010000128.1:0-22643 GCA_050304175.1 Zhengella sp. | reverse complement strand
GTGCAGGTCAAGCCCGAATTTCTCGCACTCTATCTGGCGCTGGCCTTTTACACCGCGGCCTTCATCGCCGAGATCGTGCGCGCCGGCATCCTTGGCGTCGCCAAGGGCCAGACCGAGGCGGCCTATGCGCTCGGCCTTCGTCCCCGGCAGACGACCAGGTTGGTCGTCGTGCCCCAGGCGATGCGGATCGTCATTCCGCCGCTGACAAGCCAGTATCTCAACCTCACCAAGAACTCGTCGCTGGCCATCGCCATCGGCTTTCCTGACCTCGTGGCGGTAGGCGGTACGATCCTCAACCAGACCGGTCAGGCAATCGAGATCGTCGCCATCTGGATGGTTATCTATCTCGGGCTCAGCCTGGCGACGTCCGTGTTCATGAACTGGTTCAACGCCAAAATGGCGCTGGTCGAGAGATAGGAGAGATACGATGCAGGAACACGACCTCTCCTATGTCCGCATGGAAATGATCAATGCGCGCGAAGCGCCGCGCTCCGAGCACGGGATCGGTCGCTGGATGCGCCGCAACCTGTTTGCGACCCCGCTCGACAGTGCGCTGACGATCATCGCATTGCTGATCCTTGCCTACTTCGTGCCGTCGCTTGTCGACTGGCTGTTCATCAACGCCCAATGGACCGGCGACGACCGGTCGGTGTGCGCCACGATCGGCCAGGGCGGCGTGCAGCCGGATGGGTGGAGCGGCGCCTGCTGGGCGTTCGTCGGATCGAAGTTCGAGCAATTTATGGTCGGGCGCTATCCGATTGCCGAGCGCTGGCGCGTCTGGCTGGCTGCGATACTTTTCATCGCCCTTCTCACTCCGATTCTGATCCCGCGTATTCCCTACAAGGGGATCAACGCCATCCTTCTCTTTGGCGCGTATCCGGTCGTGGCCTTCTTCCTTTTCTATGGCGGCTTTGGCCTGACGGTGGTCGAAACGCCGCTGTGGGGCGGCCTGATGGTTACCCTGGTCCTGTCCTTCGTGGGGATTTCGGTTTCGTTGCCGTTCGGCATCGCGCTCGCACTTGGCCGCCGGTCGAACATGCCGGTCATCAAGTCCCTCTCGATCATCTTCATCGAGATCGTGCGCGGCGTCCCTCTGGTCACGGTTCTGTTCATGGCTTCCGTCATGCTGCCGCTGTTCCTGCCGCAGGGCGTCACCTTTGACAAATTGTTGCGGGCGCTGATCGGCGTCGCCATGTTCGCGTCGGCCTACATGGCCGAAATCGTGCGCGGTGGTCTGCAGGCGATTCCCAAGGGCCAATACGAGGGCGCCGATTCGCTTGGTCTGGGATATTGGCAGAAGATGTACCTGATCATCCTGCCGCAGGCGCTCAAGCTGGTCATTCCGGGAATCGTCAACGAGTTCATCGGTCTCTTCAAGGATACCAGCCTCGTCTACATCATCGGCATGTTCGACCTGCTCGGCATTGTCCGTCTCAACTTCTCCGACGCCACATGGGCGTCGGCGGTGACACCGGCATCGGGAATGATCTTTGCGGGTTTCGTGTTCTGGCTCTTCTGCTTCGGCATGTCGCGCTATTCGATGTTCATGGAACGCCGGCTCGACACCGGACATAGAAACTGATTGGGGAACAGGAAATGAGCGATAACGCAGTAGCCGCCAGTGAAGTCCATGCCGATCGCGCCAAAATGCATGTCTCGGACACCGAGGTCGCTGTCGAGATCATCGACATGCACAAATGGTACGGCGACTTCCATGTTCTGCGCGACATCAATCTGAAGGTCATGCGGGGCGAGCGTATCGTCATCGCCGGGCCTTCGGGGTCGGGCAAGTCGACGATGATCCGCTGCATCAACCGGCTGGAAGAACACCAGCAGGGCAAGATCATTGTAGACGGTATCGAACTGACCAACGACCTGAAGAAGATCGACGAGGTGCGTCGGGAGGTCGGGATGGTGTTCCAGCACTTCAACCTGTTCCCGCACCTGACCATTCTGGAAAACTGCACGCTGGCCCCGATCTGGGTGCGCAAGATGCCCAAGAAGAAGGCCGAGGAAGTGGCGATGCATTTCCTGGAGCGGGTTAAGATTCCCGAGCAGGCGCTGAAATATCCCGGCCAGCTCTCCGGCGGTCAGCAGCAGCGCGTGGCGATCGCCCGCTCGCTGTGCATGAACCCGCGCATCATGCTGTTCGACGAACCGACTTCGGCGCTCGATCCCGAGATGATCAAGGAGGTGCTCGACACCATGGTGGGTCTGGCCGAGGAGGGCATGACCATGCTGTGCGTGACCCACGAGATGGGTTTCGCCCGCCAGGTCGCCAACCGCGTAATCTTCATGGACCAGGGACAGATCGTCGAACAGAATTCGCCCGACGAGTTCTTCGACAATCCGCAGCATGAGCGGACCAAACTGTTCCTCAGCCAGATTCTGCACTGAGGCTCCGGCGCCGGGGTGTCCCGGCGCGCGGCACCGATTCGGATCAGGGCGGCATCAAAGCGCCGCCCTGGTTCGTTATGTCGGGTCCGCGCCGGCCATGCAGACGTGAGAATTGGGGAACAGCCGGCGCGAGAAAGCCGCGCTCCGCGGCGGTCTCGTTGCTGCAAGGCGGAATTGAACGCACGCCGCCGATGTCAGGAGGAAACCCCTGCGGCCTTGCCGATTCGGTCGGATAGCCTAATATTTAACGTAACTGTTAAATAGGAGATTGGCATGCGCTGCATCACGATTAACTACCGCTATGACGGCCCGGAAGATGAATGGCGCCGGGCAATCGACGATTTCATCGCCGCGCTGGACGGGGATGCCGAGGTTGCTGGCAGGTTCAACTACCAGGTTGCGACAGCCGATGATGGGGTGAGCCGCGTTCACTGGGGGCGCTGGGACAGCGCGGAGACTCTCAAGACGATGCAATCGCGGGAGTACTTCAGGGTGTTTTCGGAAAGGGTGCGCGATTTTGCCGGCGGCCCGCCGCAAACGCTTGGCGCCGAAGTCGTCTTGAAAACCAAAGCCTGGTGAGGGCGCCGGCGAGCGGGTTCATGCTTCCGCGTCGTATCCGTAGATCCAGTCGAGACCGGCGGCGAGCCTTTTGCCGCCGCTGACGCCGAAAACGATGTTGCGTGCCACGGCAATCGGGCCGGCGGCGTGCCAGGTGAAATGGTTGAATGCGCCGCGCTTGATGACGCGTGTCACGCGCGGTTTGCGCTTGCGCTCCCAACCTGCCAATGCACCTGCCAGGTTGTCGGGCGACGCGGCGACGGCGTCCGCAAGCGACACGGCATCCTCGATCCCCATCACCGCGCCTTGCGCCGCAAATGGTGTCAGTGCGTGGGCCGCGTCACCGATCAGCGCCACGCCGGCGGGATCGGTCCACCGCCCGTTCGGATCGACGCCGTGCAGTGCCCAGGCCACCCAAGGCGCCGCGGCGCGCGCAATAGCGGCAAGCTCGGGTGACGCCTCCTCCATGGCCGAATAGAGCGGTGCGGTGTCCTGTGCCGCCTCCCACCGCTGGCCGACATCTGGCCCATCCATCGCGGCCACCAAATTGATCGCGGTTCCGCTGCGGATCGGATAGGCCACAACGTGGATCCGCGGATGCATGAACGTGTTGACGTTGCGGGTATCGATCAGGTCGCTGGTGATATCGCTTGCGCTGATCGTGGCCCGCCAGGCGAGCTTGCCCGAATAGGCGCTCGTCGAGGCTCCCTCGATGCGTGAGGCCAACCGCGACCAGACGCCGTCCGCGGCCACCAGCAACAGGCCGGTTTCCTCCACGATCCGTTTTTCACGATCGACCGAGGCTGTGATTCCATCGGCATGGCCCGCGAAATCGGCGACCGTCGCGCCTGTCGTGATCGTGATGTCGGGATCTTTTTCCGCCGCTGCCAACAGCGCCGACTGCAGGTCGGCGCGGTGGATGACCAGATAAGGCGCCCCCCATCGGTTTTCGGCAAAATCGCCAAGCGGAACGCGCGCCACCGATTTCATCGCACGCCCGCTGCGCAGGATGACCGATTGAGGCCGGACGGCCGCCTTGCGGATCGGCTCGATCACATCGAGCCGCGCCAGCAGCCGAGTCGCATTGGGTGACAGTTGTAATCCGGCGCCCACCTCGGCGATTTCAGGCGCGCGCTCGAACAGCTTGACGGCGAAACCCTTGCGCGCAAATGCCAGCGCGGCCGTCAGTCCGGCAATGCCACCGCCCGCGACGATGATCTGGCGCGATCGGGGCATCGCGATATCCTTTGTCGGGGTCAGGCTGCCTTGTCGTGCCAGGCGCAACCTTCCGGGTGGGTCTGGTCAGGCTTCAGATCGGACTTGTAGATGAAGAGAGTCGAGCAGTAGGGACAGATTTTCTCGTTTTCGTCGCCCATGTCGAGAAAGACATGCGGGTGATCGAAAGGCGGGTTGGCGCCGACGCACATGAATTCCTTCGCGCCGATCTCGATTGACTTGTGTCCCGCATCGTTATGGAAGTGGGGAATTGAGTGGCCAGCCATCTGTCTCTCCGGTCATTTCCGCGCCGGGACCTTGCCCGTCCTTGCGTCACGGTTTGGAGCATAAGCGATTTGTTTTCAAGTACCGTGATATGAAACTGTCGTAACCGGGATCTAATGCCGCATCGCTGTGCGGCCGCCGGTTCCGGTGCCGGGGATAGATATTATGTGTATGGTATCGCTATGAACGAGTTGAAACCGATCCAGACTGATTTCACCGCCGTGGACCGCGCGAAGGGAGCGCTCGTCAAGAGCCCCGACCGGTTCGTCAATCGCGAGTTTTCCTGGCTCCAGTTCAATCGCCGGGTGCTGGAGGAAGCCCGCAACACCCGCCACCCCCTGCTCGAGCGGCTGCGGTTCCTGTCGATCTCCGCGGCCAATCTCGACGAGTTCTTCATGGTCCGCGTTGCGGGTCTGGCCGGCCAGGTACGCGAGGGCATCGTCGAACGCTCGCCCGATGGGCGCACGCCGGCGGAACAACTCGACCGGATCCTGGTTGAGATTACAAATCTCCAGGAAAGCCAGCAGGCGGTCTTCGCCGAGTTGCTCGGTCTGCTCAAGGAGCAGGGTATCGAGATCGTGCGCGGCGGCGCGCTGACCAAGAACGAGCTCCGCTGGCTGGAAAACCATTTCATGGAATCGGTCTTTCCCGTTCTGACGCCGCTGTCGATCGACCCTGCCCATCCGTTTCCGTTCATCCCCAATCTCGGTTTCTCGATCGCCCTGCATCTCAAGCGGCGCAGGGGCGGCGAGGAGATGACGGCGCTGTTGCGCCTGCCGGTCGCGCTGTCGCGCTTTGTCCGTCTTCCGGTCCGCCTGGGCTCGGTGCGGTTCATCTCGCTGGAGG
The DNA here is from genome assembly GCA_050304175.1 of Zhengella sp. Lineage (GTDB taxonomy): Bacteria > Pseudomonadota > Alphaproteobacteria > Rhizobiales > Rhizobiaceae > JAIOIW01. The sequence continues at coordinate 17,342 of JBNLDE010000128.1, read as the reverse complement.
ATGTGGTGGGATTGTTCATCGCGCGGCTTTTCCCCGGCTACGAGGTGATCGGTTCGGGCACGTTCCGCATCATCCGCGACTCCGATATCGAGGTCGAGGAAGAGGCCGAGGACCTCGTGCGCCTGTTCGAGACGGCGCTGAAACGCCGTCGCCGGGGCCAGGTGATCCGTATCGAGTTCGATCCGGAAATTCCGGAATCGCTGCGCGAATTCGTCTCCGGGCAGCTTGCCGTTCACGGCAACCGCATCAGCGTCCAGAACGGCATTCTCGCGCTCAACCAGATTTCCGAAATCGTCGCCATCCCGCGTGACGACCTCAAGTTCGCCCCGTTCAACCCGCGCTTCCCCGAACGCATCCGCGAACATGGCGGCGACTGCCTGGCGGCGATCCGCGAGAAGGACATCATCGTTCACCATCCCTACGAGTCATTCGACGTCGTCGTCCAGTTCCTGCGCCAGGCGGCCCAGGATCCCGATGTCGTCGCCATCAAGCAGACGCTCTACCGCACATCCAACGACAGCCCGATCGTGCGCGCCTTGATCGACGCCGCTGAAGCCGGCAAGTCGGTAACCGCGCTGGTGGAGCTGAAGGCGCGGTTCGACGAGGAGGCCAACATCCGCTGGTCCCGCGACCTCGAACGCGCCGGCGTGCAGGTGGTGTTCGGCTTCATCGAACTCAAGACCCACGCCAAGCTGTCGCTGGTGGTGCGCCGCGAGGATGGAAAGCTGCGCAACTATTGCCATCTTGGAACGGGCAACTACCACTCGGTCACGGCGCGCATATACACCGACCTGTCCTACTTCACCTCCGACCCCGAGATCGCCCGCGACGTCGCCCAGATGTTCAATTTCATCACTGGCTACGCCCAACCTGCCGACCGCATGAAGCTGTGCTACTCGCCCTACACGATGCGCTCGCGCATCCTTGGCCACATCGAGGGCGAGATCGAGCACGCCCGCGCGGACCGGCCGGCACAGATCTGGATGAAGCTCAATTCGCTCGTCGACCCCGAGATCATCGACGCGCTGTATCGGGCGAGCTCCGCCGGTGTCGAGATCGACCTAATTATCCGCGGCATCTGCTGCCTGCGGCCGAAGGTGCCGGGACTGTCCGACAACATCCGCGTCAAGTCGATCATCGGCCGCTTCCTCGAACACAGCCGCATCCTGTGCTTCGGCAACGGCCATGGCCTGCCATCCGACGAAGCGGTGATCTATATCGGCTCGGCCGACATGATGCCGCGCAATCTCGACCGCCGGGTCGAGGTCATGGTGCCGATTACCACACGAACTGTGCATGACCAGGTACTTGACCAGATCATGCTCGGAAACGTTATGGACAATCAGCAGAGTTTTGAAATATTGCCGGACGGAACCTCACGGCGCCTGGAGCCCGAAGAAGGCGAGGAGCCGTTCAATGCGCAGGAATATTTCATGACCAATCCCAGCCTTTCCGGTCGTGGCGATTCCCTGAAATCGCATGCTCCCAAAAGGATCGCCAACTATCGGCGACGCAAGAAACCGGCCGCGGAAAAATGAATTCAGGCTCGCAAGGCCGGTTGAAGGACCGCAAGCCGGTTTCGGTGATCGATGTCGGTTCGAACTCGATCCGCTTGGTGATTTACGAAGGCGTCGCGCGGTCGCCGACCGTCCTGTTCAACGAAAAGATGCTGGCCGGACTTGGCCGCGGCATCGTCTCAACGGGCCGGCTCGACGCCGAAGCCGTCGAGCGGGCGCTTGAGGAGTTCAGCCGGTTTCGCGCCCTGTCGCAGCAGGCCGGATCGGACGAGATGCACGTCATCGCCACCGCCGCCGCTCGCGAAGCGGAAAACGGTCCGCAATTCATCGAACGCGCCGGCGAAGTCCTCGGCACCGAAATCAAGGTCCTGACCGGGCGGCAGGAAGCCTATTATTCGGCGCTTGGCATCATCTCCGCCTTCCAGGATCCCGACGGGATCATCGGCGACCTCGGCGGCGGCAGTCTCGAGCTCGTCGACCTGAAAGGACGCGAGATCGGCGAGGGGATCACCCTGCCGCTGGGCGGCCTGCGCCTGGCCGACATGACCGGCGGCAAGCTTGACAAGGCGCGCGCCATCATCCGCGAACAGATCGAGCGCGCCGGCCTGCTCAAGGGCGGCGAAGGGCGCAGCTACTATGCTGTCGGCGGCACGTGGCGCAACCTCGCCCGGCTGCATATGGTGGAAACCGGCTACCCGCTGAACGTGATGCATCACTACGAGATGGAGCCGGAACGCTGCGACGAGTTCCTCGCCGCGGTCGCCGAAGGCAACACCAACAAGATGGCAGGCATCAAGCGGGTCTCCAAGAACCGCCGCGGGCTTCTACCCTACGGCGCGATGATCCTGCAGGAGATCATCGCGGCGATGAAGCCGGCGCGTATCCTGATCTCGGCGGTCGGCGTCCGCGAAGGCTATCTCTATTCGCTGCTGGACGAAAAATGGCAGCTGCGGGATCCGTTGCTGACCGCGACCGACGAACTGGCCGTCCTGCGGTCGCGCTCTGCGGCCCACGCGCGCGAGCTGGCCGAATGGACGGGCTCCGCCTTTGCCGCAATGGGGCTGGACGAAACGGCAGATGAAAGCCGCTACCGCCGCGCCGCCTGCCTGGTTGCCGATATCGGCTGGCGTGCCCACCCGGAATATCGCGGCACCCAGTCGCTTAATATCATATCCCATGCCTCGCTGATCGGGATCGATCATCCCGGCCGAGCCTTTATCGCGCTCGCCAGCCTCTATCGCCACGAGGGTCTGATCGATGACGCCGTCGCGCCGGAGATACGCCAGATCATCACGCCGCGGCTGATGGAGCGCGCCAAGGCGCTGGGCGCTCTGCTGCGGGTGGTCTATCTGCTTTCGGCTTCGATGCCGGGCGTCATTCCGCGCCTGACATGGAGCATCGCGCCGTCCGGCAAGCTCCGGCTCGTCATTCCCAGGGACCGCGCCGACCTGATGGGCGAGCGGCCGAAAGGCCGCATGGCGCATCTGTCGGCCTTTTTGGCCCGGGACATGGAACTCGTCGTCGGCGAGTAGGCCGGACGCCGTTTCAGTCGATTTCGAACACCTGGACCTTACGGTTCTCGAACCGGATGCCCAGTTCGCCGCGTATCAGCTTCAGGGCCTTTTCGCCGAACACTTCCCGGCGCCAGCCATGCAGGGCCGAAACGTCTGCCTTTTCGCCTTCGCCCGCGATCCGGTCGATCTCGTCGGACGTCGCCAATACCTTTGCGGCGACACCCTGCTGGTCTGCTACCATCTTGAGCAGGACCTTGAGCAATTCGGCCGCCGCATTGGCACCTTCCGGCTGCTGGTTCGGCTTTGGCATCCGCGGCAATTCCGCGTCGGGCAGGGCGAGCGCATCCTCGACCACCTTCAGCAGGCTCGAGGCGCCCGAAGAGCGTTCCCATCCGCGCGGTGTGGACCGGAGCTTGGACAGCGCCTCCGACGTCGTCGGATGCTGCTGGGCGATCTCGTAGATGGCTTCGTCCTTGAGAACACGGCGGCGCGGCATGTCGCGTTCGCGTGCCTCGCGTTCGCGCCACGCCGCGACGGCCTGCATTACGGCCAGATCGCGCGGCTTGCGCACCCGCATCTTCAGCCGCGTCCAGGCGTCGTCGGGGTGCAGTTCGTAGGTCTGGCGGGCGGTCAGGACGTCCATCTCCTCCTTCAGCCAGTGCGCGCGTCCCTCGCGCTCCAGTTCGTCGCGAAGGTGGTCATAGACATCGACCAAATGGGTTACGTCGGCCAGCGCATAGGCGAGCTGCTTGTCGGAAAGCGGCCGCCGCCGCCAGTCGGTGAACCGCGAGCTCTTGTCGATCCTGACACCCGTGACCTTCTGTACGAGCTGGTCATAGGCGACGCTGTCGCCAAAGCCGCACACCATGGCGGCAACCTGCGTGTCGAAGACCGGGTGGGGAATAAGGTCGCCGAGATTGACTACGATCTCGATATCCTGGCGCGCCGCGTGGAACACCTTGAGGATGTTCTCGTCGGCCATCAGGCGGAAAAACGGCTCCAGGTCGATTCCCTTGGCAAGCGGATCGACGAGGGCGGACGTATTGCGGGTCGCCATCTGGATGAGGCACAGCTCCGGCCAGAAGGTCGTTTCACGAATGAATTCGGTATCGACCGTCACGAATTCGGATTTCGACATTTCCTGGACTGCGGCATCCAGTTCGGCGGTCGTCTTGATCAGGTGCATGTAATCTCTTTGCGGTCTTCCACTGCTGGTGTGTATTCGCGCAGACGTACGCCGAGTCAAGCATTTGGCATGGGTGTCGCGGCACTAATTGCGCTCATTGCGACGCGCCATGCGGGCAAAGACCGGCGAGGTACGCAGCAACGCCGTAAAGCGTTTGCGCTCCTCGACTGGAACGGCGCGGCGCGCGCGCAGCCGCCACAGCGTGGCGACGAACAGCGCCCCGTGGATCGCGCTGATGAACGCGAACAGCGCCTTTGGCCCGGCCACCTCGACAAGCAGAGCCGCCGACAGCGGTCCGGCCATGGCGCCGACCGAATAGAACAGCATCAGTCCGGCCGCCACCTGCACGTAATTGCCGTTGACCGCGTGGTCGTTGGCGTGAGCAGCCGAAAGCGAATAGAGCGGCATTGCGAAGGCGCCGAATGCCATGACGCCGGCGAGGTTGAGCGGAACCGAGTCGCCGGCGAAAAAGGTAATCCCCAGGCCTGCGATGACCGCGCCCGATGTCGCGAGCAGCAGCACGTAGCGCCGGTCCCACCGGTCGGATAGCCACCCCAGCGGATATTGCAGGATGATGCCGCCGATGACGCCGGCGCTGATGAAGGTGGCCACTTCGGCGATCGAGAACCCCGCCGCCTGGGCATAGATCGGGCTGATCATGCGGAAGGCCGAATTGGTCACGCCGATGGCGACACACCCGATCGAGGCAATCGGCGATATCAGCCACACGCGAAGCAGATCGAGCTTGATGTCCTCCGGCGGTTTCGGGTTGGAGCGGTCGCCGAGCGATACCGGCACGAGTGACAGCGTGATGATCATCGACAGAACGGCAAAGATCGCGAATCCGCCGGAGCCGACGCCGGGGATCAGATATTGCGAGCCTGTGACGGCGGCGATGTCGATGATGCGGTACAGCGACAGCACCCGGCCGCGGTCCTGGTTGGTGACGCCGGAATTGATCCAGCTCTCGATCGTCGTGAACAGGCCGGCGAAGCAGAATCCCGTCGCAAACCGGATCGCCAGCCAGACCGAAGCCTCGGGCGCCAGAACCAGCAGCAGCGAGGCCGCCGAGGCGATCGCGGCCAGCGCCGAGAAGGTGCGGATGTGGCCGACGACTCGCAGGATGCGCACGATATACAGGCAGCCAAGCAGGAAGCCGCCGAAATAGGCAGTGCCCATCAGCCCGATCAGGCCTGGCGAAAATCCCTCGGCCGCGCCCCTCACCGCGATCAGCGTGCCCTGCACGCCATTGCCTGCGAGAAGGATGCCGGCGGCGGTCAGCAGGGGCACGAGAGGGCGGATCGACTGCATGGACCACCGGAATCTGTCTTTGGCGGTCACTATGGCGCGGGAATATCGGCTGCGCCAGTATCAATGCACCCGATCGCATGTGACAGCGCGCGCCGCTGCCCTCGCCTTGACAAATTGCCTTTCCCGTGCGCTTTTCGCGCGGATTTTCAGGCCGCCCGCCCTTCGCCGGCGGAGGCGGCCCCATCCTGCACGAGAGACATCATCCTATGCACCGTTACCGCAGCCACACCTGTGCCCAGCTTCGTAAGACCGATGTCGGCCTGAACGCCCGTATTTCCGGCTGGGTCCACCGCGTTCGCGACCATGGCGGCCTGCTGTTCATCGACCTGCGCGACCACTACGGCGTTACCCAGATCGTTGCCGATCCCGATTCGCCGGCATTCGCGACGGCCGAGACCGTGCGCGGCGAATGGGTCATCCGTGTCGACGGCGAGGTCAAGGCGCGCTCCGAAGACACCGTGAACGCCAACCTTCCGACCGGCGAGATCGAGGTTTTCGCTCGTGGCATCGAGATCCTGTCGAAGGCTGAGGAATTGCCGCTGCCGGTGTTCGGCGAGCCGGACTATCCCGAGGACATCCGCCTTAAATACCGCTTCCTCGACCTGCGCCGCGAGACGCTTCACCGCAACATCATGAACCGCACCAAGGTCATTTCCTCGATGCGCAGGCGCATGGAGACGGCGGGATTCACCGAGTTCTCGACGCCGATCCTGACGGCCTCGTCGCCAGAGGGCGCGCGCGACTTCCTGGTGCCGAGCCGAATTCACCCCGGCGAATTCTATGCGCTGCCCCCGGCGCCGCAGGTCTACAAGCAGCTTTTAATGGTGTCCGGCTTTGACCGCTACTTCCAGATCGCGCCGTGCTTTCGCGACGAGGACCCGCGCGCCGACCGCCTGCCGGGCGAGTTCTACCAGCTCGACCTCGAGATGAGCTTCGTCGAACAGGAGGACGTGCTCTCCACGATGGAACCGGTGCTGCGCGGCGTGTTCGAGGAATTCGCCGAGGGCAAACCGGTCACGCAGGAGTTTCCGCGCATTCCCCATGACGAGGCGATTGCCAAATACGGCACCGACAAGCCGGACCTGCGCAACCCGATCATCATGGAAGACGTGTCGGAGCATTTCCGCGATTCCGGCTTCAAGGTCTTCGCCAACATCCTGGCCAACGACGCCCGCGGTGCCGTGTGGGCGATTCCGGCCAAGGGCGGCGGTTCGCGCGCCTTCTGCGACCGCATGAACTCCTGGGCGCAGGGCCAGGGACAGCCCGGCCTCGGCTACATCTTCTGGCGCGAGGAAAACTCGCGCGTCGAGGGCGCCGGCCCCATCGCCAAGAACATCGGCGAGGAGCGGACCGAGGCGATCCGCCTGCAACTCGGCCTGAAAGCAGGCGACGCCTGTTTCTTCGCCGCGGGCGATCCGCGCAAGTTCGCGTCATTTGCAGGCGACGCACGCACCCGCGTCGGCGAGGACCTTGATCTCGTCGACCGCGATCGCTTTGCGCTGGCCTGGATTGTCGATTTCCCGTTCTACGAATGGGACGAGGAGGAGAAGAAGGTCGAATTCGGCCACAACCCCTTCACCATGCCGCGCGGCGGCCTGGGTGCGCTCGAAACCGAGGAGCCGCTATCGATCAAGGCCTACCAGTACGATCTCGTCTGCAACGGTTTCGAGATCGCCTCTGGCGGCATCCGCAACCATCTGCCCGAAGTCATGGTCAAGGCGTTCGAGATCGCCGGCATGTCGCATGACACGGTGGTCGAGCGCTTCGGCGGCCTCTACCGCGCCTTCCAGTATGGCGCGCCGCCGCATGGCGGCATGGCCGCCGGCGTCGACCGCATCGTCATGCTTCTCGTCGGTGCGAAGAACCTGCGCGAAGTGACGCTGTTCCCGATGAACCAGCAGGCCCAGGATCTGCTGATGGGCGCCCCGGCCCCGGCCACGTCCGTCCAGTTGCGCGAACTGCACATGCGCACCGTCCTGCCCAAGAAGGAATGAGGGGATCGCGTCCGCGCGTTCTCGTAACCGGCTTCACGCCGTTTCCCGGCGCGCCGGTCAATCCGACCGAATGGCTGATGGACGCGCTCGCGCGTGATGTGGCCATTTCGTTCGATTTCTGTGACCTGCGTACGGCGGTTCTGCCGGTCGATTACAGGCATGCCGGCGCCGCACTGAAAGCGGTCGCCGATATCGCCAGGCCCGACATCGTAATCCATTTCGGCCTTGCGCAGGACGCTCGCGGCTTCCGGCTGGAGCGCCTCGCCCGCAACGAAGTCGGCGATGCCTTGGACAATCGCGGTTTCGCGCCCGGCAGTTCGGCGATCGCCGAAGGCCGGGGCCACGCGCAGGCCTCGCTGCCGCTTGCCACGATCGCCGAAGCATTGTCCGAGCGCGGCCTGCCGGTGGAGTGGTCCGACGATGCCGGCGGCTATCTGTGCAACTACGTCTTCTTTCACACCGCGGCAGGCCTGTGCGCGCCGCTTGCGACGGCCCGCAGCGGCTTCGTCCATGTGCCGCTTTTCGGCGACCGGCTGACGCGCGAGCAGATGCTGCTCGGCGCGCGCCTGATAATCGAGACGAGCGCCGCCTGTCTCTGACGGCTCGCCGCGCGCGGCCGCTACTTGCCGCCGTTCGCGGTCACCGTCACGCCAAGCATGTCGGGCAGGGTCTGCAAAGCCACCATGCCGGTCGCCATGATCGACGGGGCGCCGACCGGCTTGGGTGGCGCCGCAGTGATCGTCAGCGACTTCGGGTCGTCGAGATAGGTGCCGACCGCTTCGCTGACCCGCTCGGCGAACGCCGGGTTGCGCAATTGCATCAACGTTGCCGGTAGGACACCCTTTGCCTGGGCGATCACCTCTTCGCGGCTCACGCCGCGCGACTTTGCCATGTAGTCGATCACCTTGTTGGTCAGCGACGCGTCTTCGAGGCGGATTTGCAGGCGGTTAAAGACAAGCTGTTGCATCAGCCCCATATAGGCGAGGCCCGAAAGCCGGTTGTCCGTTTCGCCGGATGCCCGCCGCTTGTTCAGATCCTGCATGGCGGCGATGAACTGGGGCGTGATGCCGCTCAGGTCAATGGACACGCTGAGCTGTGCCGCGTCGTCGACCTTGTAGGTAAGGTCATTCAGTACCGAACGCCCGCCGACAGGATCCCAACTCCCGGAACCGGAAACGCTGCCCTTGATCTGCTCGTAGCCCAGCGCGGTCATCATGTCGCGCGAACGCGGGTCGGACAGTCCGGCCGAGTTGGCTTCGATCCCCGTGATCTCCATCGTGTATTTCAGCGGCTTGCCGGGCGCGTAGGGGGTGGCTTCGTAACTTGCGCTTTGCAGGCGGAAGACTTCGCCCGTGTCGTCCAGCGCGCGTACCGAATCGAAGCTGGCGCTTTCCATCAGCAGGGACTGCGAGATCGGGTCGCTTGTCGCGCCCTTGGCAACGAAGATACCCCGGAACTCGGCGCCGCCGACCTCCAATGTCTTGCCTTCGGAGGCGTAACTGAATTCGGGCGCGCGGATTGCAGTGATCCGAAAACCCTTTTCCTCCTCCTTCACGTCCTGAAGGCGGACTTTGCTCAGATTGGCGGGCTCGGTCCCGGCCGCGGCGATGTGAACGCCGCTCAGCACGACGTCGCCGCCGTCCGGTCTGGCCTCGTCGATCTTCAATGTCAGGCCGTTTGCCGCGAACTGGGCGACGAGGGCGTCCGTGAAGGGCTGGAGATCGACCTGCTCCTCCTGCGAGGAACACGCGACGGCGGCGAAAGCCACCAGCGCGATCACCAGCGAATTGCGTTTTTGAGTCATGAAGAGGGTGCCTTTTGCTTGCCCGCGGGCCGGTTGCGCGATCCCCGGCACAATGTGTCAGAATCGGCGCGGCCCGTCCACAAGCCGTGCGGATTGCGGGTGACCGGCCAGGAGACTGCCTCTTGCCCCGAATCACCGCATTCGATAACCGGATCACATGGGAAAAAGCCTGATACCGCCCGGAAGTGGCGGTGATGACAATATCGAGCCGGTCGACCTCAAGCACGCGCTTGAGGAACGCTATCTCGCCTATGCCCTGTCCACCATCATGCACCGGGCGCTGCCCGACGTGCGCGACGGCTTGAAGCCCGTCCACCGGCGCATCATGCATGCCATGCGGCTGCTGCGCCTCGATCCCGATCGCGGCTTCGCCAAGTGCGCCCGCATCGTCGGCGACGTGATGGGCAAGTTCCATCCCCATGGCGACCAGGCGATCTACGACGCGCTGGTGCGCCTCGCCCAGGAGTTTGCGGTCCGTTACCCGTTGGTCGACGGCCAGGGCAATTTCGGTAACATCGACGGCGATAATGCCGCAGCCATGCGCTACACCGAAGCGCGCATGACCGAGGTGGCGGCGCTCCTGCTCGAGGGTATCAACGAGGATGCCGTCGATTTCAGGCAGACGTACAACGAGGAGGATGAGGAACCGGTCGTCCTGCCGGGCGCGTTCCCCAATCTGCTGGCCAATGGATCGTCGGGCATCGCCGTCGGCATGGCGACCAACATCCCGCCCCACAATGCGGCCGAAGTCTGCGACGCGGCGCTGCACCTGATCGAAAACCCCCAGGCCACAACGGCCGACCTGTTGCGCTTCGTCAAGGGACCGGATTTTCCGACCGGCGGTACGATCGTCGAGGATGCGTCCTCCATCGCCGAAGCCTATGAGACCGGTCGCGGCGGATTTCGGGTCCGTGCCCGCTGGCACAAGGAAGATGGCGGTCGAGGCACTTGGGTCGCCGTAGTCACCGAAATTCCCTATCAGGTGCCGAAAGCCCGGCTGATCGAAAAGATCGCCGAACTGGTGATCGCCCGCAAGACGCCGCTGCTGGAAGACATCCGCGACGAAAGCGCGGAGGACGTGCGTATCGTCCTGGTGCCCAAGAGCCGTTCGGTCGATCCGGAACTGATGATGGAATCGCTGTTCAAGCTGACCGACCTTGAAAGCCGCGTTTCGCTCAACATGAACGTGCTGTCGCATGGCAAGGTGCCCAATGTGCTGTCGTTGCGCGATGTGCTGGCCGAATGGCTGGCGCACCGCCGCGAGGTGCTGGTGCGGCGCTCGCGCCATCGTCTCGGCGAGATCGAGCGGCGGCTGGAAATTCTGGGCGGCTACCTGATCGCCTATCTCAATATCGATGAAGTCATCCGCATCATCCGCGAGGAGGACGAGCCGAAGCAGGAACTAATGATCCGCTTCGAGCTGACGGCCAACCAGGCCGAAGCCATCCTCAACATGCGCCTGCGCAACCTGCGCAAACTCGAGGAATTCGAGATCCGCAAGGAGTTCGACGCGCTGACCACCGAGAAGGCGCAGATCGAAGGCCTGCTCGCCTCCGAGCCCAAGCAGTGGAAGGCGATCGCCTGGCAGGTGGCCGATGTCCGCAAGAAATTTGGCCCCGAAACCGAACTGGGCAGGCGCCGCACCGACTTCGCCGAAGCGCCGGAGCACGACCTCGCCGATATCCACGAGGCGATGATCGAGAAGGAGCCGGTCACCGTCATCGTTTCGGATAAGGGCTGGATGCGGGCGATGAAGGGCCATCTGGCCGACAATACCGGCTTGTCTTTCAAGGATGGCGACAAGCTCAAATTCGCCTTTCACGCGCAGACCACCGACAAAATCCTGGTGCTGACCACTGGCGGCAAGATCTATACCATCGGCGTCGACCGGCTGCCCGGTGGACGCGGCCATGGCGATCCGATTCGCATCATGGTCGACATGGACAACGACCAGGACATCATTGCGGTTTTCGTCCACGATCCAAAGGCCAAGCGGCTGCTTGTATCCCACGCCGGTAACGGCTTTGTCGTGCCCGAGGCCGAGGTCGTGGCCAACACCCGCAAGGGCAAGCAGGTGATGAACGTTAACCCGCCGGACGAGGCCAAGTTCTGCGTTCCGGTCTCGGGCGATCACGTCGCCATCGTCGGCGAGAACCGCAAGATGCTGGTTTTCCAACTCGCCGAAATCCCGGAAATGACGCGCGGCAAGGGTGTGCGCCTGCAGCGCTACAAGGACGGCGGTGTCATGGACATCAAGACCTTCGCGTTGGCGGAAGGCCTGAACTGGACCGATAGCGCCGGCCGCGTTTTCAACCGGCCTGACGCCGAGTTGACCGAATGGAAGGGCGCCCGCGCGGCGGCCGGACGCATGGTGCCAAAGGGCTTCCCGCGCACCGGCAAATTCGGCTGAATCTTGCCCCTGAAAATCAGGCCAGGTGATCCGGTTGAATACCGGCTGCAGTGACGGTTGCCTTCGGCCGTGCCGCGCCCCATATCCGCGTGCGACGTTTCATCGACCTGTCAGCAAACCGGATACCAACGGAGTCACCCGATGATCGCGAAGATCACTCGCCCGATCAACAGGATCAAGCGCCCGATCAATGAGTTTCTCGTCAGTGAATCGGCTGGCGGCATTGTCCTGATGGCCGTAGCCGCGCTGGCCATGGCCATTGCCAACTCGCCTGCCTATGGCGATTACGACGCGGTCCTGCACACAAAGGTCGCTGGCATCTCGATCCTGCATTGGATCAATGACGGATTGATGGCGGTCTTCTTCCTGCTCGTGGGGCTGGAGATCAAGCGCGAAATCCTGTCCGGCGAATTGTCGACCTGGCCGCGGCGCGTCTTGCCGGCCTTCGCCGCCGTGGGAGGCATGGTTGTACCCGCGCTGGTCTATGTCACGCTCAACCGCGGTCCCGACGGATCGCTGGCTGGCTGGGCGGTCCCGTCGGCGACCGATATCGCCTTCGCCCTTGGAATCCTCACCCTGCTCGGACCGCGCGTGCCGTCGTCCCTGAAGCTGTTCCTGATGGCCCTCGCGATCCTGGACGATCTCGGCGCGGTGCTGATCATCGCCGCTTTCTACACCCATGAAATCCATCTGTGGGCGCTGGCTGCCAGCGCAGCCGTCACTGGAGGGCTCATCGCGCTCAATCTGTGGGGTGTGAAACGGCTGCTGCCTTACATTCTGCTTGGCGTCCTGCTGTGGATCTTCATGCACGAATCCGGCGTCCACGCCACAATCGCCGGCGTCATTCTCGCATTGACGGTTCCGGCGGGCGAGCGCGGCAGTTCGCCATTGCACCGCCTCGAGCACGCCTTGGTCCGCCCGGTGGCATTTTTCGTCGTTCCTGTATTCGGCTTTGCCAATGCCGGCATCCCGCTGGCCGGGCTCGACTTGGCAGCCCTGTTGCAGCCCATTACGGCCGGCATCGCGGCCGGCTTGTTCTTCGGCAAGCAGATCGGCGTGTTTTTCGCTACATGGCTCGCCGTCGTACTGAAGCTGGCGCCGAGGCCGGATGGCGCAAACTGGACCCAGATCTATGGCGTCAGCCTGTTGTGCGGTGTCGGGTTTACCATGAGTCTGTTCATCGGCTTCCTGGCTTTCCCCGAGGATCCGGCGATGACCCAGTCGGTCAAGCTGGGCGTGCTGGCCGGCTCCCTTTCCTCGGGTCTCCTGGGGGCGGCGCTGTTGATGCTCGCCGGCAGAAAGGCTACCCCCGCCAGCGCAGGAGCCAGCGCTCCAGCAGGGTGATCAGCCAGCTGAAGGTCAGCCCCAGTACCGACAGGATCAGGACGCCGGCGATCAGCTGGTCGATCGCAAACAGCGACCCCGCCATCTGGATGAAGGCGCCGATTCCGCGTTGCGCGGCGATGAGTTCCGCCGCCACAATCAGGATGATGGCGATTGCTGCCGTGATGCGCATCCCCGACAGGATCGCGGGCAGGGCGCCCGGCAGCAGGATCTTTCGCGCGATCGACAGTCGCGACAATCCGAAAGACTGGCCCATGCGGATCAGGTTGCGATCGACATTGTCGACCCCGCCATAGGTGGCGATGACTGTCGGAAAAAACGTACCGAAGAGGATCAGCCCGATCTTGGAGGCCTCGCCGATGCCAAACCAGATGATGAACAGCGGCAGCAACGCGATTTTAGGAATCGGGAAGATCGCCGCGACCAGTGGCGCCAGGCTGGCACGTACCGGCGCAAACAGCGCGATGGCGAACCCGACTGTCACGCCAAGAACCGTGCCGAGCACATAACCGGAGATGAGCCGCCCGAGGCTGGCGCTCAGATGCTCCCACAATTGTCCGCTGGTCCACAGATAGGCGAACGCCGACGCCACTTCGCCAGGCGCCGGCAGGACCAGCGACGAGATGAAACCGGTCCTGCTGCCGACGATCCAGACGACGAGCAGAACTGCGAACGTTGCCACCGCGATCAGGCGCATCGGCCGGTAGGTGTAGCCGCCGCCGCGGAACGGCACCGGCGTGCCCTGCTTTTCCTGCTCCTCAGGCATTGGCCAGTTCCCGTTCGGCGGCCTCGGCTTCCTCGCGCATCATGCCCCACAGCCGCTCCTGAATCCCGATCAGGTCCGGATCGTCGTGGCGGCGTGCCTCGATCGGCGTGTCGATGGACACGATGTCGCGGATGCGGCCGGGCCGGCGCGACAGAATGGCGATACGATGGCCGAGCCGGACCGCCTCCTGAAGGTTGTGCGTGACATAAAGCGAGGTGAAACGCTCGCGTAGCCACAATTGCACGAGATCCTCCATCAGCAGGTCGCGCGTCTGGGCGTCGAGCGCCGACAGCGGCTCGTCCATCAGAAACACGGCCGGCCGGACCGCTAGCGCCCGGGCAATTGCCACGCGCTGCTTCATGCCGCCGGAGAGTTGGCGCGGCCAGGCCTTCGCGAACTCGCTCAGCTTGGTGCGTGCGAGCACGTCGGCGACGATCTCGTCGCGCTCGTCGCGTCCGATCGGCTGGTCTTCAAGCACCAGCCGAACATTGCCTTCGACGGAGCGCCAGGGCAGCAGCGCGAAATCCTGGAAAATGAAGGTCAGCGGATTGAGCGAATTGGCCGGTGCCGCGCTCATCTGCAGCACCTCGCCGCCATCGGGTTTTTCCAACCCGCCGGTGATGCGAAGCAGGGTGGATTTCCCGCACCCCGACGGGCCGACAAGGCACACGATTTCGCCGCTGGAGACTTCCAGCGAGATATCGTCAAGCACGGCGAGGTCGCCAAAGCGCTTGGTCAGGTTACGAAGCGAGAGATCCATGATGGGGAGTCCAAGTAGCGCCGGGCCGCGCGTGATCGCGCAGCCCGGGTGGCAGGGTCAGTAGGTGTCGACGTAGGAGGTGTCGACCAGCATGTCGATGGTCACCTCGTCGGAGACGAGTTTCTCCGACTTGAACCAGTCGAGCTGATGCTGCACCGAGGCCAGGTTCAGCCTGCCGTTCGGCTGAAGGCGCATCGCGCCCGCCCTGATCGGTCCGGCTGCCTTTTCGTAGGGCCGGTCCGTATAGACATATTTGTGTATCAGCTTGACCGCGTCCTCGGCCGCCGCTTCGCCCGCCGTCTTGTCGACCAGCGCCGCGTTGAAATCGGCGATGCCCTTCGAATAGGCCTTGAGGAAACGGGTGGTGAGGTCGCGGTTTTCCTCCGCGTTCGTCGCCGAGGTGAAGATCGTCGTCACCTGGTAGCCGTCGATATAGTCGGCCACATCGCCGATGATCTTGGCGCCGCCGGAACCGGCAAGGCCCTTGGCGATGTGCGGCACGATGGCCCAGCCGTCGATCTGGTTGGATTTGAGTGCGCCGATGATCGCCGGCACCTTCTGCAGCGCCTTCAGCTCCACATCCGCGACGGAGAAGCCTTCCTTGGCGGCGATCTGCGAGATCATGTAGTGGAACGAGGACCCCGTGCCGGTGATGCCGAAACTGTGCCCCTTGAATCCGGCTGGCGTCGTCAAACCGGCTTCATAGGCGGCATTCGATGCCAGCACTTTCTGGCCGTCGATACCCTTCTCCTCGGTCAGCGCCCCGCCGATGACCTTGACCGCGCCCTTCTGGGCGAGATTGATCAGCGCGCCGGAAATGGCCGTGACGCCGAAATCGATATCGCCCGAGGCGATCGCTACCGCCATTGGACCGGCGGCCTGGAACTTGACCAACTCCGCGTCGAGCCCCTGTTCGGTGAAGTAGCCGCGCTCATAGGCCATGAAAGCGCCGGCGTGCGAGGTCAGGCTCAACACGCCGATCTTGACCGCGTCGGCCGCCTGCGCGGGCATGCCGGTTGTTCCAGCGAGTGTGGTGGCCAGTGCCGCTGCGAGGACAGTTCTGCGGCTGATCGTACCTGCCATGGGTCTTATCTCCCTTTGTTGGTTTGTTTTTTGCGCCGGAACATTGGGCCAAGGTTCCTGGCGAGGCAACCCGCAAAAGAGTGGCCGGCCGACGCCCCGGCGCGGCCATTGCCGGCGCGTGGCGCTTTCCGCTTTCTTTTTCGCCGCAATTGCACTATATGCGCCGCAACACCGTGGCTTTGAGCCCGGTGTTTCATGACCCGTGCTGGACGACATCCCGGCAGTGGGCGTCTCAATCCTCTTTTCAGAAAGGAACGTACGATGTCGATTACTGCTGAACGCAAGCAGGAACTCATCAAGGAATATGCAACTGCGGCGAACGACACCGGCTCCCCCGAGGTGCAGGTGGCGATCCTCACGGAGCGTATCACCAACCTGACCGAGCACTTCAAGGACCACAAGAAGGACAATCATTCCCGCCGTGGCCTGTTGAAGATGGTTTCCCAGCGTCGCCGTCTTCTCGACTACCTCAAGGGTATCGAGGAAGAACGCTACAAGGCGCTGATCGCCAAGCTTGGCATTCGCCGCTGACGCGGTCATTTCCGGCAGGCGCCCATGGTGCCTGCCGTTTCCGTTTCGGGCCTGACATGGCCCGCCCGGCGCTCTGGGCCCAACAAAAGAGGTAAGGCCCACAGCGCTCCCATGGGACAGGTCATGGGGCAGGATTGCAGGACGCTTGGAAGGCAGTGCCGCCTTCATCCATATGCGAGCTTCCCGTTGTCTTGCCCGTGACTCGTCCGCCGAATGTACGAGAATCGCAGCCGCGCCGGACTCATGGGGGCGCGGTCGATTTGCACATGCAAAGGACAAGACATGTTCAACCACCACAAGGTCGAGATCGAATGGGGCGGCCGTCCGCTTATCCTGGAGACGGGCAAGATCGCCCGCCAGGCCGACGGCGCCGTTCTCGCAACCTATGGCGAGACCGTTGTGCTCGCCACCGTCGTATCCGCCAAGGAGCCCAAGCCGGGCTTTGATTTCTTTCCCCTCACCGTCAACTATCAGGAAAAGGCATTCGCCGCTGGCCGCATCCCGGGTGGCTTCTTCAAGCGCGAAGGCCGCCCGAGCGAAAACGAGACCCTGACCTCGCGTCTGATCGACCGTCCGATCCGCCCGCTCTTCGCCGAGGGCTACAAAAACGACACCCAGGTCATCATCACCGTTCTGCAGCACGACCTGGAGAACAATCCGGACATCCTGGCGATGGTTGCCGCTTCTGCGGCCCTCACCCTTTCCGGCGTGCCCTTCATGGGTCCGATCGGCGGCGCCCGCGTCGGCTACATCGGCGGCGAGTACGTGCTCAACCCGCAGGTCGACGAAATGCCTGAATCCAAGCTCGACCTCATCGTCGCCGGTACGACCGACGCCGTGCTGATGGTCGAGTCCGAAGCTCAGGAACTGGCCGAGGATGTCATGCTCGGCGCGGTGATGTTCGGTCACCGGTCGTTCCAGCCGGTCATCGACGCGATCATCAAACTTGCCGAAGTGGCGGCCAAGGATCCGCGCGACCATCAGGTCGCCGACCTGTCGGAGCTCGAAGGCGAGATGCTCAAGATCGCCGAGGCCGAACTGCGCGACGCCTACAAGATCACCGACAAGCAGGACCGCTACAACGCTGTCGACGCGGTCAAGGCAAAGGTCAAGGAAGCCTTC
>JBNLDE010000127.1:0-2325 GCA_050304175.1 Zhengella sp. | reverse complement strand
GAAGCTATTTGCGGGCTGCCGTGATCGAGAAAGTGATCAAGGGCGCGTCAGTCTCATAACTTACGCTTGTTTGCGCTTTGGCAGATCGGAATCATCTCAACTAGGCCCGCCGTTCACTTTCGGTTTGTTGTTCGTCATGAGGCCTATCCAGCTCCGATTTTCGAGTGCGGTGCTTTCAACCACTCAGCCACCTCTCCGCGTCTGTGGTCGGCGCCGTGAGGCGCGGGCGTCTAGATAGCGGGCATGTTTCGCGCTTACAAGTACGAAAATCGCCTGCGCCCGCCTTTTTGGCTGCGTCCGCGACGCCTTTGTCTTGACTCGCGCCCGGCACTCAAGTAAGCGCACGCACGGTCGGCGGCGCGGTTTTGGATTGCGCTGCTTACCTTGTTTGCATGATCACCGCTGCAGGCAGCATTCCGGGACCGCGGTTCCGGTACCCTGCGGCAGTGCCAATCGGGTCTCAAACCGGCCGTTCGGGCCGGCGGCAGGGCCCCAAGACTGACAAAAAGACGGACGGGCGTTCACGCGTTCAGATCCGGACGAACACTGAAAGGCTAGAAAGATGTTCGCAGTCATCAAGACCGGCGGAAAGCAGTACCGCGTCGCCGCCGAAGACGTAATCCAGATCGAGCGCATCGTGGGTGATGCCGGTGAGATCATCACCATTTCCGACGTTCTCATGGTAGGCGAAGGCGACAAGGCCACGATCGGCTCCCCGCTGGTCGATGGCGCATCGGTTGCCGCCGAGATCGTCGAGCAGAACCGCGGTCCCAAGACGATTTCCTTCAAGAAGCGCCGCCGCCAGAATTCGCGCCGCAAGAAGGGCCACCGCCAGTTGCTCACCACGGTGCGCATCTCCGAGATCCTGACCGGTGGCGCCAAGCCGTCGAAGAAGGCTGCCGCGCCCAAGAAGGACGACACCGCCAAGGCCGCGAAGCCGGCTGCCGAGAAAAAGGAAGCCGCGCCCAAGAAGGCCGAGGCCCCTGCCGCAGCCGCACCGCTGTTCACGGCGCCGGCCGGCGAGCCGGACGACCTGACCAAGATCAAGGGCATCGGTCCGGTCGCCCGCGGCCAGCTTGCCGAGCAGGGCATCACGACCTTCGCCCAGGTCGCCGCGCTGAGCGACGCCGATGTTGCGAAGATCGACGAGGCGATGCCGTTCTCGGCCGAGCAGATAACCGACTGGCGCGAACAGGCCAAGGAACTGGCGAAGTAATCGCTGAAGCTTGAATTTGGCGCCGCGTGCGCCCATAAGACAGAAAAGAGCGCCGGCGGGCGCAAAGGAGCAGCAAGATGGCACACAAGAAAGCAGGCGGTTCTTCGCGCAACGGACGCGATTCAGCCGGTCGCCGCCTTGGCGTCAAGAAGTTCGGCGGCGAAAAGGTCGTTTCCGGCAACATCATCATCCGCCAGCGCGGAACCAAGTGGCATCCAGGAACCAATGTCGGCATTGGCAAGGATCACACGATCTTTGCGGTGACCGATGGCAACGTCGAGTTCCGCAAGAAAGCCAATGGTCGTACTTACGTCTCCGTCGTACCGATGATGGAGGCTGCGGAGTAGCCGGTTCCGCTGACATACACCGGCAGCCCGTCTTCGGGTCCGGTGTCATGCAAGGCAATTTGGACAGGGGGAGATGGGCAGCCATCTCCCCTTTTTCATGTGCCTTGAGGAGGCCGCCATGGCCGCACAGTTTAAAACCACCGCGCCGCGCATCGACGGCAGCATCGACTGCCCCGTCCTCGTCACCGAGCGGCTGGTGCTGCGCGCCCCGCATGCCGACGATATTTCCGATCTGGCCGAGCTCGCCAACAACCGCAACGTCGCGGAGAAACTGGCGCGCATGCCGCACCCCTACGGCTTCACCGACGCCTTGGAATTCCTCGCCATGGCGGAAGGGCGCGAGGCCGGCTGTATCTATGCCGTGACGCTGGCAGAGACCGGCCGCTTCATCGGCACCGCCGGTCTGGAGGACTGGCGCGGCACCGGCCTGGAGATCGGCTACTGGCTGGGCGAGCCTTTCTGGGGCCGCGGTTACGGCACCGAGGCAGCCGGCGCGCTGGTCGACCTCGCATTTCGCGCGACCGGTGTCGACGTGCTGCACGCGTCCTGCCGCACCGGCAACGCCGCCTCGCGCCGGGTGCTGGAAAAGTGTGGCTTCGTCCACGCCGGCGAAGGCGTGCTGCATTCACGTGCCGCCGGTGAAGTATCCGCCACCTATTTCGAGCTTGAACGGGATCGGTGGCTGACCCGCCTCAGCACGGAGATGACGGCGTGATCCGGTCAGGAAATCCCGATCCAGACCGGCCTGTGGTCGGAGCCCTG
>JBNLDE010000126.1:0-7538 GCA_050304175.1 Zhengella sp. | reverse complement strand
ACCAGCCCGCGCCGCTACATTTCCGGTCTTTTCACGCCGGTCACCGTAACCATCCCACCGGGGAAGCACGTCGCAAGCGGCTGCCCCCCCGGCCGCTCCGGCAGATCGGAGCGAACGCGATCCCGCGCTGGAGGGAATGGCGCGCCGGCAGGCAATGAGCCGGCGCGCCTTCGTTTCGATCAGGCGTAGGACCAGCGTTCCATCCAGCGCTCGCCGTCCATATCCCAGTTGGACGCAGGCTTGTCGCTCGTGGTCACACCTTCGGTAGTGGCGAAGACCCAATTGGCGAACATGTGGATGATCGCGCCGCCGTCCTCGTTCAGGATCTTCTGCATTTCGTAGTACATTTCGCGCCGCTTGGTCTCGTCGAGTTCGGCGCGGGCAGAGACCAGCAGTTCATTGAACCGGGCGTTGTCCCAGAAGGTGTCGTTCCAGGCCGCGCCCTTGGCGTAGGCGGTGGAGAACATGGCATCCTCCACGGTGCGCCCGCTCCAGTAGACGGCGGAGAAGGGCTCCTTCATCCAGACATTGGACCAGTAACCGTCATTGGGCCGGCGGTCGACCTTGATGTCGATCCCGGCGGCCTTGGCCGAGTTCTGGAACAGCACGGCGGAATCGACGGCGCCGGCAAAGGCGGCTTCGGCCGCCGACAGCGAGACGCTGAGCGAATCGAGCCCGGCCTGCTTGAGGTAGTATTTCGCCTTGTCCGGATCGTAATGCGTCTGCGGCAGGTCGGCGTTGTAAAAGCGCTGCCCGCGTCCGATCGGATGGTCGTTGCCAACTGTTCCGTAGCCGAACAGGATCTTTTCGACCAGTTCCTCGCGGTTGATGGCATGCTTGAGGGCGCGCCGTACGTTTACGTCGGTGAACTGGTCCTTGTTGCAGGACATGGCGAAGGTGTAGTGCTGGTTGCCCGCGACCGACTGAACGTTGATGTTGCCCTTGCGCTTGACCAGGTCGATGGTCTTCAGGTCGAGGCGGTCGGCGGCGTCGACGTCGCCGGAAATCAGCGCGGTCGTCCGGGCGTTCACGTCGACCACCGCCAACATCTCGACGGTATCGAAGAAGCCGCGGTCGGAGTTCCAGTCGTCCTTGAACCGCTCGAATTCGGCGCTTACACCGGGTTTGAACGAGACGAGCTTGTACGGGCCGCAGCCCACGCCGCTCTTCCAGTCCACGCCGCGATCGTCGCCGGGCGGCAGGATTGCCAGGTGGTAGTCGGTAAAGGTGGCCGGGAAATCGGCATTGCCGGAATCGAGGGTGAAGACGACGGTGTCGCCGTCGACGCTGATGTCGGTGATGCCGTTGAGCAACGGCTTGGCCGCCGACTCGCTCTTGTCTCCGCGGTGGAAGTTGATGGCGGCGACCACATGGTCGGGCGTGAGCGCCCGGCCGTCATGGAAGGTGACGCCGGCGCGGATCTTGAAACGCCAGCCTTTCGCATCGGGAGTCGGCTCCCAGCTTTCGGCAAGCCCCGCTTCGATCGTGCCGTCGCCCGCGAATCCCGTCAGGTAGCCGTGAACGCCATAGCCTAGCGCGGTGGTGAACCCGTTTTCCCAGGTTCCGGGGTTGAGCGTGTCGGTGGTCTGGCCGTGGCCCTTGGCCACGCGGAAATGTCCGCCGCGTTTCTGCGCCCGGGCCGGCCGCACGCCAAGGCCGGTCGCGGCAAGTCCGGCAAAGGCCGCCCCCGTACCGATCAGCGTCCGCCGGGTCAGGTCGAGCCGCCTTGTGCTGCTAAGTTTGCTTCTCATGTTAACCTCCAGAGTTTCTTCGGTTTTTGTTGAAGCGTGCCGGCGTGTTGCACGCAAAATTCGCGCAGATACAACGTCAGGTGACCTCACCACACAACTCTATCTCCCTTGTTTGCGACAGGGCAACGACAACACGAGAGATTGTCGATTCAGGCTGAATGCCACCCGTGCAGCCGCTTGGCAGTTTGGTATTGGTATTATCAAGTTCCCCAAAATACACTGTATGACACAACAACGGGCAAACGCAGGAATTCTCCTAATGGCAGGCATTCGAAATCCTTATGGCAGATTCGGCCGTTACAGCGCCGATCTGTGCCTTTTCCTGCTTGTTGCAAAAAACGGACAGCTTTCACGTGCCGCAAGGGAAGCCGGCCTTTCCCAACCGCGGATCAGCCAGCGCATGCGATTCCTCGAAGACAGTCTTGGCTGCCAGCTCCTTGTACGCGGGCGGCGCGGCGTCTCGCTCACCACCGCCGGACACGATCTGAGGACCGTTCTTTCGGAACCGATGAACGCAGCGGTCGACGGGTTTGCGCGCTTCTGCGACGCGCCGCGGCGCGGGGAGGTCGTCATCCTTTCCGACATCGCTTTTGCGAGCTTTCGTCTGCTGCCCGAATTTCCGTCGCTAAGCTCTGCTTTCGCGGAATTGGGCCTCTCGCTGCTGAACGTGCAGATGCCGGATGCCGAGAGCGCGCCGGACGTCGACCTGATGATCCGGATGGAAGCGATTCACGAAACGGCGCAGCACGAGGTCTGCCTGTTCAAGGAGCGCGTCTCGGCCGTATGCAGCCCCGCTTACAGGGAGGCCCATGGCGGGATGACGCGACCTGAAGATCTGCTCGACAAGACGCTGATCGACCTTTCGGCGATGGGGCAATCTCCCTGGTTCACCTGGTTCAGCTGGCTGGAAGCCCAGGGCTTCGCGCGCAAGGCGTCGCAGGATCACATCGCGTTCAACAGTTACGACCACGTGATACGGGCAGCGCAGGCCGGGCTCGGCATTGCGCTCGGCTGGGAGGGGCTCATCGATGTCGATGAGCCGACATCGACACTTGTCCGCGCCATTCCCGCGCGGCTGGAAAGCGACAAGGGGTATTTCCTCAGGATCCTGCCGGGACGCGCAAATGCGGACACGGTCAGGGTTTTCCAGTGGCTGTCGGACCGCTTCGCGCGCGACGATGCTTGACTATCGGGACTGAAGCCGATGGGGGAGCAGGCCCCCGGCAAAATGCGATATTGGCGCCGCCGCCATCGCCGGTCTCCGCCGCGCCCGCGACCGGCAATTCATGCGGGAAAGTTGAATCCCAGCGATTTAAGCGTGGGGCGGAGTCCCCGGTTGCAGACCGAAAAAGCCCCGCCGTTGCCGGCGAGCGAGTGGCGGGAGGATCGTCAAAAGCCCCGGTTCAGTACCACGCATCCTCCATTTCGGTTTTCCGGCGCGCCACGAAATCCTTCAGCGCCTCGTCGATCGCTTCGTCCAGCGGCGGCGCCTCGTATTCGGCGAGCGTTTTCTTCCACGCCTTGTTGGCGCGGGCCGCCGCATCGCTCGATCCCGCCGCCTCCCACTTCTCGAACGGCTCGTTGTCGTCGAGCGCGGAATCCCAGAACGCCGACTGGTAGTTGGCCATGGTGTGGGCGCAGCCGAAGAAGTGATTGCCGGGTCCGACTTCTCGAAACGCGTCAAGCGCCAGCTGGTTGTCGTCGATCCTGATCCCGTCGAGATAGGTATGGAGCGCACCGCAGAAATCCGCGTCGAGCATGAATTTCTCGTAGGACATGGACAGCAGGCCGTCGAGGAAGCCGGCGGAATGGAGGATGAAGTTGGCGCCGCAGTGGATCGCCGACAGCATCGACATGGTGCCTTCGTTCATCGCCTGCGCATCGGGCAGCTTGGAGGTGGTGAAATTGCCGGCGCAGCGAAGCGGCAGGCCGAGCCTTCGCGCCAGTTGCCCGACCACCAGCGAGCCCGCGGCCGGTTCCGGCGTGCCGAAGGTCGGCGAGCCGGATCGCAGCGACATCGACGAGAGGAAATTACCGTAGATCACCGGCGCGCCGGGGCGTTCGAGCTGGGCCAGCGCGCAACCGGCCATGGTTTCGGCATGCGCCTGGGCGATCGCGCCGGCGCTGGTGACCGGCCCCATGGCCCCGCCGAGAATGAAGGGCACGATGACGGCGGCCTGGTTGGCGCGGGCATAGGCGCGCATCGCCGTCGTCATGGTCGCGTCCCAGACCAGCGGCGAGTTGACATTGACATTGCCGAGGATGACGCAGTTGGCGTCGACGAAATCGGCGCCGAACAGGATGCGGCACATCTCGACGGAGTCCTCGGCGCGCTCTGCGGCCGTCACCGAACCCATGAAAGGCCGGTCGGAATAGCGGATATGGGCGTCGACCATGTCGAGATGGCGCTTGTTGACCGGCACGTCGACCGGCTCGCAGATTGTGCCGCCGGAATGATGCAGCCAGGGCGAGGACTGCGCGAGCTTGATGAAGTTGCGGAAATCCTCGATCGTGCCGTAACGGCGCCCCTTGTCGAGGTCCATCACGAAGGGCGAGCCATAGGCCGGCGCGAAAACCACGTTGGGTCCGCCGATCTCGACCGAATTGGCGGGATTGCGGGCATGTTGGGTGAATTGGCGCGGCGCGGTGGCGAGGATCTCGCGCAGCATTCCCTGTTCGAATTTGACAAGCAGGCCTTCGATCCTGGCGCCCGCGCGCCGCCACAGCTCCAGCGCTTCCGGGTCGTCGCGGAACTCGATGCCGATTTCGGCGAGAATCCGGTCCGCGGTCGCCTCGATGCGGAGCAGGTTTTCTTCCGACAGAATGTCATAAGTCGGAATGTTGCGGACGATGTAGGGACGACCTGGTTGCTGCCTGCCCTGAGCGCGGTTCTCGCGCCGGGCGCCGCGGCCGGAACGCTGGGGCCTCGCTTCGGATGTCGGATTTTCTTCCACGTGCATGTCGCAGCCCTCCACACCACCAATCTGAGGCTAGACCTGCCAGAAGATTCTGTAACGCTGGAAAAGTTTCATCAATTTGATAAGCTGAATTTATGGAAACGCTTCGCCAACTGATCCCCTCGATCAACAGTCTTGTCGTTTTCGAGGCCGCGGGACGTCTAGCCAGCTTCAGCGCCGCATCGCGTGAACTGCATATGACCCAGGCGGCGGTTTCCTATGCGATCAGCCGGCTGGAAGCCCAGATCGGGACGGCGCTTTTCCTGCGTGAACACCGGCGGGTGCGGCTGACCGAGGCCGGGCGGCGGTTTCACGCGGATGTGTCGTTGGGCCTGTCGCACATTCATCGTTCGGCGCAAAGCATGCGGGCGGTCACGTCGGGAACGCATGTGACGCTGTCGTGCTCGACCGCCTTTGCCGCATTCTGGATGGTTCCGCGCATGCAGCGCTTCCGCGAGGACCTGCCGGAGATCGACCTGCGTATCCAAACCGGAGACCGCGATCTCGATCTCATGGGCGAAAGCATTCCGCTCGGTGTCCGCAGCGGCAGTCCCGAGGAATGGCCGCAATATGAATCCGAGGTACTCGCCGAGGAAGAAATCTACCCGGTCTGCGGACCGACCTATCTTGCCCGGTTCGACCGGAATGCCAGCCCCGAGGACCTGCTGTCGCATCGCCTGATCCATCTTGAGGAACCGTTCCGCCGGGCGGCTACCTGGCGCGAATGGTTTGCGTCGGCGGGCGTCGTGGAACAGCGCGTGCCGAAGGGCCTGCAAATCAACGATTACGTTCTCGTCATCCAGTCGGTCATCGAGGGGCAGGGGGTTGCGCTGGGTTGGCGGCACCTGACCGAAGGGCTTGTCGCGAAGGGCGTTCTGCAGCGCCTGACCGAGCACGTTCTGACAACGGGGAAGAATTTCTACGTAACCTGGCCGAAGGACATGGCGCTGTCGCACTCCGCCGGCCAGGTTCGCGACTGGCTGGTCGGGCAGCGAAGCCGCTAGGCCGCCAAATCCGATCCGCGGGGCGCCCGGCAAGTCCATTCATCCATAAGATGTGCTCATGCAGCTCCCATCAGCCATTCGGCGAACAGCCGCGCCTTTGACGTCGCGCGCGGATGGATCTTCAGGTGAAACCCGACGGGCGAGGGTATGCTGTCGGGAACGAGCTTCACAAGACGCTCCTCTTCCATCAGGCTTTTGACCAGTCCGTCCCATCCGAGCACGGCGCCGACGTCGTCCTGCGCGGCCTGAAGGGCGATCATGTAGTTGTTGACGTAGAAGCGGCGCCCGGTCGGCGCAGGAAGCCCGAGCCCCGCGAACCATTCGATCCATGTCGTCCAGCCGGTCTCCTCGCTGCTTGAATGGATCAACGGCGCAATAAGCAGATCCTCAATCCGTGAAATCCCCCTTTCGGCGGCGAACCGGGCCGTTCCCAGGGCGACAATCCGGTCTTGAAACAGCTCGTGGTATTCGATGCCGTTTTCCTGCGGATTGCCGTAATGGATGCTCAAGTCGCATCGGTTGGTCATGCTCGGCACCTCGCTCACGATCTGCGAGACCGTGATGGAGGGATGGATTTTCCAGAAGGCGGAAATCTTCGGCGTGAGCCACAGCGAACTGATCGCCGTTGTGGTTCCGATCGTGACATCGACCGTTTCAGGACGCTCGCGGATCCGGGTGACCGCCTCGGAGATGGCTTCAAAACCGCGTTGAATGGCGATGAACAGGAAGGCTCCCCGCTCCGTCAGTTCGACACCGCGATGGTGGCGCCGGAAGAGGCTGCATCCGAGGTCGTCCTCGAGCGCCTTGATCTGATGACTCACGGCGGCGGGTGTTACATTCATCTCCTGGGCGGCGTTTTTGAAGCTCGCATTCCGCGCCGCCGCCTCGAAGCAGACGAGGGCGGTCATCGAGGGAAAGTCATAGGGGCGTGCCATCCGGGCCTCGACGGTTGTTTTTTCTGCGAATTTTCGCGTGCCATGGATTAGTTTTTCTAATCTAGCATGAAAATATCTGCTATTGTCAAAGGGATTGCAGGCGAGCTTAGGATACTTCAGTTGAATACGCTGAGCCTGGAGTCGACCAATGACAGCGCACACTCCGTCCATCCAAGACCTGCTCTCGCGCCGCACGCCCGGTTTCAGCCTCGAGCAGCCGTTCTACACCTCGCCCGAGATCTACAATCTCGACCTCGAGCATATCTTCTACAAGGAATGGCTTTTCGCCATTCCGGCCTGTCAGCTGACCAAGACCGGCAGCTACGTCACGCTGCGCGTCGGCACCTACGACGTGATCATCGTTCGCGGCGGCGATGGCGAGATTCGCGCCTTTCACAATTCCTGCCGTCACCGCGGCTCGACCATCTGCAAGGGGCGCTCGGGGCAGGTCGCCAAGCTCGTGTGTCCCTATCACCAGTGGACCTACGAACTCGACGGCGGGCTGATCTGGGCCAACAACATGGGCGCCGACTTCGATGCCTCGAAATGGGGGCTGAAGCCGGTCAATGTCCGCAATCTCGAAGGGCTGATCTACATCTGCCTGTCCGATACGCCGCCGGCCTTCGATGCTTTTGCCGAAGACGCGCGTCCCTATCTCGCAATCCACGACCTGGCCGACGCCAAGGTGGCCTACACCTCGACGATCGTCGAAAAGGGCAACTGGAAACTGGTGTGGGAGAACAACCGGGAGTGCTATCACTGCACCGGCAGCCATCCTGCCCTATGCCGCTCCTTCTCGCTCGATCCTGAAGTGGCAGGCGTCCAGGCCGATGGCGGCGTGTCGGCGTCGCTCCAGGCGCATTTCGACCGTTGCGCCGCCGCCGGCGCGCC
>JBNLDE010000125.1:0-26799 GCA_050304175.1 Zhengella sp. | reverse complement strand
GTTTCCGCAAATCGGACGCATCCCGACACAGCTTTCAGACTTCGCGCGGCAGGAGTAGGATGAAGCCGTTATCCGATCGACCAGGAAGGAAGATCCATGACTCGCAAACTGGTTTCGCTCGCCGGTCTCGCGGCGGCATTGGTCCTGCTCTATTCCATGACCGCGCCCGGCAACAGGCTTGCCGGTGCGCAGGCGGGCGGCGGCGCCGTCGCGCTGGCATCGCTCGCGCCCAACCGCGCCGCACCGGTTCAGTCCTGCGCGGACGGCAGTGTCTCGGCCACGGGCTGCCGCCAGGACGGCGTGCAGGTTGCGCGGGGCAACGAATGTCCGGCGGCCAGCGGGGAATATTGTTCCGACGAGTTTCCCTATTGCTGTGGCACGCCCGGCAACTACTACTGCGCGACCGACGTCAATCATTGCTAGGAGCGGGGCGGCGAACCCGTCTTACCGCCCGGCGGCGGCGTTAACGGTTTTGAACGGCCGATGAACGGCGATATCAGCGCCGGTTCAGGGCGGGCATGCGATCGTGCGGGCCTATTCCAGGGGATCCCGCCATGCTCGCGCGCCGTTTCGTCATCGTTTGCCTGCTGTTCTTCATTTTCGGCAGCGGCCTGTCGATCCTCGTGGCCGAAACCGCGCGCCCGACGCGGTCGCGGACAACAGCCGATTTCGCGCTGTCCCCCCTCCACATGTCGGGAGGCGGTCTCTATATTAGGCCATGGAAAACAGAACATATCCCCGTCCGATAGAAGTCGTCGCCACGCCGGAGCCGTGGCCCCGCCAAAGTTATGAAAATGCCGGCGAGGCGGTCGCCGCGCTGCGCCGGATCTACGAGCGCAGCACCGCGTTCCTGCGCGAGAGTTTCGAGCATGTCTCCGTCCACGGCGACGCGGACCGGCGTTATCGCGCCTACTATCCCGAAATCTCGATCACGGTCTCGTCCTTCGCCCATGTCGATTCGCGCCTTGCCTATGGCCACATGGCCATGCCCGGCCACTATTCGACCACCGTTACCCGGCCCGACCTGTTCGAACCCTATCTGGAACAACAGCTGCGCCTGATCATGCGCAATCACGGGATCGCGGTGACGATCGGCGATTCGGCCACGCCGATCCCGCTGCACTTCGCCTTCGGCGAGGGAACGCATGTCGAGGCCAGCGTCGCCGAGCGGGTCAAGCGGCCGATGCGCGACCTGTTCGACGTTCCCGATCTCAACGCCACCGACGACCACATCGTCAACGGCACGTTCGAACCGGCGCTCGGCGAGCCGATGCCGCTGGCGCCGTTTACCGCGCAGCGCGTCGACTACTCGCTGCACCGGCTTGCCCATTACACTGCGACCAGCCCGGAGCATTTCCAGAATTTCGTTCTGTTCACCAACTACCAGTTCTACATCGATGAATTCGCGATGTACGCCCGCCGGCTCATGGCCGAGGGCGGCGGCGGCTATACGGCCTTCGTGGAACCCGGCAACGCGATCACGCGCGCCGGCGAACGCGAGCCGAGCGAGGGCGCGGCAGTCTCGCGGATGCCGCAGATGCCGGCCTACCATCTGGTCAA
This sequence comes from Zhengella sp., assembly GCA_050304175.1. GTDB lineage: Bacteria > Pseudomonadota > Alphaproteobacteria > Rhizobiales > Rhizobiaceae > JAIOIW01. Next base: position 25,239 of record JBNLDE010000125.1, on the reverse strand, counting down.
GCCGGGCCATGGCGGCATTTCGATGATCAATATCGGTGTCGGCCCGTCAAACGCCAAGACGATCACGGACCATGTCGCGGTGCTGAGGCCGCATGCGTGGCTGATGCTCGGGCACTGCGCGGGCCTGCGCAACAGCCAGACGCTTGGCGACTACGTGCTCGCCCATGCCTATGTGCGCGAAGACCACGTGCTCGACGACGACCTGCCGGTCTGGGTACCGATTCCGGCGCTGGCCGAGGTTCAGGTCGCGATGCAGGAAGCGGTCGCCGAGGTGACCGGCCTCGATGGCTACGAACTGAAGCGGATCATGCGTACCGGCACGGTTGCAACGATCGACAACCGGAACTGGGAACTGCGCGAGCAGCGCGGACCGGTGCAGCGGCTGTCGGTATCGCGGGCGATCGCACTGGACATGGAATCGGCAACGATCGCCGCTAACGGATTCCGCTTCCGCGTGCCCTACGGAACACTGCTGTGCGTGTCGGACAAGCCGTTGCACGGCGAACTGAAGCTTCCGGGCATGGCGACCGAGTTCTACAAGCGCCAGGTTGCGCAGCATCTGGAGATCGGCATAAGGGCGCTGGAAAAACTGGCCGAAATGCCACCGGAACGCCTGCACTCACGCAAGCTGCGCAGTTTCTCCGAGACCGCCTTCCAATAGCAGGGCCGGCGGCTATTTCCTCGCCAGGACGACGAAGCTCTTTTCGACCGGACCGCCCCTGCGGTGTTCGCGGGCGTCGAAATCCTTCTGGCGGCCATTATATTCGTCGTAGATCGCCTGGATTTCACGCCGGTACTGGCGCACTGCGCGACGGCACCCCGGACGGTCCTCCATGGAGAACCGCGTCAGTTTGCGGTCCAGCACCGCCGCCATTTCGCGCGCAATGCGTCCGTGCTTCTGCTCGTGACGCTTCGTGTCCTTCATGAAGTAGGCCCAGCGGGCTTTCAGCTTGCCGGAAATGCGATTGGTGATCCGCGGATAGATGTACGTGATTGTCATGTTCACAACCACGTTCTTCGTCCGGCAACTGCCTTTGACGTATTTGAAATCGGCGCTCGGTCTGACACTGTAGCGGGTCTGGGCGACCGCCTTGCGCAGGAATCCGTGCCGCGGGCCCTTGCGGTTCATCTGTTGGATCAGTTCGATCCCGGTCTTGCCGGATATCGAATAATACTCGGTGCTGGTCTTGATGCGCGGGCGGGCCTGCGCGGTCGCAACCGCCAGGGCCGAGGCAACGGCCATTGAAATCACCAGTACCGCAAACCGACCATGCATCCGCGTGAACCTCAGCTGAAATTGAGCACCACCGGTATCATAAAGCTTCGCGCGACGAAGAAAAGATGGCCGGCGACCAGCCGCGCGTCACGAGGGATTGACCGGGCTCAGATAGCGGGCCGTGCGCGCAGCTTCGGCATCCGACCTGGCGAGATCCCTCTGGAGCTGGGCGCGGGTGTATTTTTGCCATTTGCCGCCGCTTTCGCCCTTGTAGTAGCCGACGAAGGCGAGGTTGGCGCTGGACGTGAACACGCCGCGGGCCACGGCGGTCGGCTTGATCGTCTGGCGCCCGTAGATCACCTTGCGTTCAAGATTCATCTCGGGAACCGCTTTCTGGATCAGCTCGATGCAAAACAGGGTCTTGTCCTCGGCGGAATCGAAATGGAAGTCGAAATCGGTTCCGATCAGGCGGAACAATTCGACGATGTCCGCCTGTTTGTTCGCCAGCGGCAGGCCGTGGAAGCCGCCCGGCCGCGCCACGACGACGCGGTCGGTGTCGAGCGCCTTTTCCGGCGTCGAGAGGTGAACACCCTCGTTGGTGGACTCGATGATGACCTTGCCGGCCCGAATCTCGGCGTGGTGCGGACGGATATATTTGTTGTTCCAGACTCCGAGCGCGCGAAGCTGGGTCTCGTTGCCGACATAGGCGACAGAGTGGGTCAGGTAGCCCGGGATCAGGCGGCCGGCGAGCGTGCCCTCGTTGGAAATGGCAGCGACATCGAGCGGTTCGAAATGCCGGACGATGTGGTGAAGAAAAGCCTTGTTGCCGTACAGGTAGCCGGAGCGGAACTCCATCTTTTCAACGGCAATCCCGACGGGCTCCGCAAACGGCTCGGCAAGGTCGATCAGGCCCTGCGGAAAAACCTCGTCCGGGTTCGGATCGGCGGAAATCGATCCCGTTTTCGTGACGCATCCGGCAAGCGCGGCCGCAAGAACAAGCGCCGCAACCCGCATGACCCGCCCCGAGTTCGGACGAAGGCGATCCTCATCTGGCATCATGTAGTGAAAACTCCCAACCGGCTTTGCGCCGGCCGTTCGGGTGGAATCAGCAGACCTGGCGTCATGTTAGCGAAAACTTGGACCTAATAGTGTCCGCGCCGTGACAACGGCGCAGACCATCTGCCTTGTTCCCCGATGCGCCGGGGGCCGGGGGCCGGGAGACCCCGCACGCCTTTACATGTTTGGATAGACCGGGCCTTCCCCGCCCTGGGGCGGAACCCAGTTGATGTTCTGGTTTGGATCCTTGATGTCGCAGGTCTTGCAGTGGACGCAGTTCTGCGCGTTGATGACGAAGCGCGCATCATCGCCGGCGGTCGTCATCTCGGCCGGCGGGATGGCATTGCCCTCGCCGTCCACCCACTCATAGACGCCGGCCGGGCAATAGCGGGTCGACGGCCCGGCATAGACATGCAGCTCCGAGGAAGCCTGCAGCGCGGGATCGCGCAATTGCAGGTGGCACGGCTGGTCTTCCTCGTGGTTGGTGTTCGACAGGAAGACCGAAGACAGCCGGTCGAAGGTCAACACGCCGTCGGGCTTGGGATAATCGATCGGCTTGTGCCTGGCGGCCGGTTCCAGCGCGGCGGCGTCTGTCTTGCCGTGCTTGAGCGTCCCGAGCGGCGAGAACCCGAACAGCGTGTTCAGCCACATGTCGATGCCGCCAAGGCCTACACCGACGATGGTTCCGAATTTCGACCACAGCGGCTTCACGTTGCGAACCTTCTTCAGGTCCTTGCCGATATCGGAACCGCGCCATTCGTTCTCGTAGTCCGACAGTTCGTCCTGGGCGCGCCCGGCGGCAACCGCCTCGCCGATCTTTTCGGCGACCAGCATGCCGGACAGCATCGCGTTGTGCGTGCCCTTGATCCGCGGAACGTTGACGAAACCTGCCGAACAGCCGATCAGCGCGCCGCCCGGGAAAACGAGCTTCGGTACCGACTGCCAACCGCCCTCGGAAATGGCCCGCGCACCGTAGCTGATGCGCTTGGCCCCTTCGAAAGTGTCGCGCACCGCCGGATGGGTCTTGAACCGCTGGAATTCCTGGAACGGCGACAGATAGGGGTTCTTGTAGTTGAGGTGGAGGACGAAACCGACCGCAACGAGATTGTCTTCCAGGTGGTAGAGGAACGATCCGCCGCCGGTCTTCATGTTCAGCGGCCAGCCGAAGGAATGCTGGACAAGGCCCGGCTTGTGGTTCTCGGGCTTGATCTCCCACAGTTCCTTGAGGCCGATTCCGAACTTGGCCGGCTCGCGGCCCTGGTCGAGGCCGAACCTGGCGATCAGCTGCTTGGCCAGCGATCCGCGAACGCCTTCGCCGATCAGGGTGTATTTGCCGAGCAACGCCATGCCGGGCGCGAAGTTGGGTCCGTGCGATCCGTCGCGTTCCACGCCCATGTCGCCGGTGGCGACACCTATGACCGCGCCGTTGTCGTCGTAAAGAACCTCGGCGGCGGCAAATCCGGGATAGATCTCGACGCCGAGCGCTTCCGCACGAGCGGCGAGCCAGCGGCAGACATTGCCAAGCGAGACGATGTAATTGCCGTGATTGTTCATCAGCGGCGGCATCAGGATGTTGGGGAGGCGCACCGAGCCGGCCGGGCCAAACACGAGGAACTGGTCTTCGGTCACCGGGGTCTTGAACGGGTGGTCCGGATCATCGCGCCAGTCGGGGATCAGGCGGTCAATCGCGATCGGATCAACGACCGCGCCGGACAGGATGTGGGCACCCACCTCCCCGCCCTTTTCGAGCACGACCACCGACAGGTCGGCGTTGAGCTGCTTGAGCCGGATCGCCGCGGACAGCCCCGCCGGCCCAGCGCCGACGATGACCACGTCGAATTCCATGCTTTCGCGTTCAACTTCGCTCATCTCGTCCTCCATATCCCCCGAGGTCGCCAAACCTGACCCAGAATCCATCAGCCCTTAGCGCAAGTCAGGACGCGTGAAAACCGATTGCGTTCTGTTGCGTTGCAATATTCACGCAATAACTTCCCTTTACGTCAACGTCAATCATATGTTTGACGTTTCGCAGTTGCCCGGCCGGACGCCAGGCAAGGCAGGCCCAAACCGATGGCGCGGACCGCCGGTTTCTGGCATCATCAACAGGGAGGAGCACGGATTCACGAGATGAACCGTTTCGCCACCACCCTGCTGGTGATGATGGCCTGCGCGATGCCCTTGCGCAGCCATGCCGCGGATGGTGCGCCCCGGCAACCGGCGCATCGCTGGTTTGCCGGCGCCTTTTCCTTTTCCGACGAACTCGGCGGATTCTCGCTGCGATCTGTCACCGGTTCGGGCACCCGGGAGGATCCGATCCGCATTGTCCAGGAACTGGTTACCGCCACGCCGGTGACGCTGGTCATCCGCGCGCTCGGCCCGGCGGGTTCCTTCACCACGACGCGCCTGACCGACCGGAACGTCATCTACGTCGCGCTTGAAACCGCGAATGCCAGCGGCATACCGTGGGTGGAGTTCGAATTCGAACTGCAGAAGGAATTCCAGGCGCCGAGCGTCTTCGGCGACGGCTTGTCGTTCGACCAGATCGGATACGATCCCGACGGCGTGTCGAGCGACCGCTTCCTGCGGTTCCATGACAATTACGAGCCCTACGACCGGCTGCGGTTTTCCGACGGCTTCGTCGACCCGCGTGGCGTCGTGCAGTTCCGCTTCGTGATCACGGATTTCAATCCGCGCGAGATATTCTATCTGCGTCAGGACCCGCGTATTCCCCTTGGATGACGCCGGACCCGGTTGCCCGGCCGCCTGTGGCGCATTAAACAGGACCATGACCGACGAGATCCACAGCCTTTTGCTCTTTTACCGCGATGCGGGCGTGGACGCTGCGCTGGAAGAGACCCCCGTCAACCGGTTCGAAGAGCCGCCTGCCCGGTCGACCGCGCAACCGGCAGCACCGGCACAGCCGCCCTCATCCGGCGCAGCTCAGGCCAGTTCCCCACCGGCGCGCGCGCCCGAAATCGCCGCCGCCGTGCCGGACGAAGCGCAAGTGGCGCGCGCCCGCGAGGCGGCGCGATCAGCCGCAAGCCTCGACGAGCTGAAAGCCCTTCTCGACGAATTCGACGGCTGCAATCTCAAATTCACCGCAAAATCGCTGGTATTCGGCGACGGCAATCCGCAGGCCGAGCTGATGGTGATCGGCGAGGCGCCGGGCCGCGAGGAAGATTTGCAGGGCCTGCCGTTCGTCGGGCGGTCGGGCCAGTTGCTCGACCGCATGCTCAAGGCGATCGGCCGCGACCGGACCTCTGCTTACATCACCAACGTCATCCCCTGGCGCCCGCCGGGCAACAGGACCCCGACGCCGCACGAGGCCGAGATTTGCCGGCCGTTCATCGAACGACACATCGAACTGGTGGCGCCCAAGGCGATCCTGGCGCTTGGCGGGCCGGCGGCCAAGGCGACGACGGGCGCGACGCAGGGCATCATGCGGCTCAGGGGCAACTGGGGCATGCACGTCACGCCGTCCGGCCTCGAAATCCCGGTGATGCCGACGTTGCATCCGGCCTACCTGCTGCGCAACCCGGCCCACAAGCGTCTCGCCTGGCGCGATTTCCTGGCGATGAAGATGAAGCTAACGGAACTGGCCGGGTGAACGCCGGAACACCATGAAACTGTTTTGAAAACGGTGTCGGCAGGTCGTTATCAGCGCGCTCGAACCGATCATTTTGTGAAAAGCTGGCGACCAGATCGACGTTGATTCTCCCGTCGGGCGTGGTTGTCACAGTTTTCAAGGGAGACGGCATTACTCTTTATCCCGGCCCAGCTCGCCGCCGGTGCGGGCCGGACCACCCGACCGACCGCGCGGCCCGTTCCGCATTCCGATGACATGTGACAAACGAGGACAGTAGTGATGGTCACGCAAATCCTGCCAGTCGCCGCCATCCTCGCCAGCGCCTTCCTGATGCTGATGGGCCTGGGCATCGGTATCGTCATCATCCCGCTGCGCGCGATCGCCGAGGGGTGGACGTCGACAACACTGGCCTGGATCGGCACCATCTACGCAGTCGCCTTCACCGCCGGGTCGGTCCTCGTCCCGCGTCTGGTGCGCCGCGTCGGCCACGTGCGGGTCTTCGGCGTCATCCAGGCGGCGCTGTGCGCCTCATTCCTGCTGCATGCCCTGCTTGTCGATCCCTTCGCCTGGGCGCTTTTCAGGTTCATGGCGGGACTGGCGACGGCCGGCAGCTACATGATCATGGAAAGCTGGATCAACGAGCGCGTTTCCAACGAGAACCGCGGCGCTGTCTTTTCCGCCTATATGGTGGTGTCGATGGCCGGCGTAGCGGCGGGCCAGTATATCGCGCCCCTCGGCAGTGCCGGCTCGTTCCAGATGTTCGTCATCGCAGGCCTGTTCTTCTGCGTCGCCCTGATGCCGATCGCGCTGACCTCGGCGCAGTCGCCGCAGCCGCTGACCGAGGTATCGATCGATCTGCGCGGCCTGTTCAGGAATTCGCCGGCAGCCGCGGTCGGATCTTTCCTGTCGGGGGTGATTTTCGCCAACTGGGTCTATTTCGGTCCGGTCTTTGGCCACCAGACCGGCTTTTCGCCGCTGGCGGTGGCAACGATGCTCACCAGCGCCATGCTCGGCGGCATGATCTTCCAGTTCCCGCTTGGCAAATTGTCGGACGTCATCGACCGGCGCTACGTAATGGCGATCGCGAGCCTGGTCGGCGTCGGCACCTGCACCTTTCTCGTGATCGCCTCGCCTGCGCCGCAATGGGTCGTCTTCGCCGGGTCTTTCGTCCTCGGCTCCGTCCTGTTCCCGGTCTACTCGCTCGCGGTCGCGCATGCCAACGACCACGCGCAATCGGAAGATTTCGTCAAGGTTTCGGGCGGGCTCCTGATCGTCTACGGCCTCGGCAACATGGTCGGTCCGCAGATCGGCGGCCGCCTGATGGATGCAATCGGACCCTCGGGGCTGTTCATCGCGCTTGGAGCGACCTTCGCCGCCTATGGCGGGTATGCGACATGGCGCACCATGCGCCGCGAAGCCGTACCGGCCGAGGAACGTGCCGACTATCAGGTGCTACCATCGCCGGCGGTCCAGACGCCGGAAACCTACCAGCTCGATCCGCGCTCGGATGAAACGGGCGAGGAGCCCGGCGAGAGCGGCTGGGGCGCGCATTCCGGCTGATCCGCGGGTTGTCCGTCTATTGCGGCGGCTGGACCTTGCGGGCGCGACCGCGCTCGAGCCCGAGATAGTGTTCGCGCAGAATGATGAAAATTCCCGCGGCGACGATGATCGCGCCGCCGCCCAGCGTCCACAGTGTCGGCACCTCGCCGAACACGGCCAGGCCGATCACGATAGACAGCAGCATCGAGGCGTATTCGAACGGGGCGATCACCGACATGTCGGCATGGCGGTAGCTTTGCGTCAGCAGGATCTGGCCAAGGCCGCCAAAAATGCCGGCGACGATCAACAGGGTGGCCTGGCTGCCGGTCAGCGCGGACCAGCCGAGCGGAAGGGTCGCCAGGCCGGCGACGCTGGCGGTCAGGGAGAACCAGATAACGATGGTCGGCGTACGCTCGGTCCTGACCAGCCGGCGCACGGTCAGCATCGCGACCGCGGCGCAAACCGCACCGGCGAACGCGGCGATCACGCCGAGTGCCTCGTCCTGATTCAGCCCCTGCGGCGCGGTCAGGAGGGTCAGTTTCGGCCACGATACGATGAAAACGCCGGCCATGCCGGCAAAAACCGCGCTCCAGCGATAGATGCGGATCGTCTCGCCCAGAAACAAGGCCGAGAAGACAACGACCAGCAGCGGATTGGCATAGCCGAGCGCAATGGCGTCCGGTAGCGGCAGCCGGGTCAGGGCGAAGAAGCCGAGCCCCATCGCGGTCACGCCGAGCATTCCCCTCAGGATGTGAGCGGCCGGCTGCGACGTGGCAAACGCGCCGGCGAGCTGCCGGCGCCAGGCGAGCCAGATCAGGATGGCGGGAATCGCGAACAGCGACCTGAAGAAGACGATCTGGCCAGGCGGCAGCTGGCCGGCGGCCTTGATGCAGGACGCCATCGCGACGAAGGCCGACACGGACGCGATCTTCATGAAAATGCCGGTCATCTGGCTCGGAACGGGAGCCAGATTTCCGGTGTTTGCCGCGCTCATGTCACGCCGCCCAATTCGCCCGGCTCGAGCGGCCGGCAAACGGGCATGCCATGGAGCCCGTTGGCGTCACTTGCCGCCCGCCGCCTCCCGGATCGTCCGCCAGACGCGGTCGGGCGTCGCCGGCATTTCGATATGGGAAATGCCGTAGGCGCGCCAGAGCGCATCCGTCACCGCGTTCAGCACCGCCGGGGTCGCGCCGATGGTGCCGGCTTCGCCCGCGCCTTTGATGCCGAGCGCATTGGTCGTCGACGGCACGTTGCGGGTGGCGAAGTTGAACGAGACGACGTCGTCGGCGCGCGGCATGGCGTAGTCCATGAAACTTGCCGAGAGCAATTGCCCGTCTTCGTCATAGACGCACACCTCGGTCAGCGCCTGTCCCAGCCCCTGAACGACACCGCCATGGACCTGGCCTTGCAACAGGACCGGATTGACCGTCACGCCGTAGTCGTCGACCAGGGTGTAGGCGACGACCTCGGCACGCCCGGTTTCCGGATCGATCTCGACCTCGCAGATGTGGGTGCCGTTGGGATAGGTCGCCTCGTTCTGCTTGAACTCGCCGAAGCCCTTGAGGTCCTCGGGCGATTTCGCAGCCTTGGCGACCGCGCCAAAACTGATACGCCGGTCGGTGCCGACGATCCGGGCGCTGCCGTCCACGAGTTCGATGTCGCCCGCGGCCGCTTCCAGTTCGTCGGCGGCGATCTTCCTGATCTTTTCGGCAAGGTCCTCGCCGGCGCGCGCCGCCGACACACCGCCCAGCGGAATCGACCGTGACCCGCCGGTGCCACCGCCGCTTGCGAGTTCGTCGGTGTCGCCCTGGTGGACATTGATCTTGTCGATGTCGAGATTGAGTTTCTCGGCCACGAACTGGGCATAGGCCGTCGCGTGGCCCTGGCCATTCGACTGGGTGCCGATGAACATAGTGACGCTGCCATCGCCTTCGAGGCGCACATGGGCCGGCTCCGATCCCGCGAAAGCGCAGGCCTCGACATAGGTCGCCATGCCGATGCCGCGAATGCGTCCGCGACTGGCCGCTTCGGCATTGCGCTTATCGAACGCGTCCCAGCCCGCATTGGCCATGGCCTGGTCCATGTGCCCCTCGAACTCGCCGACGTCATAGGTCCGCCCGACCGCCGTCGTGTAGGGGAACTGCTCGGGCTTGATGAAGTTGCGGCGCCGGATCTCGTCCGGCGTCAGGTCCATTTCGCGGGCACACTGGTCGACCAGCTTTTCGATCAGGAACGCCGCCTCGGGGCGCCCTGCCCCCCGGTAGGCGTCGACCGGGCAGGTATTGGTGTAGACGCCGGTTATTGTGATATCGACGGTCGGGATATCGTACACGCCCGTCGACATGCTGGCGCCGAGCCACGGGATGAACGGACCGTACTGGGAAATGTAGGCGCCCATATTGGCGATCAGGTCGATCCTGACCCCAAGGAACCGCCCGTCGGCGTCCATCGCCATCTCGGCCTCGACGACATTGTCGCGACCCTGCGCGTCAGTCAGGAAGTGCTCGGTGCGGTCGCCCGTCCACTTGACCGGCTTTCCAAGGCGCTTGCCGGCTTCCAGCACCAGCGCATATTCCCGGTAGACGAACGCCTTCGGCCCGAATCCGCCGCCGACATCCGGCGTAATGACCCGCAACTGGTCGGGTTCGATCTTGAACACCTGTTTGCACAGGATACCGCGCACGCCGTGAACGCCCTGCGTCCCCGTCGTCAGAACATAGCGATTTTCAGCCTCGTTCCATTCCCCGATCGCCGCCCGCGGCTCCATGTAGTTGCACACCAGCCGATTGTTGCGGAACGCGATGCGGGTGACATGGGCTGCGGCGGCGAAGGCGGCGTCGGTGTCGGCCTTGGACCCGACATGGTTGATGAAGGCGCGGTTGGTCCCGCTGTCCGGCCAGGCCAGGGCGGCATCGGCGTCCAGCGCCTGTCCCGCGTCGGCGATCGCGTCGGCCATGTCGAAGTCGATGTCGATCAGTTCGGCAGCATCCTGGGCGAGCGCGCGGCTGTCGGCGACCACGAACGCGACCGCGTCGCCGACGTGGCGCACCGAGTCGCGGCACAGGATCGGGATATCGCGCGTCGGTGCGACCGTGCCGTCGGGCTGCTTTTGCATGGCTCCGGAACTCAGATCGCCAAGATGCGCCAGATCGGCGGCGGTCAGCACCAGGTGCACGCCCGGGGCCGCCCTGGCCTCGTCCACCGAATTGATCGTGAAGGCGCCGTTGGCGACCGGCGACCGCAAGACGTAGCCATGCAGCACACCCTCAGGGCTGATATCGTCGGTAAACCGGCCCTTGCCGCGGATAAAGGACTTGTCTTCCTTGCGCAGTACGGACGCGCCCATTCCAAATTTCGGGGTGGTCACAGTCATGGAATTTCCTGGCAGTTTGGCATTCAAGCGAATGAACGCGGAAAAGCATACGGGGTTTTTTCGTGGGCTCTGATACGCTAATGAGCCCATTCGGCTCACACCATCAGACTGGTGGGTCGGGCAAGGCTAGCACCAGTCTTCATCAAGTGAAAGGGTTTGCATGCGCACCGATACCGGACAGGTTTTCAAGTTGTCGGACTACCGCGAACCCGACTACCTGATCCCGGAAGTGGCGTTGAATTTCCGGCTCGACCCGGACCAGACCGTCGTCACCGCGCAACTGACCGTCGAGCGCCGCGTGGGCGCCTCGAAAACGGCCCCGCTGATCCTCGACGGCGACGGGCTGACGCTTGCGAATCTCCTGGTCGACGGCGCCGCGGTCGCCCGCAAGGCGGTCGAGATATCGCCCAATCGCCTCGCCCTGCTCAAGCCGCCGGCCGCCAACCGGTTCACGGTGCGGATCGAAACGCATCTCGCGCCCTCGGCCAACGAAGCCCTGATGGGGCTGTACCGGTCGAGCGGAGTCTACTGCACGCAATGCGAAGCCGAGGGCTTCAGGCGCATCACCTATTTCCAGGACCGCCCGGACGTGCTGTCGGTCTACACGGTACGGATCGAGGCGCCCAGGAACGAGGCGCCGGTGCTGTTGTCAAACGGCAACCCGGGCGAAACCGGGCCGCTGGACGACGGCTGGCACTTCGCCGAGTGGCACGACCCGTTCCCCAAGCCCAGCTACCTTTTTGCCCTGGTGGCCGGCGATTTGGCCCGGATCAGCGACACCTTTACGACCGCGAGCGGACGCCCGGTCGATCTCGGCATATATGTCGAGCACGGCAAGCAGGCGCGCGCGGCCTACGCGATGGACGCGCTCAAACGGTCGATGCGGTGGGATGAAGAGGTTTTCGGCCGGGAATACGACCTCGACGTGTTCAACATCGTCGCCGTGTCGGATTTCAACATGGGCGCGATGGAAAACAAGGGACTCAACATCTTCAACGACAAGTATGTGCTTGCCGACGAGGAGACCGCGACGGACGCCGACTTCGCCCATATCGAAGCGATCATAGCGCATGAATATTTCCACAACTGGACGGGCAACCGGATCACCTGCCGCGACTGGTTCCAGCTTTGCCTGAAAGAAGGGCTGACGGTCTTCCGCGACCATGAGTTCTCCGCCGACCAGCGTTCGCGCGCCGTCAAGCGCATCGCCGAAGTACGGCTGCTGAAATCGCACCAGTTTCCCGAAGACGCCGGCCCGCTTGCCCATCCGGTGCGCCCGCGCCAATACCGCGAGATCAACAATTTCTACACGGCGACGGTCTACGAAAAGGGATCCGAAGTCGTGCGCATGCTTCGCACGATCCTGGGAGCGGACACGTTCCGCGCCGGCATGGACCTCTATTTCGAGCGCCACGATGGCGACGCGGCGACGGTGGAACAGTTCCTGGCCTGCTTCGAGGAGGCCTCGGGGCGCGATCTCGGTCAGTTCGCGCAATGGTACAACCAGGCGGGAACGCCCAACCTTGCGGTGCGGTCGAAATATGACGCGCCGCACAAGGCGCTGACGATCGAGATCGAGCAGTCGATCCCGCCAACCCCGGGAGAGAGCCGCAAGAGGTTGGCCCACATTCCCGTGGCGTTCGGCCTTGTCGGCGAGAACGGGCACGATATCGAGCCGGAAAGCGTCGACGGCGCGGAAATCGAGGATGGCGTCATCCACATCCGAAAGCGCCGCCACGTGATCCGGTTCGAGGGCATCGCCCAAAGGCCGGTCCTGTCCCTGCTGCGCGGTTTTTCGGCACCGGTCACTCTCGACCACGAGCAAAGCGTCAAGGACCGGATTTTCCTTGCCCGCCACGATGACGACCTGTTCTCGCGCTGGCAGGCGCTCGACCGCCTGCTCACCGACACGCTGATCGACATGTCGCGCCACCGGAAAGGCGGACGGGCGAAGAAGGCGGGTGCCGATCTGGTGGAGTTGCTCGGCGACACCGCCTGCGACGAGATGCTGGAGCCGGCCTACCGGGCGCTGGCGCTCACCCTGCCCGGCGAGGCCGATATCGCGCGCGAGATCGGCAGCGAAGTCGACCCGGATGCAATCCACGCGGCGCGCGAGGACCTGCTGTCGACCATCGCCGTGGCCAATCACGACCGGTTCGCGGACGCCTATGCCGCGCTGGCGATGACCGGTCCGTTCAGTCCCGACGCGGAAAGCGCCGGACGAAGAGCGTTGCGCAACGTCCTGCTCGACTATCTGAGCATCGCCAGCACTTCCCCTGCCCTGGCCGCACGCCATTTTGCCGAGGCCGGCAACATGACCGACCTTTCCGCGGGGCTGCAGACGCTCGCGCACCGGTTTTCCGAAACGGACGAAGCGCAAGATGCGCTCAGGCGGTTCGAGGAACGGTTCGGCGAAAATCCGCTCGTGCTCGACAAGTGGTTCGCGATCCATGCGATGGTGCCCGGCCCGGCCACGCTGGACCGGATCAAGGCGCTGATGGACCATCCCGGATTCGCGCTCACCAATCCGAACCGGGTCCGCGCGCTCATCGGCACCTATGCGGCCGCCAACCAGACCGCGTTCCATCGTGCCGACGGGGAAGGCTATCGGTTCTTCGCCCAAATCATCCTGGAAATCGGCCGGCACAATCCGCAGGTGGCGGCCCGTCTGGCGACGGCGCTCAGGTCTTGGCGCGCGCTGGAACCGGAGCGCCGCGAACATGCCCGCGAGGCGCTCGTGTCCATCGCGGCGGCCGGGGATCTCTCTACCGATGTCCGCGATATCGTTGAGCGCACCCTGGCGTAGCCCGCGACTGCGCCGCAACGGGCGGGATTTGCCGGCGAAATTTCGCACCGGAGCAGAATTTATCGCTTTTTTTACCCGAAGGTCTGGACAAGCCGAATCACGGGTGATTCTTTATTACCGATTCGGGCGTTCTGTTTCCGGATCGAAATGCGGCGAAATATAAAATTTGGGAGCCAGGGATGGCGAAGACGGGCGCTTGGGGAGCGACCGAACGGGGGCTCTTTGCCCGATGGAGGGAGGAAAGACGATTTCCCTCGATAAAGGGTAGTGCCCGTTTTCTTGCCGAGCCGGCCTACCGGCGGCTGCTGGCCGCCGAGCCGCTCCTGCGGCGCTCGATCCCAGTCCTGATCGTCGTGTTCCTGTTCGTCATCGCCGGCATTCGCGCGATGACCCTGATGGACATGCGCAACGACATCGAGGCCAATGCCCGCGCAATGCTGACGCTGGCGTCGGGTCAACTGGCCACGGACCTGACTGATCCCGGGGCACCCGTGCCCGACATGAATGCCGTGACGGCGCTGGCGATCGAACAAGTGAATCGTATCAGCGCCTATGCCGGGCGCGCCAAGCTGCTGGTCGCCACACCGGAGCTGGAAATCATCGCCGCGTCAGGTCCCGACCAGGACATGGTCGGACGCTCGCTGGCCGACATCATGACCGGGGCGCAGCCGCTGTTCCTGTTCGGGCGCCGGGCCGGCGTGATGGAAGTGTCGGTCGCCGGCACGCGCAGCCTGGCCGCGCTGAGCTTTTCTCCCGGCCACCGGAACGCGGCGCTGGCGACCATTTCGCTCGGCGACATCTATGCCGACTGGCGCCACATGGTGTCGATAAACGTCACACTTTTCGTGACGACAGCCAGCGTGCTGATCATCATCCTGTACGCCTATTTCGCCCAATCGGCGCGGGCGCGCACCGCCGACCGGATCTACTCACAAACCCATGAGCGCATCGACATGGCGCTGATGCGCGGTCGCTGCGGCCTGTGGGACTGGGACATGGCGCGCGGACGGATGTACTGGTCGCGTTCGATGTACGAGCAGCTCGGCTACGAAGCGAGCGACGGCATGCTGTCCTTCGGCGAGGTTGCGGCCATCATCCACCCCGACGACGACGACCTGTTTGCAATCGCCAAGCGGATCGTGGCGCGCGAGATAACCCAGGTGGACCAGGTGTTCCGGATGCGCCACGCGGAGGGCGACTGGGTGTGGATGCGGGCGCGCGCGCAAGTGGTCGATCCCGAAGCGCCCGAGGTTCATTTGATCGGCATCGCCGTCGACGTCACCGAGCAGCATCGCCTCGAGATGCGCTCGGAGGAAGCCGACATGCGGCTGCGGACGGCGATCGAGAACGTCCCGGAATCCTTTGTCCTGTGGGATACCGACAGCCGGCTGGTGATGTGCAACACGCGCTACCTGGAGCACACCGGGCTGACCGCATCGGACCTGAAGCCCGGCGTTGCCCGCAGCGAGATCGAAAAGCGCATGACCGCGCTGGTATCGGAGCGGCGAATGGCCAGCGGCGCCGGCGCGGCGACCTTCGAGCGCCAGCTCGCCGACGGACGGTGGCTGCAGGTCAACGAGTTGAAGACGCGCGACGGCGGAACGGTGTCGATCGGGACCGAGATCACCCAGCTCAAGACCCAGCAGGGACGGCTGGTGGAAAGCGAACGGCGGTTGATGGCGACGATCCACGATCTGTCGCTTGCCCGCAAGGCGGAGGAAGAACGCGCGCGCGAACTCGCGGACCTCAACCACAAATACATGACCGAGAAGATCCGCGCCGAGGTCGCCAACCAGGCGAAGTCGGAGTTTCTCGCCAACATGTCGCACGAGCTGCGTACGCCGCTCAACGCCATTATCGGTTTCTCGGAAATGATGCAGGCGGGGCTGTTCGGACCGATCGGCTCCAGCCGGTACGAGGAATATGTCGACGACATCCACCAGAGCGGAACCTATCTGCTGAACGTGATCAACGACATTCTCGACATGTCGAAGATCGAAGCCGGCCGCTTCGAACTCGAACCCGGCTCGATCGATCTGTGTCCGCTGATCCGGGAAACGGTGCAGATGCTCGCTGTGCAGGCGGGGCAGAAGGCAATTACCGTGGATACCCGCATCTCGGACGCTATGACGCTCGTCGCCGACAGCCGCGCAATGAAGCAGATCGTGATCAACCTGCTGTCGAATGCAGTGAAGTTCACCGGCGAAGGCGGCAAGATCATGGTGCGGGCACGCAAGACGTCCGGCGCCCTGGTGCTCACCATCGAGGACAATGGCTGCGGCATTCCGCACGAGGCGCTGAAGAAGCTCGGCCGGCCATTCGAGCAGGTGCAGAACCAGTTTTCGAAGAACCACAACGGATCGGGACTGGGTCTCGCCATATCGCGATCGCTGGCGCAATTGCACGGCGGTGCGCTGAAGATCCGTTCGAAATACGGCAAGGGGACCATCGTTTCGGTGCGCATTCCCGAACGCAAGCAGACAAAAAAGGCGGCGTAGCTGCCCGGGCAAAAAAAAACGGAGGGCCTGGGGCCCTCCGTTCGCATTTGTGGTTTCGCCTGATGGGCGACGATCAGTTGTCGGTATCGTTCATCGCCGGCCCGCGGCGCATGCCGAATCCCTCGTCGTCCATGCCCCGACCGTGATGGCGGTGGTGTCCGCCCCAATAACCGCCGTCGTGGCGGCCCATGCGGCGCGGCATTTCGTCGGGAGCGATCTTGCCATCGTCATTGCGATCCATGAGCGCGAACATCTTCTGCTGACGGCTCTCGATCTCTTCGGCAGTCAGTTCGCCGTCGCCATTGACGTCGAAGCGGTCGAGCATGTGACGCGCCATGCGTTCGGTCCGCTGGCGCTCAATCTCGTCGGCGATCTCGGCGACCGTCAGCTTGCCGTCCTTGTTGGCATCGGCCTTGCCGAAACGTTCCTTGAAGGCGGCGGTGAACTCGTCGAGGCTGATGTCGCCCGACTTGTCGGTATCGGCCCGTTCGAGCCTCTGCTGCATGCCGAACTCCGCCCGGTCACGCATCTTGCCGTACCGGTCGGCCGCGACTGCGGTGGTTCCGGCCAGTCCGGCCACGGTCACGAACGCGATCGCAATCTTGGTAGAGGTCTTCATAGTCAGTCTCCTGTTTGCATCGATCACCCCCGATGCCGGAAGTCGGAAAGGGTCTATCCATCACCCTTTCCTGCCTTCCCACGAAGCAGGCGGTCGAAATGCTTTCTGACCGTCTGCGCCGTCTCTTCAAGGTGTGCTTCAAGGATAGCGAAATCAGGAAGATCGGCCGCCCGGCACAAAAGGTCCTTCAGTCCGGGCGGTACGTCTTCCCGCTCAAGCGGGCCCGTGAGGCACAACCTCGTAATCTGTGTCACCGCGGCATAGAACGCGTGCGCCGCGCAAAGCTCATCCTTCACATGGGGATCGGCGAAGCCGGATGTAAGACCCGCCAGCAGATCGCCGGTTGCGGTCATTCGCCGCTCCCCTGCCGTCTCGTCGGCCGCCCCTGTGAGGCGGGCCACCTGGGCAATGAATTCCAGATCGATCTGGCCGCCGGGCATGAGCTTGATGTCCCAGAGATCGCGCGCGGGTTTCTCCTGCTCAATCAGGTCCCGCATATCGACGGCGTCCGCGGCTATTTTTCTGCGGTCGCGCGGGCTGGAGAGAACCTCGTCGATCACGGATTCGGCCGACCGGCCAAGCTCCTCGTCCCCGGCGACGGCCCGGGCCCGGGTCAGCGCCATGTGCTCCCAGGTCCACGCCTCCGTGCGCTGGTACTTGGCAAACGCATCGAAATGGGTGGCGACCGGTCCCTTGTTGCCTGAGGGGCGCAGGCGAAGATCGAGATCGTAAAGCACGCCTTCGGCGGTCGGGGCTGAAACGGCGGCGATCAAGCGTTGCGTCAGCCGGGCAAAATAGTGGGACGCCGCGAGCTGCTTTTCGCCGTCGGAATACTCGGCGTCCGGATCGTGATCATAAAGGAGGATGAGGTCGATGTCGGATCCCGCGGTCAGCTCGCGGCTCCCGAGCTTGCCCATGCCGAGGATCGCCACACGCCCCCCGGCCACCTTGCCGTGACGCGCGGCAAATTCAGCGACGACCGCATCGAGCGCGGCGGATATCGCGAGGTCGGCCAGGTCGGAAAACGCCTTGCCGGCCCTTGTCGCGTCGATGGCGCCGGTCAGGAGGCGGATGCCGATCAGGAATTTCTGCTCGGCGCCAAAAATGCGCAGACGATCGAGGATTTCCTCGTGAAGCACGGTGCCGGACAGAAATGTCTCGAGACGTCCGGCCAGATAGGCCTTGGTCGGCAATTCGCTCATCAACGCCGGGTCGAGCAGGCCGTCGAACACATGGGCGCGGCGCGTGATGACATGGGCCAGGCGCGGCGCGGCGCCCATGATCGTCGCCAGCAACTCGAGCAGCGCGGGGTTCGACTGCAGCAGCGAGAAGAGCTGGATACCGGCCGGCAGGCCCGACAGGAACTCGTCGAAGCGCAGCAAGGCTTCGTCGGCCCGGCGGGTCTGGCCGAACACTTTCAGCAAGGCCGGCGTCAGTTCCGTCAGCCGCTCGCGCGCTTCGGCCGACTGGGTTGCCCGGTAGCGGCCGGAATGCCAGACCCTGATGATCCGGGCCATGTCGCTCGGCCGTTCAAAGCCCATGCGCGAAAGCGTCTCAAGCGTATCGGGATCGTCGCCCTCGCCGGTGAAGACCAGGTTGCCGGCGCCGCCGGAGAGCCCGGGCGCGGTTTCGAACAGGGCCGCATAGTGCCGCTCGACAATGCGCAAAGCCGACCGGAACCGGTCCGAAAACGCGTCCGCGTCGCCGAAACCGAGCATGTGGGCGATCCGTGCCAGGCCCGCGTCGTCCTCCGGCAGCAAATGGGTTTGTTCGTCGGCGACCATCTGGATGGCGTGTTCGACCTGGCGCAGGAACCAGTACTGCCCCTCGAGTGCCGAGCTGGCTTCGGCCGTGATCCAGTTGCAGCGCGCCAGTTCGTGCAGCATGGCGATGGTCCGGCGGCCGCGAAGCTCGGGAAAGCGCCCGCCGGCGATCAATTGCTGGGTCTGCACGAAGAACTCGATTTCGCGGATGCCGCCGCGGCCGAGCTTCACATTGTGTCCCTTCACCGCGATCTGGTCATGACCCTTGTGCGCATGGATCTGGCGCTTGATCGAATGGACGTCGGCAATTGCCGCATAGTCCATGTATTTGCGCCAGACATAGGGCTGCAGTTCCTTCAGGAAGGCTGTTCCGGCCTCGATATCGCCGGCGACCGGGCGGGCCTTGATCATGGCCGCGCGTTCCCAGTTCTGGCCGCGGCTCTCGTAATAGATCAGCGCCGCCTCGACCGGGATGGCGAGCGGCGTCGAACCCGGATCGGGTCGCAGCCGCAGGTCGGTGCGAAACACGTAGCCGTGCTCGGTGCGGTCCTGCAGGATCCGCAACATGCGGCGCGTCAGGCGCACGAACAGGTCGCTCGCTTCCCAGGGGTCGGACACCGCCGGCGCGTTCGGATCGTAGAGCGCGATGAGATCGATGTCGGAGGAATAGTTGAGCTCGCAGGCGCCGAGCTTGCCCATGCCGAGCAGGATCCATCCCGACCCCTTCTGCGGATCGTCGGGATCGGGCAGGTTCAGCTTGCCGCGATTGTGGGCTTCGCGCAGCAGGAAGGAGACGGTCGCGGCGACCGCGGTATCGGCGAGGCGGCTCAGCCGCTCAACCGTGACAGGCGCTGCGCCGCCGTGGGCAAGGTCGTCGAGCGCCACCAGCGCGTGGGCCTCCCCCTTGAGCCGCCGCAGCCCGGCCATCACGCCGGTCTCGGTCGCGTCGGCGGCCATGCCGACGGCGGCCATCTCGTCGAGGATTTCGGAAAACCTGACCTCGACGCCGGAAGCGCGGACGGCATCGAGCATCGAGGGCCAGCGCCGCGCGCAATCGCGCAGGAAAGGCGACAGGTCGAATACTGCGGCCAGGAATGCCGGCACCGCGCCCTTCCTTTCCAGGGCCGCGGCCAGAGTGTCGAGGCCGTCCGCCCGTGCCCGTTCGACCACATCGGCCAGTTCGTCGCGTGCGTTGTCCGAGTCCAGGGGCACCAGATTGAGCGGCGCGTCACCGAACCACGTCTCCGTCTTGCCGGTTTTTTTCGCCTTTCCCGCAACCGTCATCGCGCGTTGTCTCCAACGAAGACCATCGTCACGCAAAGTCCGGGATCGTTGCCGGTGAGGTCAAGCCGCCCGTGGTGGAATTTCATCACCGCCTCGGCAAGGCTCAACCCCAGCCCCGACCCCGGCCGGCTGCGGCTCTCCTCAAGGCGGACGAAGCGCTCTGTCACCCGCTTTCGTTGCTGCTCCGGGATTCCCGGACCATTGTCGCACACCGCAAGCGCCGTCTCCTTGCCGCTTACCCGCAGGCCGACAGTGACGACCGGCGACCGGCCCGGTCTGGTCGAATACTTGATCGCATTGTCGACGATATTCGACAGGGCCTGGCCGATCAGCTCGCGGTTGCCGCGAACCGTCGCCTCCGCGATCTCGCCGAACTCGAGCGAAACGCCCGCGTCCTCGGCGAGCGGCTCGTAGAGTTCGCAGACATCGCGGGCGATCGCGGCCAAGTCGACATCCTCGACCTCGTTGGCGGCATTTCCCGCCTCCAGCCGCGAAATCCTCAGGATCGCGTTGAATGTCCGGATCAACTGGTCGGACTCGGCAATCGTCTGCTCGAGCGCAGCGCGGTATTCGTCGGCGTTCCTGGCGCCCGCCAAGGCGGCCTCGGCACGGTTGCGCAAGCGGGTCAGCGGGGTCTTGAGATCGTGCGCGATATTGTCGGCGACCTGTTTGAGCCCGTCGTCCAGGTCCGCGATGCGCGCGAGCATGGTGTTCAGGTTTTCCGACAACCGGTCGAACTCGTCGCCGGCGCCGGAGATCGGCAGACGGCCGGCGAGATCGCCGCCCATGATCCGCCGGGAAGCTACCGACACGGCATCGATGCGCTTGAGCGCCCTGCGCCCCACGAAAAACCAGATCAGGAAGCCGCCGACGGCCATGAAGGCAACCGCCAGGACGAGCGCGCGGCGAACGATCATGCGCATGCGTTCCGGCTCGCCCAGATCGCGTCCGACCAACATGATCAGCCCGTTCGGCAGGTGGAAAACGCGGGCAAGGGCGTGATGGGGCGGACCGGGTTGCCGGCGCGCGATTTCGCCGTAACGGACATAGGAAAAGGGTTCGGTCCAGCCGATCTCGTCGAGGACGCCCGGCTGAAGGCTCTCGACGTTTCCACTGAGGATGCGACCGGTCGGATCGGCGATGAGATAGAGGCTGGCGCCCGGCTGGCGCGACAGCCGGTTGACGTTGCGCACCAGAAGCGGAAGGCCACCGCGGGTATAGTATTCTGAAAGGTCGGTTATCTCGTCATCGATTGTCGCGCGCGTCTGCGTCGTGAGCATGCGCACAGACAGGGACGTCATGTAGACGACGAGGACAACAGCGCAGGCTGCGAACAGCAGCACGAACAGGGCCGAAAGCCTGGTCGCGGTGGTGTTGAGAATGGCCGGAAACCGCAAGGTGCTATCCGGCCTTCAGCATATAGCCCGCGCCGCGAACCGTATGCAGGATCGGCGTATCGAAGCCTTTCTCGATCTTCGAACGCAACCGCGAGATATGCACGTCGATCACGTTGGTCTGCGGATCGAAATGATAGTCCCAGACGTTTTCGAGCAGCATCGTGCGGGTGACCACCTGGCCGGCATGGCGCATGAGGTATTCCAGCAGCCGAAATTCGCGCGGCTGCAGCGTGATATCCTGACCGGCGCGGCGAACCGTGTGGGATAACCGGTCGAGTTCCAGGTCGCCGGCGCGGTAGAGCGTTTCGACATCCTTGGCAGCGCCGCGGCGATTGAGCGCCTCGACCCGCGCCAGAAGTTCGGAGAAAGCGTAAGGTTTGGTCAGGTAGTCGTCGCCGCCGGCGCGCAAGCCTGTCACCCGGTCGTCGACATCGCCGAGGGCGGAAAGGATCAGTACCGGGCATTCGTTGCCGCGCGCCCTCAGCCCGGCGATCACCGACAGGCCGTCACGTCGCGGCAGCATGCGGTCGACGACCAGAACGTCATAGCCGCCATTGTCGGCGAGTGTGAAGCCGGTTTCGCCGTCGCCGGCGACATGGGCAAGGTGGCCGGCTTCCTCGAACGCCTTTGCCAGATAGTCGGCCGCTTCGCGGTCGTCTTCGATAACGAGAATCTTCATACCGTCATTCATAGCGGATTGAAGCTCGACTTGGGACTGGCAAATCATGATCTGGATCTCCGGGAAGGAGCGGCAGCGGGTGATGGGACCCGCTGCCGCGTGCGGACGGCTATTGCTACGAAAAACCGTCCGCCCCGTACCAGCTCTCCCGCCTCGGGGGTGTTTGGGGCGGGAGAAGCGGGACGTACGTCAGCCCTGGCCCACGGGCAGAGCCACGAAGCGGTTGGTCGAGTTGCGCTCGACCTGGAGCAGCACGGCCTTGCGTCCAGCCTTGCTGGCTTCCTCGACGATCGACTCGATCCCGTCTGCGTCGGTGACCGGCTTTGAGTTGACCGCGACGATCACGTCGCCGGGCTGGATGCCGCGTTCCTCGGCGTCGCTGCCGCTCTCGACATCGGTTACCACAACGCCGCGTCCGTCATCGGCCTTGGTGACCTTGAGGCCGAAACCGTCAAGCGATGCCGGTTCGCCGGGGGTCATCGGCGCGGGCGTTCCGGCCATCTGATCGGCCTTGGGCAGAAGTCCGAGCTTGATGTCCACCGACTTGGATTCGCCATTGCGCCAAATCTGGACCGCAACCTCGGTTCCCGGCTGCATGCCGCCGATCCGGCGGGCCAGATCGCGCGGCGTCTCGACCTTCTCGTTGTCGACGGAGGTGATGACATCGCCGGCCTTCAGGCCCGCTTTCTTGGCGGGGCTATCGTCCTGGGGTTCGGAAACCAGCGCGCCGCTGGCATCGGCGAGGCCGAGCGATTCCGCGATATCCTTGGTTACCGGCTGGATCTGGACACCAAGCCATCCGCGCTGGATCTGGCCGTCATCGATCAGGTCGGTGACCACCTGCTTCGCGATCGAGGCCGGAATGGCAAAGGCGATGCCGACATTGCCACCCGACGGCGAGAAGATGGCGGTGTTGATGCCGATCACCTGACCTTCGAGGTTGAAGGCCGGGCCGCCGGAGTTGCCGCGATTGACCGCGGCATCGATCTGGATGAAGTCGTCATAGGGGCCGGCGCCGATGTCGCGGCCGCGGGCCGAGATGATACCGGCGGTCACGCTCCCGCCCAGGCCGAACGGATTGCCGACCGCGACGACCCAGTCGCCAACGCGGATTTTCGAGTCGTCGGCGAAGGAAACGTAAGTGAATTTCCGACTGTCATCGACCTTCAGCACCGCGAGGTCGGTCCGGGGGTCGGTTCCGATAAGCTTGGCGTCCAGTTCGTCGCCATTGTCCATGACGACCGTATAGGCGGCGCCGTCGGCAACGACGTGGTTGTTGGTGACCAGGTAGCCGTCCTCGGAAATGAAGAAACCGGAGCCCTGGGAGGTCGGACGAAGGTGGGGCTTCCTGTTTTTCTGGGGCGGGCCGTCGGGCGCCTTGCGGCCGCCGCCGAAATCCTTGAAGAAGCGCTTCAGCGGGTGATCATCCGGCAGCTGGTCAAAACCGGGCATGCCCGGAATGCCGAAGGAAAATCCGTCATTGCTGGCCGGCTGGATGTCGGACTTGACGCGGACGGAAACGACGGCGGGGGAAACCTTTTCCACAACGTCGGCGAAGCTCGGCACCTGAGGCGCCACGACCTTGACGGCGTCGGCCAGGACCGGCTGGCTGGTGTAGGTCGCGATACCGGCGCCCATTGTGGAAATGATGGCGACCGACGCAGCGGCGGCAAGAAGACGGGTACGAAGGGTTGTGCTAGTTTTCCTCGTGCTCATGGGAGCGAAATCCTTTCTGCTGGCAGGCGCGCATTCGCACCGTGTGAAAGGATATCTAGGGACTCACACCTTACGGCGCACTTTCCGCGACATGAAACTTTCGTAATCTTCGCAGGTCTAGTCGCTGATCTCGGTCGCGACCTTGGAGGCATGCTCAAGCGTCCGGTGAACCGGACACTTCCCTGCGATTTCAACAAGTTTGCCCCTGAGCGCGTCGGGAATTTCGCCTTCGATGGCGATCGTCCGGTGGAACCGGTCGATCTTGCCGCCACGCGCTTTCTCGTCCTCGGTGCAATCGGCGCAATCTGCGGTGTGCACCTTTTCATGGCTGACATCGACACTGATGCGGCCAAGCTCGACTCCCTTGCGGTTGGCGTACATGCGCAGGGTCATCGAGGTGCAGGCGCCAAGCGCGGCCGAGAGGAAGTCATAGGGGGACGGCCCGGTGTCGAGACCACCGACGGATTCCGGTTCGTCGGCGAACAGTCGGTGACGCCCAGCGAGCACCGTGTTCTGGTACTGGCCCTCCCCCGTCTCGCTGACACGGACATGTTCGAAGGCCTCGCCGCCCTGAGGCCGGTCCTCGGGCAGGTAGCGCGAGACCCAACCCGCGATCACCGCGGCGGCAAAGCGGGCGTCCTGTTCCTTGCTCAGCAGGTGGTCGGCATGGTCGAGCGAAACGAAACTCTTGGGATGGCGTGCCGCTTGGAAGATTTCCGCGGCGTTGTCGATTCCAACGGTCTGGTCGACCGGCGAGTGAAGGATCAGCAGGGCCTTGCGCATCGTGCCAATGGCGCCGGCGAGACTGGACCGCTCGATGTCTTCGACGAACTCGCGCGATATCGAGAAGTCGCGGCCGGCCAGCGACACCTGCGCTCGGCCCTTGTCGCGGATGTCGTCCAATGACGAGCCAAAGCTCTTCAGAACATGGGCGGCGTCGGCGGGTGCGCCGATCGTGACAACGGCGGTCACTTCGCGGACCTGGCCGGCGATGCCCAATACCGCTGCACCGCCGAGCGAGTGGCCGATCAGGACGGCCGGCGCCTCGAAATTGGCGCGCAGATAATCGACCGCCGACAGCAGGTCGGCGCAGTTGGACGAAAAATTGGTTGACGAAAACTCGCCCTCGCTCGATCCAAGTCCGGTGAAATCGAAACGCAAAACCGCAATGCCCTCGCGGGCGAGCTCAGCCGAAATGCGGCGTACGGCGAGGAGGTCCTTGGAACACGTGAAGCAGTGGGCAAACAAGGCATAGGCCCGAACCGGACCGTCCGGGAGGTCGAGCCTGGCCGCGAGCCTTGCGCCGGAATGGCCGGGGAATTCGATCTTCCTGAGCGTCGACACCATTGCTTATCTCCTGACGAACACGCGAGTCGCCGAAAATCCTAGCAAATGCGTCAATCACGCTCGTGTAAAATCTTCTCCAGTTCGACTTGTTCTTCCGCCGACAGCGCCTCCTGCGGCTTGCGCCGCCGCTTGCGCGCGCCCATGACGAGGACGATGGCGCCGGCGAACAGCAACAGCGCCGGCGCGCCCCACAGCAGGGCGTTTCGCGCGCTGAACCGGGGTTTCAGGAGCACGAATTCACCATAGCGCGAGACGACGAAATCGACCACCTGCTTATCCGTGTCGCCGGCCTTCAGACGTTCCCGAACGAGGATGCGAAGGTCGCGGGCCAGGTCGGCTTCACTGTCGTCGATCGACTGG
>JBNLDE010000124.1:0-11088 GCA_050304175.1 Zhengella sp. | reverse complement strand
CGCCCGCACGGCCCGCTTGGCCGGTTTGCCGGCTGGATCATGGCGACGCGTCCTTCCAACCGCCAACGCAACGCTTGGACGCTCGATCTCGTCGCGCCGCGAGACGGCGAAGACCTGCTGGAAATCGGGTGCGGCCCCGGCCTCGGCCTGGCGGAAGCTGCGCGACGGGCGCCGAACGCGACCCTGACCGGAATCGACCACTCGGCCACGATGCTCGCACAGGCCCGCCGCAGGCTGGGCACGGAAGCGCCGGAGCGCAGGCTGGAACTGGTCGAGGCGACCCATGCGTGGCTGACCGGCCGGTCAGAAGCATTTGACGCCGCCTGGTCGGTCAATGTCGTGCAGTTCTTCCCCGATCTGGACGAAGCGCTCGGCGTGATCCGAGCCGCGCTCAAGCCCGGTGGCCGGGTTGTGACCACCTACCAGCCGCGCCACCGCAATCCGACCCGCGCCGACGCCGTCGCCATGGGCGAACGTGTTGCCGCTTCGATGGAACGGACCGGTTTCGCCGATATCCGCACACAAATGCTGGAACTTGAACCGGTCGACGCGGTCGCTGTTTATGGGATCAGACCGGAGCGGTGAGGGCGGGAAATTCAGCCGCCATGCTCGGCGCGGCTGTCGGCCGGCGCCTGTTCGCGGTCGTCCATGCCGTAATCGCGGAGAACCTCGGTGACGCGCAGCCGGTAGTCGGCGAAATACTCGCCCCGGCCCTTCGCCTGCGCCTTGCGATGGGCGGCGAGCGCGCGCCATTGCGCGATCGCCGACTCGTCGCGGAAGAAGGACAGCGAAAGCAGCTTTTCCGGTTCGGTCAGGCTCTGGAACCGCTCCACCGAAATGAAGCCGTCGATCTGTTCCAGCAAGGGGCGCAGGTTCGCCGCTGCTTCCAGGTAGGCCTGCTTCTGCGCAGCATGCGGCTTGACCTCGAAAATCACGGCGATCATGGCCCTGCTCCTCCCTTTTTGACTTAGCCCGCCGCCTTCAGCTCCAGCCGGCGGCGGTGCAATATCGGTTCGGTGTAGCCGTTGGGCTGGGTCGTGCCCTCGAACACCAGGTCGCAGGCGGCCTTGAAGGCGATCGAGGCGTCGAAATCGGGCGCCATCGGCCGGTAGGCGGGATCGCCCGCGTTCTGGCGGTCGACCACGGCCGCCATTTCGCGCATCACCGCCATGACCTGGTCCTTCGTCACCACGCCGTGGTGCAACCAGTTGGCGATATGCTGCGAAGAGATGCGCAGCGTCGCGCGATCTTCCATCAGGCCGACATCGTTGATGTCCGGCACCTTGGAACAGCCGACCCCCTGGTCGACCCAGCGCACGACATAGCCCAAAATCCCCTGGGCGTTGTTGCGCAGCTCGGCGAGCTTGTCGTCTTCCGACCAGTTGGGCCTGACCGCGACCGGCACGGACAGGATGTCGTCGAGGCTGGCGCGGCCGCGGGACTTCAGCCTGTCCTGCACCTCGGCGACGTCGACCTGGTGGTAATGGGTGGCGTGCAGCGTCGCCGCGGTCGGCGACGGCACCCATGCCGTGTTGGCGCCGGCCTTCGGGTGACCGATCTTCTGCTCAAGCATGGCATGCATCAGGTCGGGCATGGCCCACATGCCCTTGCCGATCTGGGCATGGCCGGACAGGCCGCACTCAAGGCCGATATCGACGTTCCAGGCCTCGTAGGCGTGAATCCACGGGGCGGCCTTCATGTCGCCTTTGCGGATCATCGGCCCGGCTTCCATCGAGGTGTGGATCTCGTCGCCGGTGCGGTCGAGGAAGCCGGTGTTGATGAACACCACGCGTTCCTTCGCGGCGCGGATGCATTCCTTCAGATTGACCGTGGTGCGGCGCTCCTCGTCCATGATGCCCATTTTCATGGTGTTGGGCGCCATGCCGAGCACGGCTTCGACCCGGGCAAACAGCTCGACCGCGAAGGCCACTTCCTCCGGTCCGTGCATCTTCGGCTTGACGATGTACATCGATCCGGCCGGCGAATTGGCGCGGCGCCCGTTCGGCCCGAAATCATGCAGCGCGATCAGCGCGGTGATCATTGCGTCCATGATGCCCTCGGGGATCTCCGAACCGTCCTGGAGCAGGATCGCCGGATTGGTCATGAGATGCCCGACATTGCGCACCAGCATCAGCGACCGGCCCTTCAGCGTGGCCGGCCTGCCGTCGGGCTTCTCGTATTCGACGTCGGGGTTCATGCGGCGGGTCATCATCTTGCCGCCCTTCTCGAAGGTTTCTTCGAGGTCGCCCTTCATCAGGCCGAGCCAGTTGGCATAGACCAACGTCTTGTCTTCGGCGTCGACGGCGGCGACGGAATCCTCGCAGTCCATGATTGTGGTCAGCGCGGATTCCAGCACGACATCGGCGATACGGGCGGGATCGGTTGCGCCGATCGGGTGGCCGGCATCGATGACGATCTGGATGTGCAGCCCGTTCTTTTCGAGAATGACAGCGGACGGATCGCCCGCTTCGCCCCTGTAGCCGGCAAATTGCGCCGGGTTCTTCAGGCCCGTCGCGCCCGCCGCGGTCGCCGCGACGAGCTTGCCGTTTTCAATCGCGAGGCCCGTCACGGCGGTCCATTTCGTGCCCTCGAGCGGCGCGCTGCGGTCGAGAAAATCCTTCGCCCATTCGATCACCCGCCCGCCACGTTCGGGGTTGTAGCCACCGGCCTGGGGCAGGTCGCCAAGCGCGTCGGTGCCGTAGAGCGCGTCATAGAGCGAGCCCCAGCGGGCATTGGCCGCATTCAGCGCGAAGCGGGCGTTCATGATTGGCACCACGAGCTGCGGACCGGCCACCACCGCGATCTCGGGATCGACATTTTCAGTCGTCACCGAGAATTCGCCACCCTCGGGCTGCAGATAGCCGATTTCGGTCAGGAAGGCCTTGTAGGCGCCCATGTCGGACGGCGCGCCGTTGTCGCGATACCACTGGTCGAGCTTTGCCTGCAGCGCGTCGCGTTTTTCCAGCAAGGCGCGGTTCTTCGGAGCCAGGTCTTCCACGATCTTGGCGAACCCGGCGAAAAAGGCCTCGGCATCGACCCCGGTTCCCGGAAGTGCGTCGTCGACGATGAAATCGTGAAGCTGCCGGTCGATGCCCAGCCCGTATTTGGTAGTGCGTTCGCTCATATCGTCCTCTGGCAAGTCGTTTTCGCGCAATGAAATTTCGAGCCCCATCAACACGGCGATTACGTATTCGTCAATGCGGCAATAGTGGCAATTGCTGCGCTGCAGCGTATTTATCGCACGGCGCATCAAACTGAAAGCCGTCTTCAGCGTTTTGTCAGGAAGGCTTCGCCATCTTCGCGGCGTTACACGCAGAAGGCGAAGTCGATGGAGCATCTTCGGCAAAGAGCATTCCGGACGGAATCGGGACAGGGCCGGCAGCACGAGATCACCGTATGGGATCCCGTTGTCCGAATTTTCCACTGGTCGCTTGTGGCCGCCGTCGCCGTGGCGGCCGTCACCGGATTCCTCGCCGGCGCGCCATGGATCGACCTTCATGTCTGGGCCGGAACCGCGATGGCCGTTTTGATCGCGACGCGGCTGATTTGGGGCTTTCTCGGCGGCACCTATGCGCGGTTCGCGTCCTTCGTGCCGCATCCCGCGGCGGTAGCCGCCCATATTCGCGGCTTGCGCACCAGGCCGGGCGAACGGCACCTCGGCCACAACCCGCTGGGCGCGGTGATGATCCTGGTACTGATCGCCACCGGTCTCGGCCTGGCGCTGACCGGCGCGTTCGCTTATGGCGGCGTGCTCAAATCCGGCCCGTTTGCGTTCGCCGCGAGCTATGCGACCGGCCGCGAATTTCTCGAAATCCACGAACTGCTGGCCTGGAGCCTGCTGGGCCTCGTTGCCGTTCACGTTGCCGGCGCGCTGTTCGAAAGCTGGCGCGGGCGCGAAAATCTGGTGCGCGCCATGGTCACGGGCCGCAAGGTACAGCGCGATGGCGATCACCATGCGCCGGACAGGCGGGCGCGGCCGCGTGCCGCAGCGCTTGCGGTGCTCGCCGTCGTCGCGGGCGGCGGAGCGGCGGTGTCGGCGCTGGCCAACCGCGACGCGGCCGGGGTGCCGACGGCGGCGCTCGATCCCGTCTATCTATCCGAATGCTCGGCCTGCCACGTCGCCTATCATCCAAGCCTGTTGCCCCGCGATTCCTGGGCGGCGCTGATGAACGGACTGTCCGATCATTTCGGCGAGGACGCGAGCCTAGACGAGGCGACCACGATGCATTTGCGCGGTTATGTCATGGCCACTGCCGCGGAAGCTTTCGATACCAAGCCGGCGAACCGGTTTGCGCGTGTCGACCCCGCCGCCCCTTTCGCTATCACCGCCAGCCCGTCATGGAAGCGCATTCACCGCGCAATTCCCGATGCCCTGTTCGAATCTGCCGCCGTGGCCGCGCGCGGCAACTGCAACGCCTGCCATGGCGATGCGCAAAACGGGCATTTCTATCCCGGCAACATATCCATCCCCAAGGAGACCCGACCATGAAACAGACGACCCTCGGCGCCGCCGCCGGCATCGCCCTCCTGCTCGCCTTTGGCAGTGCGGCAGCCGCCGGCCCGCGTGATGCGATCATCGCCTCCTACGCCGCGAGCGCGGGTGAACCGCTATCCGCCGAACGCGGCGAGGCGTTGTTCACGGGTAAGCACGCGGGCGGCAAGCCGGACACGCCGTCGTGCACCACCTGCCACACCGGCAATCTGAAAGGTCCAGGAAAAACCCGCGCCGGTAAAGTGATCGAACCAATGGCGGTGTCGGCCAATCCGAAGCGCTTCACCGATCCGGCCTTCGTCGAGAAATGGTTCGGCCGCAACTGCAGCTCGGTCCTTGGGCGCGAATGCACGCCCCTCGAAAAGGGCGACCTCCTCACTTGGCTCTCGAGCCTCTGAACCGAAAGGAATTCGACATGAAACGACTCGACCGTATCTTCGGCGTTCTTGGCGCATCGTCCTTCGCCGCCGCGCTGGCGCTTGCCGCCGCACTTCCAGCCGGCAGCGCCAGCGCGGATGAAGAAGAGTATTTCCGGCCGGTGACGGACAAAACCGTCATGACGGAATGCGCCGCCTGCCACATGGCATTTCCTGCCGGCATGCTGCCGGCGCGCTCGTGGGAAGCGGTAATGTCCGACCTGCCCAACCATTTCGGCGAGGACGCGAGTCTCGACGACGCCACGCGGGCGAAGATCACCGACTATCTCGTCGCCAACGCCGCGCGGGAAGGATCCTGGATCGCGCGCTCGATGGCGAAAGGCGATCCGGTGTTGCGCATATCCGATTCCCCGTGGTGGATTGAGGAGCACCGGGGCGAAGTCGGTCCGAAAGCGTTCGAAAACCCGAAGGTCGGCTCCAAGGCGAATTGCGTCGCCTGCCACCGCGACGCGAACAGCGGTTATTTCGAGGACGACTGAGCGCGCCGCCCGCTACGGCCTGGTGACCCGGCGCAGCGTCAGGTTGATGCGGCCGCCGTTCTTCAGCAGTGTCGAGGTCGCGGGGTAGATCCGGTCGACGCCGTGGAAACAGAGCCGTCCCTCGCCACCGAGGATCACCACGTCGCCGGAATTGAGCCGGATCGATGTGGTCCGGCCCTCGCGGCGGGTTTCGCCGACCCTGAACAAGCAGGAATCGCCGAGCGAGATCGAGACAACCGGAGCGGCAAGGTCTTCCTCGTCGCGATCCTGGTGCAGGCCCATTTTCGCGGTCTCCGTGTAGAAGTTGACCAGGCAGGCCTGCGGCGGATGCGGATAGGCGGCAAGCGCCTTCCACAGGTCGAGCAGGCTTTGCGGGATCGGCGGCCAGGGATCGCCCGTCACCGGGTGGCAATCCTGGTAACGGTAGCCGCGCTCCTTGTCGGTAACCCAGCCGAGTGGACCGCAATTGGTCATCCGGACGCTCATTTCCCGCCCGGTGCGAGGCATCGTCGGCACAAACAGCGGCGCTGCCTGGACCACGGCCCGTACATCCTCCAGCAGTGCTTGCTGGGCCGCCCTGCCGAGCCAGCCGGGGACATGGCGCACGCCTTTGGGCAGGACTTGCATGACAAGGCTTCTCCGGTTGCGTGGCTGATCCAAGGCGTCATAATCTCATGACGACCGGGGAACAATCAAAGGGAGATCGATATGAATGGAAAACGGCTATATGCGGCCCTGCCCGTGCTGGTGGCGCTGAACGCCGCGCCTGCGCTCGCGGCCGACCCGGATGCGGAAACCTGCCAGCTTGCCGCGGTGTTCGCCGACGGAACCGATGCGATCATTGCCCATATCCAGTCGATGGCTGCGCTGTGGGGCGAAGCCGAGCGCGCCAAGCTCGATCCGGTGTTCCGGCCGGAGCTCGGCAAGTTCAATTTCGTCAAGGGCAATGTCTACATCATCGCCGATTTCGAGCCCTTCATGCGCGAGTACCTGGTCGTGTCCGGCGATGCGTCCAAGGCGGCGACCATCTTCTTCCGGATCACCTTCGCCGAGGGGCCGCAAGGCTACATGTTCCGCAATATCGACTTCAACACGAACTACAAGGAAATCATGGGCACCACCCTGGCGCAGACACCGCAGCCGGTCGGGTGTTCGTGACGCACACGGGCGACCGATATGAAAAAGGCGGCCGTTGAGGCCGCCGTTTTCGATGTTTGGTGGTGCGGGACGCTGTCTAGGCGTCGCCGAGATCGGGAATGCGCAGGACCTGGCCCGGGTAGATCTTGTCGGGATGGGTCAACATCGGCTTGTTCGCGTCGAAAATGACATTGTATTTCGGACCCTTGCCCTTGCCGTACTGCGCCTCTGCGATCTTCCAGAGATTGTCGCCCTTCTTGACGGTGTAAAAGACCGGCTCCTTGGCCGGCGCTGCTGCGGTGACCTTCAGTTCCGAGGCCTCGACCTTGGAGACGCCGAGCGTATTGCCGACCGCGATGATCGCCTTTTCGAATATCGACTGGTCGGCGACATCGCCCTTGAGCACGACCTTGTCGCCCTGCACCTCGACATCGACCTTGTCGGTGCCCAGGCCGTGTGAGTCGAGTTCCTTCTTCAATTCATCCGCAGCAGGTGCTTCGTCGTCGCCGATGCCGAGTTTCTTGCCAACGCTTTTCACGAAATCGAAAATGCCCATCCCGGTACTCCCTTGCTGGATGTGGTGCGCGGCATCGTGCACACGCCAAGTGAGATAATGGAAACTGCGGCGGCCCAATTCAACCTTAAAGATGGCCGGAGGTCGGCGATATTACTCCAGGTTTGGCTTGGACCGCATCTTCTTGATGCCGGAGCGTCCGGATTTGGCTTTCAGCCGGCGTTCGACGGCACCGCGCGACGGCTTGGTCTTCTTGCGCGGCGGCGGCGGCGGCTCCGCGGCTTTGGCAAGCAGGTCGGCGAGGCGCTCGCGTGCATCGATGCGGTTGCGCTCGCGGGTCCTGAAGCGGGACGCCTCGATGACGATGACGCCATCATTCGACGCGCGGCTGCCCGCAAGCCGGATCAGCCGCGCGCGCACGCGCCCGTCCAGTCCGCCCGCCGAAGCGGCATCGAAGCGAAGCTGGACCGCGGTGGCCACCTTGTTGACGTTCTGGCCGCCCGGCCCGGAGGCGCGAATGAAGGCTTCCTCCAGCTCGTCATCGTGGATGACGGCGCCGGAGGCGGCCCGGATGTCTTCGCCGATCGTGATCTGTTGCCTGGCCATGATGCCGGCCAACATGATCGAAGCTGCTGCCAATGAAAAGGCCCGGCGCGAAACCGGGCCTGTTTCGATCTCCTCCTGGCGCGGATCAGGCGGCGACCCTGGCATCCTCCTCGCGGCCGTACTTGGTTAGTTCGGCCCACCAGGCTAGGCTGTCCAGCATCGTCTTGGCGCCAGGGAGAATCGAATCTTCGATCGCCGAAATCGGCTCGTTGGCCCCCATCGGGTGGACCTTGAAGAACTCGCTGCCGCCGATATGCACAGCGGAGCGGACCGGCACCATCTGCAGTTCGATCGCGATGGTGCGCAGGTGATCGGCCGCGAAGGCCCCTCCGACAGCGCCGTAAGCCATGATGGCCGCCGGCTTCTTGACCCATTCCTTGTAGGCCTGATCGAGCGCGTTCTTCAGCGAAGCAGGGATCGACCGGTTGTATTCGGAGGTCACGAAGATGAACCCGTCGAACTCGGCAATCTTCTCCTGCCAGGCAACCGCGTTGGGATCGCTGCTGGGCATCCACAGATTGGAGGCCGCCTCATCGAAGAACGGAAGGTTGTAATCGCGGATGTCGACCAGTTCGACGTCCATGTCATTGCGTTGGGAGGCAAGCTCGTAAAGCCAGTTGGCCGGTTTGTCGGCGAACCGGGTCTTGCGGGTGGAACCCACGATGATGCCAATGCGGGTCATATACTCTCTCCTGTGCGGTTGGTATCTATTGGTAATCAGCGCTACCTGTGATACCGATTCCGCGTTTGCAAGGAGGCACATTTTTGAAACCTGATGACCTGCACGAAACCGAGGACTGCCGGCAGATCTCCGAACTGCTATCGCGCGTCGGCGACAAATGGTCGATGCTGATCGTCACAAACCTTGGAAATGGTGGGCTTCGCTTCAGTGAACTGCGCCGCCGCATCGGCGGTATTTCGCAAAAAATGTTGACCGCGTCGTTGCGCAATCTGGAGCGCGACGGCTTTGTGAAACGCACTGTTCACGATACGCGTCCGCCGCGGGTTGACTACGATCTGACCGACCTCGGCCATGCCCTGCTGGTTCCGGTTTCCAGCCTTGCCGATTGGACCAGGGCCAACCAGCACCGGATCGCGGCCGCGCGCGAAACCTTCGACAGCCGAAACGCCTAGTGTTCGAAAAACGCGGTCGCCGCAGATAAGAAAAGGCCGGCGCGAAGCCGGCCTTTTTCCCCTTGGAGGTCTGCCCCTCTTCTATTCGGCGGCGATTTGCGTGCGCGGCGCGGCGCCCAGCACCGATGAATCGACATGGCTTTCGAACTTGGCGAAATTATCGATGAACATGCCGACCAGCTTGCTGGCCTGTGCGTCGTAAGCGCCTTTGTCGTCCCAGGTGCTGCGAGGATCGAGGATCGCCGACTCGACGCCGGGAA
The DNA here is from genome assembly GCA_050304175.1 of Zhengella sp. Lineage (GTDB taxonomy): Bacteria > Pseudomonadota > Alphaproteobacteria > Rhizobiales > Rhizobiaceae > JAIOIW01. Next base: position 2,029 of record JBNLDE010000124.1, on the reverse strand, counting down.
CGGCCACCGGAACCTCGAAGCCGAAATTCGCGTCGGTGCGGAATTCGGCCTCGTTGAGGGAACCGTTGAGCGCCGCCGTCAGCAGAGTGCGCGTCGCCTTGATAGGCATGCGGCTGCCGGTGCCGTAGGCGCCGCCGGTCCAGCCGGTGTTGACCAGCCAGCAGGTTGCGCCGTGGGACGCGATCAGTTCGCGCAGCAGGTTTCCGTATTCGGAGGGATGACGCGGCATGAACGGCGCGCCGAAGCAGGTCGAGAATGTCGCCTCCGGCTCGGTGACGCCCTTTTCGGTCCCGGCGACCTTGGCGGTGTAGCCGGACAGAAAATGGTACATCGCCTGGGCCGGCGTCATCCGGGCGATCGGCGGCATCACGCCGAACGCATCGGCGGTCAGCATGATGATGTTCCTGGGATGGCCGGCCCTGCCGGTTTCGCTGGCATTGGGAATGAAATGCAGCGGATAGGCGCAGCGCGTGTTCTCGGTCAGCGACCCGTCGTGGAAGTCGGGCATCTTGTCGTCGTCGAGGATGACGTTCTCGAGCACCGTGCCGAACCGCTCGGTCGTGGCGAAGATTTCGGGCTCGGCTTCGCGCGAGAGGCGAATGGTCTTGGCGTAGCAGCCGCCCTCGAAATTGAAGACGCCATCCGGTCCCCAGCCGTGCTCGTCATCGCCGATGAGCGTGCGGCTCGGATCGGCCGACAGGGTGGTCTTGCCCGTACCGGACAGCCCGAAAAAGACGGCGGCGTCGCCGTCGGGGCCGACATTCGCCGAGCAATGCATCGGCATGACGCCCTTCTTGGGAAGGATGTAGTTGAGCGCGGTGAACACCGATTTCTTCATCTCGCCGGCATAGGACGTCCCGCCGATCAGCACGATCATGCGCGTCAGGTCGACGGCGATGACGGTGCCGCTGCGGCAGCCGTGGCGTTCCGGATTCGCCTCGAAGGACGGCAGGTCGATGATCGTCATCTCCGGAACGAAGTCCGCCAGCGTCTCGCGCGCGGGCCGGATCAGCAGGTTGCGGATGAACAGCGAGTGCCAGGCATTCTCTGTGATGACGCGGACCTTGAGCTGGTTCTGCTCATCGGCGCCGCCGATCAGGTCCTGGACGAACAGGTCCATGCCCCGTGCCTGGGCCAGGAAATCCGCATGCAGCAGGTCGAATTCCGCGGGCGACATCGCCTTGTTGTTGTCCCACCACACATGGGGATCGGTGTCGGCGTCGCGCACGACATACTTGTCCTTGGCTGAGCGTCCGGTGTGAATGCCGGTCTTGGCGACGAGCGCGCCATGGGCACTGAGCTGCGCTTCGCGGCGGTTAATCGCGTTTTCGTAGAGTTCGGCTTCGCCGAGATTGTAATAAACAGTCCCGACATTTTTCAGTCCGAACGCCTCGATTCCGCAAGCGGAATTCCTCACACCGATTTCGTTCATACCAGCCACCGTTCCCAAGTGTCCGCGAAGCGATAAGGTCGCACCATCCTCGTCGTCACGCCCTCATGGCGTTCCGTGTATCCGGTCTGAAACAGGAAAATTCAGCAATTTCAAATCATTAATCGATTTAAAAAATTTGAAAACTTTTTAAATCGTTTATATTCGGCGATTCGGGATGGTTTTGCACAGCCAGCCATGGCGAACCGCGCCAGGCCCGAACAGGGTGATGTCTTTTCGCTCTGCTTCGCGGGCAAGATCGATGGGCCGCGACGGCGCCATTCACCACGCGTAAAAAACCGGCGGGACACTGCCCCGCCGGTTTGACTTTCGACTCCCGAAAGCCCGGTCGCCTAGCCCGCTGCCGTCACCGCGCGTTTTGCCATGGCGATGACGAGGGCTGCGCGGTACTGGGACGAGGCGTGGAGATCGCTCATCAGCGCGGCGGGATCGACTGTCTGGCCGTCGAGCGCTGCGGCGGCGAAGTTTCCGGCGAGCGCGGCTTCCAGGTTGGCTGCGCGGAACACTCCGTTGTCGCCGGCGCCGGTGACGGCGACGCGCACGTCGCTGCCGGACTTGGCCACGAACACGCCCGCCATG
>JBNLDE010000123.1:0-6729 GCA_050304175.1 Zhengella sp. | reverse complement strand
TAGATAAACGCATTGGCCAATTGGCCGAAACGGACCTCGCATCCAAAGATCCGTTCGTACTCGTCGGCATAACTCGGCGCGGGATAGGTGAATTCCACACATTCGGGCTTGAAGCGATCGCCGACAAGATCGTGCCCGATCTGCATGAAACTCGCAAACGCCTCCTCGACCAGAAATACCTGGATTTCCGGGTCGTGAAAGCGGCTCGCGGCAGTGACGGCGATGCCGCTCTCGTCGATGCGCGTATCGAACTCGAGCATGCTGCCGGTGTCGCGCTGCAGTTCGAGCCCCAGTGCGATCGCATCGCCTACAGTCGCGCTCGTGATCATCGCATAGCCGACAAGTCCGATCGACGTGATCGTTTCGCGCGCGCCTGTTTCCAGCCCCAAGCCCCGGCCCTTCGACATTTCCAGCGCGCGGCGGATCATTTCGCGCCCCTGCCTGAACGACACCCGGCAGGCCGGATCGGCGAGGTCGTCCAGGGTCAGCCCCAGCCCGAGCGTCAGCCGCTTCGGATCATGGCCCAGATCGGCCAGTGTGGCAGTCAGGCACCGCAACAGGAAGACGGGAATGTCTGCCGTCAAATATCGGCTGTCGGTTGTCGCCGGTTGATTCATCAGCAGTGCGCCCACAAGTTCAGCGCGCCCAACTTATCCGACAATGGCACGGGATCAAGCCGGGGCGCATGTCCGGCTCCGGCCCGGGGCGCGGGATTTGGCCGGAATTGACACCATTATGTCCAGAAGCTTTCTTGCCGCGAACCGCTGGCCGCGTATCGTGATTGCCGGAACACAAGTCTATCGTCAGCACTCCTGCAACCGAACAAAACAAACGGCAGGGCACGCTCAGGCGACGGACCGGACAGCGACAGTCGGGGGGACGGCGATGATTCTCTGGATTCTGGGGCTGAGCGCAGCGTTTGCCGTTGCACTCAACGGAACGATGGTCATGCCGATCATCGTATTGGCGGTCGACCGCATCCCCGGATTTGACGAGGCCACAGCCACGCTGATCTCCAGTGCCGAGATCGCCGGGATCGCTCTCTACAGCCTTCTGCTTCCGCGCCTGGCGGGCACCAACCGCCGCTTGGTCGCGATCGGCGGGTTCGCCGCCGTGATCATCGGCGAGGCATCGAGCTTCTGGCTGACCGGGGCGCCGACGCTGACCGTCGCACGCCTGGTCACTGGCCTCGGCGAAGGCGCGATCTTCAGCCTGATCGCCACGCGTCTGGCGTCGATGGCAAATGCCGAACGCATCTGGGGACAGATCAACCTGATCGGCGGCACGACAATGGGTCTACTGCTGCTCGCCCTGTCGGCCCTGCCGACGCGTCCGGGCAATGAACCGATCTTCCTCGGTCTTGCGCTCTTTGCCATTGCCATGGCGCCGATTGCCTATCTGATGAGAGATCACGCCAGGATCCCGTCGCCGGCGACGACCTCAACCGCGCTCGATCGCGGGAAAATGGCGCTGGCCCTGATCGTCGTATTCCTGGTTTACGCGGTGCAGGCCGGGCAGTGGGCGATCAGCGGCTATATTGGCAAGTTGTCGAACCTGTCGGCAACGGAGCTTGGAACCTACCTTGCCGTTTCGTCGGTCGTCGGCTTCGTTGGCGCGGTCGTGCCGTCCATGGCGCGCGATCGCGACAAGAGGCTCGCAAGCGTCCTTTTCGGCTTTCTGCTGATGGCGGTCTCGCTCTATTGCTTCTTCAACATCTACGAAAAGTACGTGTTCCTGTTCGCACAGATCTTCCTGAATATCGGGTTTTACGTCGTCACACCCTTCCTGACCGGGCTGTTGACCGAACACGATCCCGACGGCTCGTTGCTGTCGCGGATCCTCGTCATCGCCCTGGTCGGAGCAGCGACGGGAACGGCGGTCGCAGGCCCCATCCTGACGTCGTTTGGTCCTGCCGCGTTCGGCTGGGCGTTCATGTTGCCTCTCGCAATTGCGGTCATCTGCGGCATTATTGTCTTCGGCCATCTGCATCTCAGGCTTTCGGCGGAAGAACCGGAAGGGGCAGTGGACTGAATGGACGTGCGGCACCGCAGTTTTGATTCGGCAGACGGGACCTTCGGTCCTGCCCGCTGGCGGGTCGCGGGAAGCCGCGGCAAATAGACCTGTTTTCCGCCGTGCCTTGTTTTGAACACCGCGCCAGTCCATATGTATGTTGTATCGATCTTGCATGTTGAACTTTGTTCTCGCGCCTCGCGCTCTGACGATCTTCCCTTCAACGTCGATTTGACTGCCTGTCGCGCACTTCCGCGCGGCAGCATTTTGTGTGACCGATTGAAAGGAAATCGTCATGACCATCGGAACCGTAAAATTCTTTAATGCAACCAAAGGCTTCGGCTTCATTCAGCCCGACGACGGCGCAAAGGACGTGTTCGTTCACATCTCCGCCGTCGAGCGCGCCGGCATGAACACCATCGTCGAAGGCCAGAAGCTGAACTTCGACGTTGTCACGGACAGCCGTTCGGGCAAGGCCGCTGCAGAAAACCTGCAGTCCGCGTAAAGCTCGTCTCCGATCCGTGATTGCGGATGTAGCAACATGGATCGTCGGAACGAGAGAAAGGTCGGGCATTCGCCCGGCCTTTTTGCTAGAAAGACGAACCGGAGGAGACTCGGCCGTGAACAGCACCCCCGACAAGAACAGCCTGTTTCGCCCGACGCGGCCAAACGCGCAAAGCAAGGCGCAAGCCACGGACAATGCGGCGCGTGCCATCATGGCGGACGAAGCCAATCGCCGCGCCGCAAAAACCCTGAAACTGAGGCAGGCGCGCCTCGAAATGGAAGCGCAAAGACCCGAGCCCGCGCCAAGCGTGACCCGCGGCAAGAAAGCGCGGAAGCAACCTGCATGATCACCGGGCCGACCCCGCCGTGTCTGCACCTGATTATCAGCCAATTGGTCCGCCTGGGTGCGGGTCCGGGCGTGGAGGCAAAGTGAAAAAGAACATTGCCGGCGAGACGGCCACTGAAAATGAAAACCGCTCCTGGACAGCGGTTCTCGCGCAATACCGCCAGCCGAGCCCGGTGCGAAGCACGTTCGAGATCGCCATCACCGTGCTCCCGTTTATCGCCATGTGGACACTGGCCGCGCTTGCATCCGTCAACGGTTTCTGGTGGGGCCTACTTTTGACGATTCCGGCCGCGGGCTTTCTGGTCCGCATGTTCATCCTGCAGCATGATTGCGGGCACGGCACCTTGTTTGCCAACCGTGCGCTGAACGACTGGACTGGCCGCATCATCGGCGTGTCGACGTTGACGCCGTATGACTACTGGCGGCGCACCCATGCCATCCATCATGCATCGGCCGGCAATCTTGACAGGCGCGGAATCGGCGATGTCAGCACGTTGACCGTCAGGGAATATCAGGAATTGTCCTGGTGGGGCCGCGCACGCTACCGGCTGTATCGCCATCCGGTGGTGATGTTTGGCGTCGGACCCGCCTGGCTTTTCGTCTGCCAGTACCGGTTGCCGTTCGGACTGATGCGGGCGGGCGCGCAGCCGTGGATTTCAACGATCGCAACCAATCTCGGCGCGGCCCTTCCCGTCGCCTTGCTGATCTGGCTGATGGGGATCGGACCGTTTCTCATGGTGCAGGTTCCGATCACACTGATGGCGGCAACTGCCGGCGTCTGGCTGTTTTACGTCCAGCACCAGTTTGCCAGTACTCACTGGTCGGAAACAGAGGACTGGGATTTCCAGGCGGCGGCGCTGCATGGCAGTTCCCATTACGATCTGCCCTGGCTACTCCGCTGGCTGACCGGCAATATCGGCATACATCACGTGCATCACTTGTCGGCCAAGGTCCCGTTCTATCGCTTGCCGGAGGTTTTGCGCGACCACCCGGCCTTGCGGGACATCGGCCGCATCACGATTCTCCAGAGCCTGAGCTGTGTCAAACTCGCCTTGTGGGACGAAAGCGCCAAACGCCTCGTCTCATTCCGCGACGCGCGCCGGCTTGCATCGGCGATACCTGTCGCGCCGAGGTAATCGATAAAACGGCGGCCAGGGAAGACAAATCCGCCGCCGCCCCGGGCGGAGATCAGACGCGCCGTTCAGCGTGGACTGGCATCGCATGCAGGGTTCGACATCCGGTTAAGCGCTCCTTAGCGATTTACCCCTAATTCTGTCGGAAATATCTGCCAGAATTGGAACCGGGGCGACATGTTCCATGGATTTCGGCGGCGCAACAAGTCCGCTGACGCTACAACAAAATCCCACTCGGCGACCCGATGCAGGATCGGCCGAGCCCTGTTACGACCCAGTGTAATCACCGGTGGAATTGCGCTGGCCGTCATGATTGCTGGCGGGATTTTTGCCGAGTACCAGAATCGGATCGTTCATCATCAGAGCGACCGCGCCTCGGTCAGCAAACAGCTGGGTCTTCTCCGCGCCAAGCTCGAGGGCAACATCAACAGCAATATCCAGTTGGTTCGCGGGCTGGTCGCCGTCATTGCGACAAATCCCGATATCGACCAGGAGCGCTTCGGCCGGATTGCCGCCCGGCTGATCGGCAAGCACTCGCAACTTCGCAACATTGCCGGGGCCCCGGATCTGGTCATCCGGCTGATGTATCCGGTCAAAGGCAATGAAAAGGCGATCGGCCTCGACTATCGTACGAACGAAAAGCAACGCGAAGCGGCCTTGCGCGCCGTGGAATCGCAGGAGATGGTTCTGGCCGGTCCGGTCGACCTCCTGCAGGGCGGTCAGGGTTTCATCGGCCGCTTCCCCGTCTTCACGGAGGACGACAAGGGGGTTTCGCGCCTGTGGGGCCTGGTCTCGGCGGTCGTCGACGTCAATCGGCTCTATGCTGACAGCGGGCTTTTGGCCGCCAACCTTCCGATCGATATTGCCGTCGCGGGACGCGATGCCACCGGCAGCGAAGGGCCTGTCTTTTTCGGACCACCGGGCATCTTCGAAGATGAGCCGGTGCTGGCAGAAGTATCGCTGCCAAGCGGGAGCTGGCAGATCGCGGCCATTCCCCGCGGCGGCTGGCCCAAGGTTCCTGCGAATATCTGGCAATTCCGGCTCGTCATCTTTTGCGCCGGCCTTCTGGTGATCCTGCCGATCGCCGTCATCGGTTACCTGTATGACCAGCGCCGCACCTACATCAGCGAGATCAGGCAGCGCCAGAACGAGTTGCAGAAACTGTCCCGGCGGCTGAAGCTGGCCCTCGACACATCGAAAATCGGTGTCTGGGAGCTGAATCTCACGACATCTATCCTGACTTGGGACCGGCGCATGAAGGAGCTCTACGGCATTCCGCAAGACGTCGAGCCCACGGAATACGGCTCATGGTCGACCAGAATCCATCCGAATGACCGCGAAAGGGCCGAAAAGGAATTTCACAAATCGATTGCCGAAGGCGGAACATACACATCGGAATTCCGCGTCGTTATTCCCGGCGGCACAACGCGGTGGATCCGGGCAATCGGGGCCGTTCACAAGGACGCAGACGGTCAGCGATACATCGTCGGCGTCAACTGGGACGTGTCGGACGACATTCTTCTCAAGACAAAGCTGATCGCCGCAAAGCAGAACACCGAGGTCAGGAACCGCGAACTTGAGGACGCCCGGGCCCAGATGGAGCACAATTCCCTCCATGACAGCCTGACCGGCCTTCCAAACCGGCGTTTTCTCGACCAGCACCTGTTGAGCAGCAATGCCGCACAGAAGCCCACGGCATTGCTCCATATCGACCTCGACCGGTTCAAGCACATCAACGACACACTCGGCCACGCGGCCGGCGACGCCATGCTCGTGCATGCCGCGTCGATCCTGAAATCCAATACCCGCCCGGAGGATTTCGTCGCACGAATTGGCGGCGACGAGTTCCTGATCGCCACCACGTCTCCGACGGAGGAAGAACAGCTGTCCGCGCTGGCCGCGCGCATCATCGAACAGATGCGCCAGCCGGTTCCCTATGAGAGTCACGAGTGCCGGTTTGGCGTCAGTATCGGCATTGCAATGGCCGACAACAGCGCGGAAGACTTCGGCCAGCAGCTTCTCGTGGATGCTGATATCGCGCTCTACCGGGCCAAGAGCAACGGCCGCAACCGGTTTGAGTTCTTCTCGGCATCGCTGAAGGCCGAGATCATCCGCAACAAGCGCGTTGCCGACGGAATTCTGAGCGGTCTCGAACGGCGGGAATTCCTGCCCTATTTCCAGCCGCAGTTCGACGCGAAAACCCTCGATATCGTGGGTGTCGAGGCGCTGGCGCGCTGGGAACACCCGACAGAAGGCCTGCTTGCCCCGGACGCATTCCTCAAAACTGCCGAGGAACTGAATGTCGTTCCGCTGATCGACCGCACGATCCTCGAACAGACCTTGTGGCAGTCGATAAGATGGAAAGCCGCCGACATCAACATTCCGCGCATGTCGGTCAATGTCTCGGCGGGGCGCCTTTATGACGCCGATCTGATCGACGGTCTCGACGACCTCGCCTTCGAACCCGGCACGCTTTCGTTCGAGTTGCTGGAGTCCATCTTCCTGGATGAGCGGAGCGACTCCATCTCGTCCAATTTCGAACGCCTTAAATCTCTGGGCATCGACATCGAGATCGACGATTTCGGCACCGGTTACGCCTCGATCGTCAGCCTCATCAACCTGCGCCCGGCAAGGTTGAAGGTCGACCGGCAGCTCGTCTCGCCGATCGTCGGCTCGGCCAGGCAGCGCCGCCTGCTGGCCTCCATTATCGATATCGGCCAGTCGCTCGGCGTGCAG
>JBNLDE010000122.1:0-2035 GCA_050304175.1 Zhengella sp. | reverse complement strand
GCGGCATTGATGAAGACGGTCTTGTCGCCGAACACGTCATATATCTGATGTAAAGCCTGCAGACCGCCGCATCCCGAGCAGGCGGCGGTGCCGGCACCGAGCAGATGGGTGGAAGGCAAATCCTTCATGCGTCTGTATAGCGTTTCGCTCATGTCGACCGCTCCCCGGCCTCATGGCGCTCGTAAACGGCGATGGCCTGAAGTTTCTTGAACTGCTCGAATTCACCGCGGGTATAAAGCAGGCGCGGGGGCGGAGTGTGTCCGCTGGCTGACGCTTCCTGCAGAACCTCCAAAATTCGGAAAAATTCCTCCTGGGAAATATCGCGGCCGCCCAAACCGCCGATGAAACTGGCGACGATCGGCGGTGCGTCACTTTGTCCGTACAACACCGAGGCCAGTTCGGCATGCAATACGCCGCCCTTGCCCAGCGACAGGTTCTGGTCGATCACCGCCACGCCCTTTTTGCCGCGGCAGACGCGCCGGAAAAACTCATCCGGGAACGGACGCAGCACACGCGGCCGCAACAGGCCGACTTTGAAACCCGCCTCGCGCAGGCGCAGCACCGCCTGTTTCGCCTTGGTGGCGAAACAGCCCATCATGACGAACAAATAATCGGCGTCCTCGCTGAGAAAGGTTTCGGCAAGACCGTGAAAACGGCCAAAGCGCTGTTCGAATTCAGCCGCCACCTCGCCGTAAACGGTCAACGCCTGTTGCATGGCCAGATGGCACTCATAGCGAAAATAGGAATACGGCGAACCGCCGAGTACCGCGACCGCCTGGCTTTCCGGCATCCCGGCGCGAAAACCGAGCGCGCCGGGATCGAAATCGCCGACGAAGTCTCGGGCGGCTTCGATGTCGGGCAGTTGCACCGGTTCGCGCGTGAAAGACAGATAAAAACCGTCCTGATTGACGATAATCGGCAATCTCACCTCGGCATGCTCCGCCAGCCGGTAGGCGATCAATATGCTGTCGACCACTTCCTGGCAGGTGCTGCAATGGAGTTGCAGAAAGCCGCTGTCGCGCGCCGCCAGCACGTCGTTATGATCGGGCTCCAGCGTGATCGGCGCACTCAATCCGCGGGAAACGTTGACCAGCACGAACGGTGCACGCCAGCCGGCGACGGTATAGATCATTTCCATCGCGTGCAACAGTCCCTGGCTGGAAGTGGCGGTGAACACGCGAACGCCGGTCGCGGCGGCGGCTCCGGCCGCGGTCACCATCGAATGTTCCGATTCCAGCACGGTCATGCGCCCATTGAGCGTGCCGTCGTCGAACCAGGCGGCCAGCGTTTCGATGATTTCGGTCTGCGGCGTAATCGGAAACGCCGGCACGTAGTCTACGCCCGCCAGCCGCGCCCCCCAAGCGGCAGCGGCATTGCCGGTCATCAGCTTGCGTTGCATGCGTCCTCCTCCTGCCGGGCCTGGGTCTCCGGTATCGCGGCGATGGCGTGCGCCGGGCACTGCGCGACGCAGATCATGCAACCCTTGCAATGCTCGTAATCGATCACCGGGCGGTTGTCGACAATATTGATCACTCCGTCGGGACAACTGCTGCTGCAAATCCACCAGCAACGGTTGCAGCGCCGGGGGTCGATGACCGGGCGGCGCGTTCGCCACAAGCCGGTACGAACCATGACGCTGGTCTGCCGCGCACGGATCACCGGCGCCGACAACTCGGCGGTTTCCAGCGGAAGATCGATCCAGTCGGGCTTGATATAGTCGTCCGCGGCCTGTTCTTTTTCTTCCGATACGATACCGCGATCGCGCCCGAGGCCTTCGAACGCGGCCAGCGCCGCCGCGACATTTTGCGTGACCACGCCGGCAGCGCGTCCTTCCAGTTCCTGCCTTACGCCCGCCTCGAGCCGTTCTGCATCGATACCGCCGCAGAGGGCCGCCGCTGCGCCAGTGCAGGTGGCGCTGACCAGCGGCAGTCCGCTTTCGACCGGCGGCAAAACCCGGATCGGCCCCGCTATCTGCAACCGCTCTCGCCAGGTCGCCTCGCTTTCCGAACTGACCAATAACAATACCGTATCCTCG
>JBNLDE010000121.1:0-21570 GCA_050304175.1 Zhengella sp. | reverse complement strand
CCTCTTCGAGGAGTTCCCAGATTTCGGCGCTCGACATCTCGTCGACATCGCCGCCATCGTCGTGGAACGCCCGCATCTCCTCCGCGGTCCAGGTCTCGTTGATGATCGCGTCCATCTGCTCGGAGGAATCGAGCAGCCCGGTGCCGCGCGCGTAATCGTTCTCGAATTCCTGGACCAGCTTCTCCAAATCCGGTTGCTCGATGGCGGTCAGCGAATGGGCAGCGTCGACGAGGATCCGGATCTCCTCTTTCTTGAACTGCTTGAGCAGTTTCGATGCCCGCTGCTTTCCCAACGCGACCAGAATCGCCGCTGCCTTTTGAGCCTTGGTGAAGGTGATTGTGGTGCTCAACAGCCTGTTCCGCCTCAAACGTTCCGATCAGGATTCGGTATCCACGACCCGGAACGCAAACCGCGTCGGGTCCTGGGGCATGGAGGTTATCTCTCCGCTCGCGATCTTCACGCCGTTGACAATGATGTCGACAGGTTCGCCGATCTTGCGATCGAGCGCGACCGTCGACCCGTCGGCGAGCCCCATCAGCTCGGCGACGGTCATTTCCGCGGTGCCGATCACGATCTGCACCTCGACAGGAATGTTCATGAGCAGCCGGTCGCTCTTGCGGCGGCGATCGGGCACTTCGGAGAAACCGGACATGTCGTCCCCTTCCCCCGCTCCGGATATGCCGCGCAGTTCGTCGATGGCCCGGTCAAGTTCTTCTTCGGACTGCTCGAAGCTGCCTAGACTTTGTGTATTTCCGCCCGGATCGTTCACATGCGCCTCGCGTGCATCGGTGGTTCGTTTTTGACTCTATCCTGCCCGCGCCAGGCTTTCGGCCACGCGGTCCAATAGACCGCCGCCTTTCCTAACGGGGTGAAGGACGCGAAATGAAAAGGCATCGTTTACCTGCCCAATCTGGACGGCAAAGACCTGCCTGCCCCGGGTGGTGAGCATACCCTTGTCGAAGTTTTCGACGGGAATCGGCACGAGATCCCCGACCTTCAGGTTCCTCAGGCTTCCCAGGGTGGCCGACGGCAGTGAAATGCTGGCCTGGACCCGCAGGCGGCTGCTGCAGACATTCGAGGCCAGCGGATCGTCGCCTTCCGCCCGCCCGGCCTGCGCTTTGTGTTTCGCTCGGTGCAATTTGAGATAGGCCTCGGGGATGGCGACGGCCATTCCGCCACCTGCATCGCCGAAGGCGATCGTGTATCTGAACACGATCATCTTGCTGCCGGTTACCGTGGTCGGTTCGAAGACGCTTACCGGCATGCCGGTTACCCTGGTCAGGTGCGAAGGCAGCATCTCCGCCAGGGGCGCGGCGACCGCCTTGCCCAGCAACGGCAGGAAGTCTTTCTCGAAACCGGTCATGGCGCGACCGGCAACAGCGGCGCCCGCCGACGGATCGCCGCCGAGGGCTCCCGACGCAAGCGTCACGACCGTCACGAAATCGACCGAAGCCATCACCGCGTCGACATTGGCGTCATTGTCCTTTTCGGCGCCGATGACGATCAGGCCGGCACCCGGATCCAGCGCGCCGATCCATTTGTCCAGCGCGTGGCTTTCGTGACCCGCAAACTCCACCGTGACGCCGGGAACCAGCGTGGCGTCCACCTCGTTGCCCAGCGCGACAGCCATCTCCTTGCCGGTGCGCGTCAATTCCACGGCCGGGATTTCATCGCCGTCACGCCGGGCCAGCAATTGCCCGAGAATGTCGTTTTCGGAGATGTTTGTCAGGGCCGACTGCATGTCATGCCGCCTCTGCGTGCCCTGCCATCATGGCCTGTTCCTCGACCTCGTCGATCGACGGCCGGTCGTGGCTGGAGATTGCCTTGCGCCCGAATTCGAGGGCGATCTGCGGCAATGAACCGTTCATGTGGGCGATGAGCGTCTGCTTGGCGACGATGTATTTGCGCATATTCTTGTCGCGCACGACCTTGATCTTGGTCGCGATAGGGCTGACCACGGCATAGGACAGAAATATGCCCAGGAAGGTGCCGACCATCGCCGCGCCGATCAAACCGCCGAGGACTTCCGGCGAACTGTCGATGTGGCCCATCGCCTTGACCACCCCCAGCACCGCGGCGACGATGCCGAGCGCCGGCAGCCCGTCGCTGACCGTCACCAGGGCGTGATAGGCTTTCATCTTGTCGTGGCGGACGGTTTCGATTTCCTCCTCCATCAGCGCCTCGACTTCGTGGGGACGGGCATTGCCGACGATAATCAGCCGGCAATAGTCGCACACGAATGCGACGAACTCCTCGTCCTCAAGAACGCCCGGGAATTCCTGAAAAATCGATGATTCGTCGGGGTTGTCGATATGCGCCTCGACCTCGTTTTTCGGTTTTTCCTTGATCGTGCGCAGCAGGCTGAACAGCAGGCCAAGGATCTCCAGGAAGTCGCTTTCGTGCGGCACGGAGTTCTTCAGCGCCTCGATCATGCCCCGGCCGGAATCCTTCACGACGGCCATCGGATTGGCCACAAGGAACGTCCCCAGCGCCGCGCCGCCGATGATGACGAACTCCCAGGGCTGAGCGAGCACGACGATGTTTCCGCCCATGGCCATGAAGCCGCCAAGGACGCAACCCAGTGCTACGACGAGGCCAATGATGATCAGCAACTTCCCGACCTCCGCAATCAGATTCGACGCCAATTGGTAACGTGCGAGTCTTGCGCGAGCCTTGACCCTCGACCAGCTTCGCGCAAGGTGCTTTCGCCATTGTGAGCTCGGGAAAATGCCAGGCAATCCAACGGACTGTCCCTGGTCAGCCCCCTGCGGAGGCTCCATGGTCGGCACATTGACGGATTACAGTCTGATCGCGCGGGACATCCAGCGGTCGATTACACAGGTGCGCAGCGATCCAATCGTCGCGCGCGAGACCGAGTACTATCTGAAGAACATCGGCAATGTGAAAACGATCGACGACTTCGTCAACGACCGGCGGCTGTTCCAGTATGCCATGAAGGCGCACGGTCTCGAGGACATGACCTATGCCAAGGCGTTCATGGTCAAGGTCCTCAAGGAAGGTCGGGACGATTCCGACGCCTTCGCCAACAAGTTGGCCGACAAGCGCTACCTGGAATTCGCGAAAACGTTCGACTTCAATCGCTACACCACTGCCGCGACCACGTTCACGCGGGCGCAACAGGGCGTGGTCGATCGTTACCTGCGCCAGACGCTGGAAGAGAATGCGGGCAGTTCCAACGAAGGCGTTCGCCTGGCGCTCTACTTCCAGCGCAAGGCGCCCGACCTCCAGTCGGTGACCGAGATCCTTGCCGACAAGGCGATGGCGCAGGTCGTGCGCGTCGCGTTCGGCCTGCCCGCTTCGTTTGCCGCCGCCGATCTCGATCACCAGATCCAGATGTATAAGGAAAAGATCGACGTCGCCGATTTCGCCGATCCAGACAAACTGACCAAGTTCATCGGACGTTTCGCGGCGATGTGGGACATGTCGAACGGATCGTCCGGCACCGCCGCGGCGACCGCGGGGCTGCTGTTCGGCGGAACGCAAAGCTTCGGTCTGTCGGCGGACCTGATGATCGCCATTCAAAAGTACAAGCCGTGAGGTAAATGCCATGCAGGATGGTCTGTATGTCGCACTGTCATCGCATGTCGCGCTGCAACACCGACTGGAGACGATTGCCGATAACATCGCCAACTCCAACACGGTCGGTTTCAGGGCCACCCAAATCCGCTTCGAGGAACTGCTCTCGGGCGCGTCGTCGACCGACACTTCGTTCGTCAGCGAAGGCACAACCTATCTGTCTCCGCGAAAGGGCGGCACGGTCGAGACCGGCAACCCGCTCGACTTCGCGACCCAGGGCGATGTGTGGTTCGGGATCGACACCCCGGCCGGCATGGTCGTCACAAAGGACGGCCGCTTCAAGATGACCCCGGACGGAGAACTGGTGACCTTGGAGGGGTATCCCGTCGTCGATCCGGGCGGGGCACCGATCCAGCTTGATCCCAAAGCCGGCCCGCCGGTGGCCGGCAGCGACGGTTTCCTGGTTCAGAACGGAAAGCAGGTCGGCGCCATTGGCCTGTTCGAATACACGCCGGGGCCGGACTTCGAGCGCTTCGGGAACTCCGGTCTGATCCCGGGTTCGCCGCCCGATCCGGCCGTCGACCGCTCTGACGTCGGTGTCATTCAGGGTTTCGTGGAACAGTCCAACGTCAATCCGATCGAGGAGATGAGCCGGCTCATCACCGTGCAGCGGACATTCGAGGGTGTCGCCGCGCTGATGCAGAGCAGCGGATCTTCGCTTGAAGAGGCCATTCGCCTTATTGGAGGCCAATAGTGGCTGCCCAGGCGCTGAAGCGCCTGAGGGCGCTCAGCGCGAATTTCCCGCGTGGCGATCAATCGCTCAGGCTCGGCGGCCGCGTCGTGGCCATCGCTCCGCTGTTCTTCCGGGTCCGCGGCCTTGAAAGCCATGTGCGCATAGGCGACCGGGTCCTGTTCGGCAGCGGCGACAATCGGCAACGGGGCGCGGTCATCCAGATCGACCACGGAGAGGTGATCATCGCGCCCTATCACGAAACCCGGTCGATCCGGATCGGACAGGACGTCTTCCTCGAATATGCCTCCGAACGCCGGCCGGCGGCATCGTGGCTTGGCCGCGTCTTCAATGCGCTCGGCGAGCCGATCGACGGGCGCGAAGCTCCGTTGCCCGATGCCGACTTGGACGATCAGGATGGCGATTTCCGCAGCCAGGTCCTGAGCCGGGACCGGATCCGAACCGGTGTGCGCAGCGGGGTGCGGGTGATGGATATTTTCACGCCGCTTTGCTACGGCCAGCGTCTCGGCGTGTTTGCCGGCTCGGGTGTCGGCAAATCGACGCTGCTGTCGATGCTGGCCAAAACCGACGCTTTCGACGTGGCCGTGGTCGCCCTGGTCGGCGAGCGCGGACGCGAAGTGGGCGAATTCCTCGACGACGCCATCGGGCCGGATGCGATGCAGCGGACCGTTGCCGTGGTGGCGACCAGCGACGAAAGCGCGATGATGCGCCAGACGGCGCCCGATCTCGCAATGCGGATCGCCGAGTATTTCCGCGGGCGCGGCCAGCGCGTTCTGCTGCTGATCGACTCGCTGACCCGTTATGCGCACGCCCTGCGCGAGGTCGGCATTTCGATCGGCGAACTGCCGGTGGCCCGCGGCTATCCGGCCTCTGTGTTCACCGACCTGCCCAAGCTGCTCGAGCGCGCCGGAACCGGACCGGCGGGCGGCGGGTCGATCACCGCAATCATCTCGGTGCTGGTCGACGGAGACGACCACAACGATCCCGTCGCCGATGCGGTGCGCGGCATTCTCGACGGCCATCTCGTGCTCGACCGGGCGATTGCCGACCAGGGGCGCTACCCGCCGGTCGATCCGTTGCGGTCGCTTTCAAGACTGGCGCCGCGGGTCTGGAGCAGTGAGCAACGGATGCTCGTCCAGCAGCTGCGCGCGATGATCGCCCGATACGAAGAGACCGCCGACCTCAGATTGCTGGGCGGATGGCAACCGGGCAATGATCCGGCGCTCGATCAGGCCGTGGCAACCGTGCCGGTGATCTACGAAGCGCTCTGCCAGTCGCCGCAGGACCCGCCGTCGCGCGATCCGTTCGCGGAACTCTCAAACCACCTCAAGGAACGGCAATCCGGAGACAACCGCAATGCAGCGTGAGTCCGATCACGGCAAGACCGCCGGAACCGCCGACAGGCCCCCCAGGCGCAAACGCCGGAAGTCCTGGCTGCGCCGCCACGCAACGGACATCGTACTGTCGATGGCGGGATTGGCCCTCGCGGGCGTATCGGGCGCGTTTCCGTTCTACGTGCATCGCCACCCCGAAAAATTCGGCCCGCCGCGCATGCAGTATACCGGGCTGACCGACACCGTGCCAAGCGAGCCGGAGGACCGTGCGCCGCGCTTCAAGGAGATCGCCGGCGTCCCCGCCCCGCCGCAGCTCGACAATGTCATAACCGGAACGCCCCGGCGCCCCGGAGCGCCACCCGGCATACCAAACGAGCCGGGACCGAAACAATCCTTCCCCGGCGAGGGGGCCCCGGTCTCGATCCTGCGGGCGATCGACGGCCGCGCCATCGTGGTCGATGGCGGCGTCATCAATATCGTGCGGCCGAATTCGCGTCTTTCCGACGGTAGCCTGGTCGTCGACATCCGGTTCAACGGCAAGGTCTGGGAAATCAAGACATCGGCTGGGAAGGTGTTCACCTGGCGGCCGGACGCCTCGTAGGGGACGCCCGCAAGTTTCACGCAAGACTGCGCCATTACTCCTAGCAGGAGAACGAGGAACGCAGTCATGTCATCATTGCCGGTGTTCGCCTTGGCGTCGCAGCAAGCGCAATGGTTGTCGATCCGCCAGGCGGCCGTTGCCAATAACATAGCCAACATCTCGACGCCCGGTTACCGGGCCACCGATGTGAAGCCGTTCGACAGCGTGCTCCAGGAAACCCAGTTCCAGATGCGTGCCACCAACGCGCGGCATGTCGAACTGGGCAAGGAAAACATGCTCGAGCGGGCGGACGCCGAGATGACCGTCTCCGGATCGCCTGTCCGCATCGAAAACGAAGTGATGAAAGCATCCGAGATACGCCGCGACTACGAGATCAACACGGCCATCACCAAGGCGTTCCACCGCATGCTCATGGCGGCATCGAAGGGCTAACAGATGGATCCTTTGTCAGCAGCTCTCAAGGTGGCCAGCTCGGGAATGGGCAGCCAGTCGACACGCTTGCAGGTCGTCTCCGAAAACCTCGCCAACGCCCAGTCGACCGCATCGGTCCCGGGCGGCGATCCGTATCAACGCAAGACCATCAGCTTCGCAGCCGAGCTCGACAAGGCCTCCGGCGCATCGTTCGTTCATGTCGACTCGATCAACAACGACAAGCGGGCCTTCCCGCTGGAGTTCGATCCGGGAAACGTGGCGGCCAACGAGGCGGGTTACGTCAAGCTGCCGAACGTCAATGTGCTGATCGAAATGGCGGACATGCGTGACGCCAACCGCGCCTATGAAGCGAATATCCAGGTCATGCGCCAGGTGCGCGAACTGATCTCGATGACGGTCGACCTGATGAGAGGTACGTGATGATCGATCCAGTCAGCCTCGGTGCCGCGCTGGCGGCGCGAAGCACCAGCCAAAACGACACCCAGAAGATCACGGGCGCGCCGCCGATCGCCGGCGCCGGATCTTTCATGGACATGGTCGCGCGGGCCGGCGCCAACGTGGTCCACCAGCTTGAGAATTCTGAAACCACTGCGATCCGCGGCATCCAGGGCGACGCCGGGCCGCGCCAAGTGGCCGACGCGGTGATGGACGCCGAGCAGGCGCTGACCGCAGCGATCGCCATTCGCGACAAGATCGTATCGGCCTATCTCGAAATCAGCCGGATGACCATCTAGGGGGAAGACTATGCGAGCGCTTTCAATCGCGGCGACCGGCATGAATGCCCAGCAGACCAATCTGGAGGTCATCGCCAACAACATCGCCAACGTCAACACCACCGGCTACAAGCGCACCCGCGCCGAATTCACCGATCTGCTATACCAGTCGGAACGGGTGCAGGGCGTGCCGACGCGGGCCAACGAGAACGTGGTGCCCGAGGGCGCCAATATCGGGCTCGGTGTCCGCACGGCCGCGGTGCGCTCCGTCAACATCCAGGGTTCGCTGACCGCGACCGGCAACCGGCTGGATCTTGCGCTCACCGGCGGCGGTTGGTTCCAGATCGAGGGCAGCGGTGGGCAAACGCTCTACACCCGGTCGGGCGCGTTCAACACCAACGCCACCGGCCAGATGGTCACGACCGACGGGTTTCCGGTCATTCCCGCGATAACCATTCCCCAGGACGCGGTCGAAGTGATCGTCAACGATTCCGGGCAGGTCTTCGCCCGCATCGCCGACCAGGTCGATCTGCAGGAGCTCGGCCAGATTTCGCTGGCGGTCTTCCCCAACGACGCGGGACTGCAGGCGATGGGCGGCAGCCTGTTCGCGCAGACCCCGGCTTCGGGCGAGCCGACCACAGGGGTTCCCGGCGACCCGGGCTTCGCCGTGGTCCGCCAGGGTTACCTGGAGGATTCCAACGTCGACCCGATCAAGGAAATCACCGAGCTCATATCGGCCCAGCGCGGCTACGAAATGAACTCGAAGGTCATTCAGGCTGCCGACGAGATGGCCGCGGTCGTCTCCAAGAACATCCGATAAGGCCCGTCATGACAGATCTCGGCAAGCGCTTGGTTTTCGCCTTCGCAATTCTGCTTGCCGGATTTGCCTCCGCACATGGCGAGGAACTGGTCGTTGCCCAGCGGGTGATCTATCCCGGGCAGACCGTCAACGCCAGCATGCTGCGCCAGGTCACCACGCGCCGGAAACTGAACTACGCCGGTCCGATCGTGCGCAAGGCGGACGAAATCATCGGCCTCGTCGCCGCGCGAACGATCATTCCGGGGCGTCCGATCCTGCCCGATTCCGTGCGTGCCCCCTATCTGGTGGAGGCAGGCCAGCCAACCACCGTCTATTACCGCAGCAACGGGCTGGAGATCGCGATGACAGCGATCCCGCTTGGGCGCGGCGGCATCGGCGACACCATCCAGTTGCGCAACCAGGACAGCGGCCAGACAATCTCGGCGACGGTGCTCGCGGACGGAACGCTCAGGGTGGCAAGCCCATGAAGAAGCTGCTCGCGATCCTGCTCATGGCGCTGGTTCCAACCAGCGCTTTTTCCGCGTCCAGGGTCAAGGACATCGCGGTGCTGCAGAGCGTCCGCGACAACCAGCTTATCGGATACGGGCTGGTCATCGGGCTGCAGGGTACCGGCGACGGTCTCAGGAACGCACCCTTCACCGAGCAATCGCTGCGCTCGATGCTGGACGTTCTCGGCGTTCCGATCGAAAACGGCCGGACGCGCTCGAAAAACGTCGCGGCGGTGATCGTCACGGCAAACCTGCCGCCTTTTGCCAGGGCCGGTGCGCGCGTCGACGTGTCGGTCTCGTCGCTCGGCGATGCGACCTCGCTTGCCGGCGGCACGCTGGTGATGACGCCGCTGCGCGGCGCCAATGGCGAGATCTTCGCCGTTGCCCAAGGCCCGCTGATCGTATCCGGGTTCGAGGCCGCGGGCCAGGCGGAAAAGGTGACCCAGGGCGTACCCACCGTCGGGCGCGTGCCCAACGGTGCGATCGTGGAGCGCGAGATCAAGGCGGACTTCGCCGATGTCAGGTCGCTGACGCTGCAATTGCGCAACCCGGACTTCTCGACCGCCGTCGCGGTCACCGATGTGATCAATTCGTTTGCCCGCGACCACTACAAGATGGCGCTGGCGCAGGAACAGGACTCCCGCTCGATCGAGATCCGGCTTCCGCCGAAGGTCACGCCGACGCGGTTCTTCGCCCAGATCGAAAATCTGGCGGTGCACACCCAGTCGCCGGCGCGCGTGGTCATGGACGAGCGGACCGGCACGATCGTGATCGGCGAGGATGTCCGTGTTTCGAGGGTCGCGATCAGCCACGGCACGCTGTCGGTCCGCGTCACCGAATCGCCGGAGGTCGTGCAGCCCAACCCGTTCTCGCGCGGTGAAACCGCGGTCCAGCCGAACACGTTTGTCGACGTCAACCAGTCGGGCGGTTCCGTCTCCACGGTCGAGGGCGTCGACCTGCAAAGCCTGGTCGACGGGCTGAACCGCCTGGGCGTCAAGCCGACCGACATCATCGCGATCCTACAGGCCATCAAGAGCGCCGGCGCCCTGCAGGCAGATTTGGTAATGCAATGACGAGAACCCGGAAATATCTGATCAGCGCCGCGTTGGGTTGCGCCGCCATGCTGGCGGTGGCCGACGCACCCGCCCAACAGATGGTGACGGGAACCGTCGCGCGCACCCGCGACCGCGGCGACGTGACCCGGTTCTGCTCCAACGTGATCGATGAAGCGCGCGAGCGACGATACACGCTGAAGGAGGAGGAACTGCGCGACCTGATGAAGGACGTGGAGGCGCGGATCGCCGTGCTGGAAGAAAAGCGGGCGACCTTCCAGGAATGGATGCGCCGCCGCGAGGCGTTTGCCGAACAGGCAACCGAAAGCATCGTCGAAATCTATTCCAAGATGCGCGCCGACGCAGCCGCCACGCGGATGGAAATGCTGGAGTCCGGCCTCGCGGCCGCGATCCTGCTCAAATTGCCGCCACGCAACGCCGGGGTCATCCTCAATGAAATGGACGCCAAATCCGCGGCCGCGATCACTTCCATAATCGCCGATTCGGCGCGCAAAACGGATCCGAGCTGATGTTTGCCCATTTGCTACACATGTCCGCAGGCAGGTCCCCGCGTCCGGTCGCCCGGAGCATCCAGGTCGCGCTGGCCGGCGTGCTGCTGGCGTCGTGTTCCCAGACCGCGTCGGAGATCGGTAGCCCGCCGAAACTTTCGCAGGTCGGAATGGAACTGGACGGCACCCAGATGGCGTATGAAAGCTATCCGGAGCGCCCGCCTTCGGCGGTCAACCGGTTTTCGGCCTGGAACGACCGCGCCAGCAACCTGTTCGTCACCAAGCGCGCGCTTTCGGCCGGCGATATTCTCACGGTTCAGATCTCAATCGACGACAAGGCGCAGTTCACCAACAAGTCCGACCGGAGCCGCAAGTCTGGCCTCGGTCTCAGCCTGTCCGGATCCGCCGACCTCGACAGCGTGGGTCATTCGGCGTCGGCGGACGGCACTGTCGATTCCAGCACAGACTTCACCGGGACCGGCGGGACGACGCGTGCCGAGACGATCAAGCTGTCCGTCGCGGCGGTGGTCATTCGCGTTCTGCAAAACGGCAACCTTCTGATCAAGGGGTCGCAGGAGGTCCGGGTCAATGCCGAACTCCGCATCCTGACCATCGAGGGCATCGTGCGCCCGTCCGATATCGAACCGAACAACACGATATCGTATGAGCGGATTGCCGAGGCGCGGATTTCCTACGGCGGGCGTGGACGGATCACCGAGGTCCAGCAGCCGCCCTGGGGACACCAGATCATCACGCTGATTTCTCCGCTCTAGGAAACAGCCATGGTAGACGTGTTCAGTTCGGAAGAAATGGAACCAAAAGGACCTTCCCTTGTCACGCAAGGCCTCATTCTCCTGTTGCTTACCGTAATCGCCGCCGGCGTCGGTTTCGGCGGCGGTCAGTTCCTGTTCAAGGACACCCCGTCCCCTGGTAGCGAAGCGGCCATGGATGCACCGCAAACCGGGCACGAGACCGCATCGGCGAGCCACGGCGCGGAAAAAGCCGGGCACGGCGCGAAAAAAGGGGCGCAAGCCGCCGGGGACCCCCCCCAGACGGTCCTGTCGGGCAATTCGCTCGACCTCGAGCCGATCGTGACGAACATCCTCGCCCCGAAAGACATCTGGATCCGGATCGAACTGGCGATCGTGGTCGATCAGCCGATCGAGGAAATCCTCAGGCAGGAGATCCACCAGGATCTCCTGACCTATATCCGGACCCTTCAACTGTCTGAACTGGAAGGGCCCAGCGCCTTCCTCGATTTCAAGGCCAACCTGCTCGACCGCGCGCGCATTCGCTCCGACGGCAAGGTCAAGAACGTCTTCATCAAGACATTGCTGTACGAATGATACGCACCATTCTCACCGTCCTCGCGTTGCTGGGCGTCGCCGGGGTCGCCCAGGCGCAATCGCTGCCGCTGAGCCAGCTCGGACAGTTGGGAAACCTGGGCGACGGGAGCCCGGGGCAGACCGCCGGATACATCATCCAGATGTTCGGCCTGCTCACGGTGCTGGCCATTGCGCCCGGACTCCTGATCACGGTGACGAGCTTTACCCGCTTTATCATCACGTTTTCGATCCTGAGAGCGGGGATCGGCCTGCAGACGACGCCAGCGAACATGATCCTGGTCAGCCTCGCGCTGTTCATGACCTTCTATGTCATGACGCCGGTCTTTGACCGCGCCTGGAACGACGGCATACAACCGCTGATGAAGAACGAGATATCGGAGGATGTCGCGCTCGAGAAAATCGTCGACCCGTTCCGCGATTTCATGCTGAACAATGTCCGCGAAAAGGACCTGAGCCTGTTCGCGGACCTCGCGGCCGAACGGTCGGGGGCGAACGAGGCGGATGCCGGACAGGCCCAGGACAGCGGATCCGTCACCGAACTGCGGATTCTGGTCCCCGCGTTCATGATCTCGGAGCTGCGCCGGGGGTTCGAAATCGGATTCCTGGTCGCGATCCCGTTCCTGGTCATCGATCTGGTGGTCGCGACGATCACCATGGCGATGGGCATGATGATGCTGCCGCCGACCGTGGTCGCGCTCCCGTTCAAGGTTCTTTTCTTCGTCATGATCGACGGCTGGAATCTGCTCGTCGGCAGCCTGATCCGTTCTTTCCTGTAGACCGGTAATTACTTTCTTTCGGCTTTGTCCCACTTATTCGCGGACCGATTCAGCCTTTTTTTAGATTTCGCTGGCACAAATAACGAAAGTGACAGCGGAATATCTCCGGATAAGGGCATGATGCCAAGCCGCTGTACCGGAAAGCCCGGTATGTCCCTTTAGTGTATCAGAGTAAGGGACCAGTATGTCCAGTATCATGACCAATAACGCCGCGATGACGGCGTTGCGTACTCTCGAAGCCACCAGCAAAGCACTCGAATCCACCCAGGGCCGCATTTCCACCGGCTATCGCGTCGCCGACGCTTCGGACAACGCCGCGTATTGGTCGATTGCGACCACGATGCGTTCCGACAACAAGTCCCTGGGCACGGTGCAGGATGCGCTCGGCCTCGGCTCCGCCAAGCTCGACGTCGCCTATACCGGCGTCAACAGCGCCATCGACGTCGTCGACGAGATCAAGTCGAAGCTCGTCGCCGCCCGCGAGCCCGGTGTCGATAAAACGAAGATCCAGTCGGAAATCGGCCAGCTGCAGAGCCAGCTCACCAGCATCGCCGGCTCGGCAAGCTTCTCCGGCGAGAACTGGCTGTCCGTGGACTCTTCCGCCGCCACCTATGCGGCCACGAAGTCCATCGTCGCTTCGTTCAACCGCGATTCCGCCGGTGCGGTTTCGGTCGGCACGATCGATATCGACACCACGACCGTCGCCCTGTTCGACGCCAATGCCACCGCAAGCGGCATCCTGGACACGACCTTCACCACGACCGGTGCCGGTGCCGTGACCGTCGGCGTGAACAATCTCGACCTGACCGCGGCCGGTATCGACACGACCGATATCGACGACATGATCACCAATGTCGACGCCGTGATCTCCTCGATGACCACGGCGGCTTCCGACCTTGGCGCGGCCAAGAACCGCATCTCGATCCAGACCAACTTCGTGTCGAACCTGATGGACGCCATCGACCGCGGCGTCGGCCAGCTTGTCGATGCGGACATGACGGAAGAATCGACCCGTCTGCAGGCGCTCCAGACCCAGCAGCAGCTCGGCATCCAGTCGCTGTCGATCGCCAATTCCAGCACGCAGAACATGCTGGCGCTGTTCCGCTAAGAGCGGCACACCTTCAACGAACATGAAAAAGGCCGCCTTCGGGCGGCCTTTTGATTTGTAGGTGCGACTCATTCCCGACCGTCAGGTCACCTGTTCGACCTGCTCGACTTCGGGCACGAAATGGCGCAGCAGGTTCTGGATTCCATGCTTGAGCGTCGCGGTCGAAGAGGGGCACCCGGCGCAGGCGCCCTTCATGTGCAGGAACACCGTGCCATCGCGAAAGCCGCGGAAGGTGATGTCGCCGCCATCCTGGGCGACCGCCGGACGCACGCGGGTATCGAGCAGTTCCTTGATCGTGGCGACAATCTCGCCATCGGCTTCGTCGAAGAATTCCTCGCCGGCGGTTTCGTTGCCCTGGGCGCCGGCCATGACCGGAGCACCCGACATGAAATGCTCCATGATCGCGCCGAGGATGGCTGGCTTGAGGTGCTGCCAGTCCGTGGCGTCATCCTTGCTCACGGTCACGAAATCATAGCCGAAGAAGACGCCTGTAATTCCCGGCAGCGCAAACAGGCTTTCGGCCAGCGGCGACTGTCCGTCGACTTCTTCGACGTTGCGGAAATCGGCCGTTCCCTGATCGAGGACGACCTGGCCCGGCAGAAATTTCAGCGTCGCCGGATTCGGCGTAGCTTCGGTCTGGATAAACATCGATGAACTCCCGGTCCGGAACTCCGGCGCAGATAGCGCCGTCGCAAGCGCCTGGACTTTCCATCAATCTAAGTCACGACACAGCGGCATTCAAGGTGCCGGCGCGATGCCGGAGCCCGTCGTCAGGCCAGACTTTCGATGTCCTCGTCGGTCAGGCTTGCCGGAACGACCGTGACCGGGATCGGAAATGCCGCGCCCTTGCCGGCAATCGACGCGACAAGCGGTCCGGGACCTTCCGACGATACGCCGGCCGCCAGGACCAGGATGGCGATATCCTGGTCTTCCTCGATCAGCTTGTGGATCTCCTCGGTCTGCTTGCCCTCGCGGACAACCGTTTCGGCCTCGATGCCGAGGGCGGCGCGCAGCCGTTCCGCGTGCCCGGCCAGCGTGGCGCTCGCCTCGTCCATAGCCTCCTGGCGCATGATCTTCTCGACGCCGAGCCAGTGCTGGAAGTCGCCGGGTTCGATCACGTAGACCAGAACCAGTGCGCCGCCGGTGTTGGCGGCCCGGCGCGCGGCATAGGCGGATGAGCGCTCGCATTCCTCGGTCTGGTCGATGACCGCGAGGAACTTGCGGCGGTGTCCCGCCTCGTGACTCAATCGTTTCGATACCATCAAGGATTCCGTGGATTGTGGCGACGGCGCAATCTGCCATCCCGTTGACTCCGGGGCAAGACGTCGTCCCGCTGGCGTGGCTTCGTGTCTCAGTCGCCGAGAAGCCCGACGATCTTGCGCACTTCCTTCATCGTCGCGCCGGCCATGACCGAGGCGCGTTCGCCGCCATCGCGCAGAACGCCGTCGACATAGGTCTTATCGGCGCTGATCCGGCGCATTTCACCGGCGATCGGGGAAAGCACCTCGACGGCAAGATCGGCGAGCGCAGGCTTGAATTCCGAGAACTGCCTGCCGCCATATTCCTTCAGCACATCGTCGCGCGACCGGTCGGCGAGCGCGGCATAGATGCCGACGAGGTTGGCCGCTTCGGGCCGCCCTTCGAGGCCGGCCGGCTCCGACGGCAATGCGTCGGGATCGGTCTTGGCCTTGCGGATCTTGCGGGCGATGGTTTCGGCATCGTCGGTGAGGTTGATGCGCGACAGGTCGGACGGGTCCGACTTCGACATCTTCTTGGTGCCGTCGCGCAGGCTCATCACACGCGTCGCGGGTCCCTCGATCAGCGGCTCGGTGATCGGGAAGTAGCCGTTGACCCGCTCATCGCCGACCTGCATCTCGACGCCGAGTTCCAGTTCGCCGATCCGTTCCGAATAGTCGTTGTTGAACTTCTGCGCGATGTCGCGGCAAAGCTCCAGATGCTGCTTCTGGTCGTCGCCGACCGGCACGTGGGTGGCGCGATAGAGAAGGATGTCGGCGGCCATCAGGTCAGGATAGGCAAACAGGCCCACCGACGCATTCTCGCGGTCCTTGCCGGCCTTTTCCTTGAACTGGGTCATCCGGTTCAGCCAGCCCATCCGGGCCACGCAATTGAATATCCACGCCAGTTCGGCGTGCTGATAGACGCGGCTCTGGTTGAACACGATGTGCTTGACCGGGTCGATCCCCGAGGCGAGGAACGCCGCCGCGATCGAGCGCGTGCCGGCAAGCAGCTCCTTCGGCGAGGGGTTGACCGTCAAGGCGTGCAGGTCGACCACGCAGTAGATGCAGTCGTGGCTTTCCTGCAGGGCGACGAATTTGCGGATCGCGCCGAGATAGTTGCCGAGTGTCAGATTGCCGGTGGGCTGGACGCCCGAGAATACGAGTGGCTTGAAGCTGCCCATGTTGAAAATCTCCGAAGCTGGTGGAGGGCCCGGTGGGAGCATGGTCGCTCCGGCGGCAGGCGATTGGTCCGCGCGCTTATGGCCGAGGCAGAAGCGCTAATCAAGGGGCATGACGGCGGTCGCGGTGATCGGATCCCTGTCGTTGCCGCCCTGCATCGCCATCGCCCGGGCCTTGACGGCGATCAATGTCGCATGACCGGACATGTATTAGCTGTTCAATGTCCCAGCCACGAGGAGAAGCGCCATGAAAGCTTCAAGTCTCATCCTGAAAGCGGGCCTCGCCGTGACGGCAATGGCCCTTTTGACGTCAACCGCTTCGGCAATCGACGCGCGGGCGCTCACCGCGGCCAATGTCCGGTCCGGTCCCGGCGGCGGCTATGCGGTGGTCGATACGCTCACCGCCGGCGAAATCGTCGACGTGTCGCAATGCAACGCGGCAAATACCTGGTGCAAAATCTATCACCCCGGCCCCGACGGATGGGTCGCGCGGAGCCTGCTCGGCGCGCCAACCGGCGGCGGAAACGTCCAGTTCGGCGTCAAGATCCCGCTGCCGGGCGGTGGATGGATCGTTTTCGGCACGCCGGGCTACTCGCCTCCGCCTGGCCCGCCCGGGAGTTTCAAGAGGGTCTGCGTCTATGACGGGCCGAGCTACACCGGCGCCCGCGTCTGTGTGAATCCGGGCATGGCGGACGCCAATGTCACCGGCTTCTGGAACAACCGGGTGACGTCGCTGCGCGTTTTCGGCGGCGCCAGGATCCGGCTTTGCCGGAATCCGGGCTACGGCGGTGTCTGCCACGTATATGCGACCAACCGGGCGCATCTTGGCCCGTCGATGAACAACAGGGCATCGTCCTACCAGGTCTGGTAAGCCGAATGCGGCCGCCGGCGCACAGGCGCCGGCGGCATCTCATCCTTACGCCTTCTTGCGGCGCCTGACCGCCCGCATCAGCTCGCCGCGATCAAGGCCGCCGGTGGAAATCACCGCGACGAAATAGATCGCAGCCGCGGCCGTCACGACGCCCAGCGTCGCCGCCAGGCGAACCGCCAGCGACGGATCGGCGAACCAGGTGGCGAGCAGGAGTTGGGCGCCGACGATGAACGCGCCCATGACTGCGCTGGACACCACTATCATGACCACCCTGCGCAGCACCGTCGCGGACGGCTGGAAATCCTCGCGCCGCCACAGCGTCGCCGCCAGCAGGACGAAATTGACCCACGCCGAGACCGCGGTTGCCGCCGCGATGGCGACGTGTCCGAACAGTGGAAACAGCAGCAGCGACAGCGCGACATTGACGAAAACCGCTGTGGCGGAAAACCACAGCGGCGTCTTCATGTCCTCGCGGGCGAAATAGGCGGGCTGGAACACCTTGACCAGGACATAAGCGGGCAAGCCCGCGGCAAAGGCGGCGAGCGCCTGGGCGGTCAGCCGCGTCGTCTCGGCGCCGAACGCGCCGCGCTCGTAGAGGATGTTGACCAGCGGATCAGGCATGGCCATGAATCCGACGGCGGCCGGCAGGGTGAGGCCGAGCGCGAATTCCAGGCTGCGGTTCTGCAGGTGGTTGGCGTCGTCGATGTTGTTCGCCCTGAGCGCGCGCGACAGTTCGGGCAGCAGCACGACGCCGATGGCAACGCCGATGACGCCGAGCGGCAGCTGGTTGATGCGGTCGGCATAGTTGAGCAGCGCGATGGCGCCATCCTGGGCGGACGCGATGATGCGGCCGATCATGATGTTGATCTGGACCACGCCGCCGGTCAGCATCGCCGGCCCCATCAGGAGCAGGAGGCGCTTCACCTGCGGCGTCATGCGGGGCATCCGCCAGGCGATCGTCAGGCCTTCGCGCCAGACACCCCAGACCAGCAGCGCCAACTGGACAAACCCCGAGGCGAACACGCCCCATGCCAGCCAGTAGCCCGTGGTGAAGCTGTCGACCTCCAGCCACAGCGCGGTCGCGGTCGCGCCAACCAGGACGATGTTGAGCAGCACGGGCACGATCGCGGCGAGGAAGTAGCGGCGCAGCGAATTGAGGATGCCCGAGAACATCGCGACCAGCGACATGCACAGCAGGTAGGGAAACATGATCCGCGTCAGGTCGACGGTCAGGGCGAACTTGTCGGGCGTGTCGCGGAACAGCGGCGCCACGACGGTCGCCACCAGCGCGGGCATAAAGATGATGGCGAGCGCGGTGACCGCGATCAGCACCGCGACGAGGACGGCGAGCACCTGCTCGGCAAACTTGCGCGCCGCCTCCAGCCCGCCGCCTTCGACTTCCTTGGCAAACAGCGGAATGAAGGCCGAATTGAACGCGCCCTCGGCAAACAGCCGCCGGAACAAGTTGGGAAAGCCGAACGCGGCATAGAACGCGTCGGCGACCGGGCCGGCGCCCAGCGCTGCGCCGATCAGCGCCTCGCGAACGAAACCGAGGACGCGGCTCGCCATGGTGGCCGAGCCGACACTTGCGAATTTGCCTACCAGGCTCATGGAGCGTTTCCATCGACCATTGTCACGTCACTCGGCCGCGGCCTTGCCCCGTGATTTTGTTGAATTGGCGTTGGCCTTGTTCGAAAGGACCTCCAGCAGCGCGTCGCGAACGCGCGTCTGGCGGGTCTCGCTCTCGATCTTGTGGCCGACAAGATCGGTGACATAGAAGGTGTCGATCACTTTCTCGCCGAAGGTGGTGATGTGCGCGGAGGCGATGTCGAGCGACAGGTCGGACAACGCGCCGGTGAGTTCCGACAGCAGGCCCGGGCGGTCCATGCCCTCAACCTCGATGACCGAGAATTTGCGCGACAGGGCGTTGCGAATCTCGGCGCGCGGCGCGATCCGGAACGCCTTGACGCGGCGTCTCGGCTTGGACTGGCGCTCGATCATCTCCGAAAGCCGTTCCTTGCCCGACAGGGCGTCCTCTATCAGCCGGCTGACGCGCGCCGCCCGGCGCAGTTCGTCCTCGTCTCGATCGAACTCGCGGTTGATCAGGATGGTGTCCAGCGCCCTGCCGTCGGTCGTGGTGAAGATCTGCGCGTCGACGATGTTGGCGCCGGCGCCGGCGCATGCGCCGGCAATGACCGAGAGCAGGCGCGGATGGTCGGGCGCCAGCACCGTGATTTCGGTGATCGCCTCGAATTCCAGCGCTCGAACCGCGGTCGCCATCCGCTTGCCGGCCTTGTCGGTGTCGCGGATGAATGCGGCGTGGCGCACCTGATCCGGCAGGTCCACGGTCAGCAGATAGGCCGTGTAATGCAGGTCGAGACAGGCCTCGCGCTCCTCGGCCGGCCAATCGGCCAGCTCCCCGGCGAGCTTGGAGCGGGCGGCTTCGGCGCGCGCGGCGCGCGACGCGCCGGAGAAACCGCCGGACAACATGAGCTCGGTCTCGTTGTAGAGCGTGCGCAGAAGCTGTCCCTTCCAGCCGTTCCAGACGCCGGGACCGACGCCGCGAATGTCGCACACCGTCAGCACCAGCAGCATTTTCAGCCGGTCGACCGACTGGACCACGGCGGCGAAGTCCTCGATCGTCTTGCGGTCGTTGAGGTCGCGGGTCTGGGCGGTCATCGACATCACCAGGTGTTCCCGGACCAGCCAGGCGACCGTCTCGGTCTCGGCGGCCGACAGGCCCATATGCGGACACAGCCGCTTGGCGATCTTCGCACCGGCGACCGAATGATCCTCCGGCCGGCCCTTGGCGATGTCATGCAGCAACAGCGCGACATAGAGGACGCGGCGGTTTGCCTTGATGTGGTCGCGAATGTTGTGGGCCAGCGGATGCGCGGCGGCCTCGTTGCCCTGCTCGATCGAAGACAGCACGCCGATGCAGCGCAACAGGTGCTCGTCCACCGTGTAGTGGTGGTACATCGAGAACTGCATCATCGCGACGATCTTGCGGAAGTCCGGGATCAACTTGCCGAGCAGGCCGGCCTCGTTCATGCGCCTGAGGTTGAGCTCCGGGTCGCGGTCGGAGGTCAGGACGTCCATGAACAGTTCGTTGGCCTCGGCGTCGCGGCGCAGGTCGCGGTTGACCAGCCTGAGCGACCGGGTGACGAGCTGCATGGCGTCGGGATGGTATTCGAGCCCGTGCCTGTCGGCGAACCAGAACAACCGCAGCAGATTGACCGGGTCCTTCTCGAACACGTCGCCGGCGGCCACGTTGATGCGGTGGTTGTCGATGATGAAGTCGCTCGTGCCGGCCAGCTTGCGCTTGCGCCGGCTGAACCCGGCCAGCAGCCGGTTGAAGCCGGGCACGTGCTTGGCCTGCTCCTCCTCCAGTTCGGCGCAGAAAATGCGCGTCAGGTCGCCGACATCCTTGGCGACGAGGAAGTAGTGCTTCATGAAACGCTCGACGGCCGACAGGCCCGGCCCCGCGTGATATCCGAGCCGGCTGGCGATATCGCGCTGAATGTCGAAATGCAGCCGCTCCTCGGGCTTGCCGGTTTCGAAATGCATGTGGCAGCGCACGGCCCACAGGAAATCCTCCGCCTTGCGGAAAACATTGTACTCCTTGCGGGTGAAAACGCCCTTGCCGATCAGCTCCTCGGCGGTGCGGACGCGATAATAGTACTTGCCGATCCAGAACAGCGTGTGCAGGTCGCGCAGCCCGCCCTTGCCTTCCTTGATGTTCGGCTCGACCTTGTAGCGGCTTTCGCCCTGCTTGGTGTGACGATCGTCGCGCTCGGCGAGCTTGGCCTGCACGAATTCGGGGCCGGTGTCCTTGACGACCTCGTTGTCGAACCGGTCGAGCATCTTGTCGACCAGTTCCCGATCGCCCCAGATGTAGCGGGTTTCCAGAACGGCCGTGCGGATGGTGATATCGGCGCGTGACAGGCGAATGCATTCGTCGGTGCTGCGCGTGGCGTGGCCGACCTTCAGCCCCATGTCCCAGAGTATGTAGAGGACGTATTCGACGATCCGCTCGCCGCACGCCGTCTGCTTGTTCGGCAGAAGGAACAGCAGGTCGATGTCGGACCCCGGCGCGAGCGTTCCCCGGCCATAGCCGCCGACCGCGACGACGGCCATCCGCTCGGACCCGGAAAGATCGCCCTCGCTGCAGACATGCGTGACCGCGAAATCGAACAGGGCGCTGACGATCACATCCATCTGGTGCGAGATCCGGACCGCGCAAGCCGTCCCGCCGCCATCCTCCATCAGCATCGCCTCGGCGCGGGTTCTGCCGTCCGCCAGCTCCTGCTTGAGCGCCGCCAGCAGTTCGGCGCGCACCTGCGGCGACGTGGCGTCGCCGTGATGGGCGTCGACAATCCCGGCAAGCCTGTCGTGCAGTGCCGTGCCGTCGATGATCTGATCGAGATTGAGGGATATTTTCGCCATGGGTTGTCCGCCGCCTTTCGGCGGATCGTATAGCGTTTTCCGGTGCGCCTGCCTACCGCCGGTTCAGCCGGCGGCGTTGTAGGCCGCGATCACCGCCATATTGACGATGTCGGAATCCTTGGCGTTGAGCGGAATGATCTGGACCGACTTGTTCAATCCGACCAGCAGCGGGCCGATCACGGTCGAACCGCCGAGTTCCTGCAGCATCTTGGTGGAGATCGACGCCGAGTGGAACGCCGGCATCACCAGCACGTTGGCCGGGCCCGACAGGCGGATGAACGGATATTGCTCCATCAAGGCCTGATTGAGCGCGACGTCGGCCGCCATCTCGCCGTCATACTCGAAATCGACCTTGCGCCCGTCGAGCACC
>JBNLDE010000120.1:0-32513 GCA_050304175.1 Zhengella sp. | reverse complement strand
GGTCGGCTTTCCATCCTCGGATCCGTGAACCTCAATCACCGCAGCTTCCTGCTCGACAGCGAAAACGGTCTGGCGGTTCTGGCCAAGTCGTTCTACCGGCGCATGAAGAAGGTCTTCGATGACTACGTCGCCGATTCGGTTCGGCTGACCCCTGACGTCGACATCCCTGCCAGCTACCGCCTGCTGCTTAGTTCACAACTGCTGCTGAACGCCCTTTGAAGCGCCCGGCTCGCCGGAAGGAACGGGAGCGGACCGTGGCTCGCTCCCTCGCTGCGGCATGTGCCTTGTTGCCTGGGGGTTCCGTCCCTTCCGGAAGGCTGCAACGTAGCCGCGCAAATAACCCGAACCTCGTGCTCTGCAGGCAGACGCAGGAATCCTAGCGCACGTGCCGGCAGTCGGGTTACGCGAACGGAAAACATGGTTAGCGCCGTTTGCCGGGCAGTCATGCGAGATTTCGCATCGCAAATGATCAAATGCGATCTATTAGCTTAACGTGATATAGGAAGCGGAAGCTCCATAGTCGTAAATGCAGCAACCGGGGCCGAAACCCCAACGCATGATGCAGGGCTGTGCACCGGAGTTGCCGGAATGTGATCTGGAAACCCGATTTCTGGGACCTGTTAATGCGTGTGCAACAACAAAAAGACTCCCCGTCCGATTCCAAGGAACGCACAGTCGAGCGCAGGCGCGTTCCGCGTTCGCCAGCCGGGATCATAGGATCGATCCGCCTGTTTGGCGCTCCTCCCGAAAAATGCATGATCGAAGACGTCTCTGTCGACGGCGCCAAGGTTTTGCGGTTCTTTTCGGGCCAGTTGCCGCGGTTCCTGAATCTGGAAATCGAGCCTGGCATGACCGTACCCGCCAGCATTGTCTGGGAAGACGAGGAACGGCTCGGGCTGAAATTCGCACACAATATCGGTGCGCAGAAAGCCGGTTCGGTCAAGCGCGAAACCTGAACTTAAGGCGGGATCCCCCGACCCCGTTCATGCCGCTATTTGCAGCACCGCCAGCAGCCCCTCAAGGAGCGCGGTCGGCGTCGGTGGACACCCGGGTATGTGCAAGTCGACCGGGACCACGGTCGATACCCCGCCGGCGATCGCGTAACTGCCGGCGAAACAGCCGCCATCACGTGCGCAGTCGCCTGCCGCTACCACCCATTTCGGATCCGGCGTCGCATTCCATGTCCGCTCCAGCGCTTCCGCCATGTTGCGCGTCACCGGTCCGGTGACCAGAAGCACGTCGGCATGGCGTGGCGACGCGACGAAATGCAGGCCGAAGCGCTCCAGGTCGTAATAGGCATTGTTGAGGGCGTGGATTTCCAGCTCGCATCCATTGCAGGAACCGGCATCGACTTGTCGGATCGCCAGACTTCGTCCAAGGCGTTTTCGGGCCGTTTCGCAGACTGCTCTGCCGAGTTCTTCGAGCGCGGCGTCCGGAACCGCCGGCGGCGTTTCGGTGAGTGCGGGACGGACAAGACCTTGCAGCAGGAACCTTTTCATCGCGACATCCTACAGGTCGTGCCCGGAATACGAGCAATTGAAGGATTTGTTGCACAGCGGGAAGTCGGCGATGATGTTGTTCTCGATCACCGCCTCCAGCAACGGCCACTGGAACCAGGAGGGATCGCGCAAATGGCAGCGCGCGATCCGGCCCTCGGCGTCCAGCGCCACCCAGGCGAGGATATCGCCGCGGAATCCCTCGACGACACTCAATCCCTCGCGTGCTTCACCCGGCTGGGGTAGTTCGGCACGGATTGGCCCGTCAGACATGCGCTCCAGACACTGCTCGATCAGCGACAGGCTAAAACGGGCCTCCTCGATCCGGATCCAGACCCGCGCATTGACGTCGCCATCCGCGCGCGTCGGCACGTCGAAGACCAGCGCATCGTAAGGACGGTAGGCGAGATCGCGCCGCACGTCGAAATCGCGGCCTGACGCGCGGCCGACTATTCCACCAGCACCGAATCGTATCGCGAGATCCGGCTTGAGCGTCCCCGTTCCCACGGTCCGGTCCAGCAGCGAAGCCGTGTGATCGTAGAGTTCGACCAGTTCCTCGAACGGTCTGCGGAGAGCGGCCAGCAATTGGCGCAGCTCCGACACGCCTTCATGGGTCAGGTCGCGCGCAACGCCGCCGGGCACAATCCGGTCGCGCATGAAGCGGTGGCCGAAACAGGCGTCCGCGGCACGCAGCACCTTCTCGCGCAACACGCCGCAATGGGCGAGCATCATCGCGAAGGCTGCGTCGTTGCAGATCGCACCGATATCGCCGAGGTGGTTGGCCAGCCGCTCCAGCTCGGCCATCAGCGCCCGCAACATCAACGCCCGCGGCGGCACCGCAACGCCGAGCGCCGCTTCGACCGCCTGCGCGTAAGCCCAGGCAAAGGCAACCGAACTGTCTCCGGAAACCCGGCCGGCGAGTTCCGCGCCACGGGAAATCGTCGCGCCGGTCATCAGCGCGTCGACCCCCTTGTGGACATAGCCCAGTCGCTCCTCCAGCCGCACAACGGTCTCGCCCTGCGCGGTGAAACGGAAATGGCCGGGTTCGATGACACCGGCGTGGACCGGACCGACCGGCACCTGGTGCAGGCTTTCACCTTCCGCCGAAAGGAACAGGTAATCGGCCTTTGCGCCGGCCGGGCCCGACTTGCCGAGCGGATGCGTCACCGGCCAGCGGCCATGGTCGAGCCACGGCCGGGCGTCGGGCGCGTCGGTCGGTTCCAACCCATGCAGGTCGCGCACCGCTCGCTCCAGCCGTTGCGCCGGCGCGTGTAACCGTCCGACCGACGGAAATGCGTTGCGCTTCGCGGCGATGCTGACCACGCCGACCCTGCCGGATTCGGGATTGTGGAGCGCCATGAATACGTCGTTGCCGTGCGCCCACAGGCTCATCAGCGTCAGGTGCCCGGCGGCCAGTTCGTCGGCTAATTTCTCCCATTGCGCGACAGTCCCCTTGTGCCGCGGCATCGAGCCATTGCGGAAGGTTTCCGGCGTCGTGTCTATCATTTCAATGATGTTCGCCACCGATCCGCCCTCACCCCAACAGCCGCGCGACGGCCTGGAACCAGGCGACCATCGGCCCCGGCAGGAAGACGCCGGCGGTCAATACGATCGCCATATGCGCATAGAGCGGCACGTAGGACGCATGCGCCGGGCGCATCTCGCCGGTCGGCTCGCCGAAGATGAAACCGGTCAGCCGCATCAGAAGCGCACCGAAGGCGACCAGAAGGCCGAACACCAGCACCAGCGCGAGCACCGGCGAGCGCGCGAAGGTCGAGCTGACGATCAGGAACTCGCTCATGAACACGCCGAACGGAGGCATGCCGGCGATCGCCAGCACGCCAGCCGCGAGCCCCCAGCCGAGCACCGGATGACTCTGGGTCAGGCCGCGGATCTCACCGATGCTCTGCGTGCCCTTGATCTGCGCGATATGGCCGACCGAGAAGAAGATCGCCGACTTGGTCAGGCTATGCATCACCATGTGCAGCAGGCCGGCGAAATTCGCCAGCGGCCCGCCCATGCCGAAGGCGAAGACGATGATGCCCATATGTTCGATCGACGAATAGGCGAACAGCCGTTTGATGTCGCGGCGGCGGTAGAGCATGAACGCGGCGAAAACGAGCGACAGCAGTCCCATGCCGATCATCAGCGGCCCCGGCGCCAGCGCGTCGGGATGCGCCGCCATGAGCATCTTGAAGCGCAGCACGGCATAGAGCGCGACGTTGAGCAACAGGCCGGATAGCACCGCCGAGATCGGTGTCGGGCCTTCCGCATGCGCGTCGGGCAGCCAGGCATGCAGCGGCGCCAAGCCCACCTTGGTGCCGTAGCCGAGCAGCAGGAAGACGAAGGCCATATTGAGCAGCGACGCGTCGAACTCGCTCGCCCGCGACATCAGCTTCGTCCACACCATCGCCGCCGTGCCCTCGCCGAGAACCGGTTGGGCGGTCACATAGACAAGGATGGTGCCGAACAGCGCCAGTGCGATACCGACGGAGCCAAGGATGAAATATTTCCACGCCGCTTCCAGCGCCTCGTGGGTGCGGTAGATCCCGACCATCAGCACGGTGGTGAGCGTGGCCAGCTCGATCGCCACCCACATCAGCCCGATATTGTTGGAGGTCAGAGCCAGGTTCATGCCGAACATCATCAGCTGGTACATGCCGTGATAGAACCGCACATAGGCCGGCGTCAGCCGCCCGGTCTCGATCTCGTGGCCGATGTAGCTCGCCGAGAAGGTCGCCGCAGTAAAGCCGACGAACGTGTTGAGCACGATGAACACGATGTTGAGATCGTCGATCAGCAGGTAGTCGCCGGGGACGGGTCGGTCGACCGCGAACAGCGCCAGCGCCGCAAGCAGCGTGAGCAGGCTCGCCAGCACATTGAGCAGTGCGGTCAGCCGATAGCCGGGCAGGACCGCCAGCAGCGCCGCTGAGACCGCGGGAATGACGAGGACCAGCGCGGTCGGATCGAAGCCGGCAAAATTCATCGCTTTTCACCGCGGAAACTGTCGAGCGCACCGACATCGACCGTGTCGAAGCGTTCGCGGATTCGAAACAGGAAGACACCGATGACGATGAAGGCGATCAGCACGGAGAAGGCGACCGATATTTCGACCACGAGCGGCATGCCCCGGGCACCTGTCGCGGCCAGGATCAGCCCGTTTTCCAGTGACATGAAGCCGACCACCTGGCTGACCGCGTTGCGCCGGGTGACCATCATCAGCAGCCCGAGCAACACCACCGACAGCGCGAAGGCGAGGTCCTCGCGGGCAATGGCATCGGTCGTCGTCGCGGTCAGGTCTAGCATCAGCATGATCGACAGCGCCACCAGCCCCATCCCGGCGAGCATCGTCAGGCCGATGCCGACGACCTGTTCCACCTCGCGGTGGATGCCGAGCCGCTGGATGATCCGGTGCAGCGCGCCCGGAATGACCATCGCCTTGAACACCAACGCGATCAGCGCCGTGATGTAGAGATGCGGCGCGTGCTGGACCAGCGCCTGCCAGGCGACGGAAGCCGCCAGCACCACGGCTTGGAGGGCAAACACGTTCAGCAACGCGTAGAGCCGGTCCTGGTAAATCATCATGAAACTGACCAGCACCAGCCCACCGGCCAGGAGATGCGCGAGATCGAAGGACAGCGTTCCCATCACAGGCTCCGTGACACGAACAGCAGGAGTGTGCCGAGCAGGCCCAGCATCAGGGCCGCACCGAGGAAGTCGGGCACGCGGAACACGCGCATTTTGGCGATCGACGTCTCGAAAACCGCCAGCGCCACGCCACCCGCTGCAAGCTTGGCGAGCCAGACCGCCACGCCGACGACATAGGCGCCGATGCTGCCGGCGCCGGTCGCGATGCCCCATGGGAAGAACACGCAGGCGATCAGCGAAACGTAGAGCAGCAGCTTCAGCGCCGCCGCGATCTCGATCATGGCCAGGTGCCGGCCGGAATATTCCAGCACCATCGCCTCGTGCACCATAGTCAGTTCCAGGTGCGTCGCCGGGTTGTCGACGGGAATGCGCGCGTTTTCAGCGATCGCGACGATGATCAGCGCCACCAGCGCCAGACCCAGCGAAACCCGCAGGCCCACTTCGGACGATGCCATGTATTGCGCCACCGTCGAGAGCTGGGTCGAACCGGCAACCAGCGCTACCGAAAACACGGTCAGCAGCATCGCCGGCTCCGCCATCGATGCAATCATCATCTCGCGGCTGGAGCCGATGCCGCCAAACGAGGTGCCGACATCCATGCCGGCCAGAGCGAGGAAGAAGCGGGCGCTGCCGAGAAGCGCGACGATGGCGATCAGGTCCGCTGTCCAGCTGAACTGCAGCCCGGTTGCGAAGGTCGGCACCAGCGCCGCGGCCACCCAGGTGCCGGCGAAAACCATGTAGGGCACGACACGGAACAGCCACGAGGCGTTTTCCGCCAGCACGACGTCCTTGCGCATCAGCCGGGCGATATCGCGATAGGGCTGGATCAGCGAGGCCCCGCGCCGTCGGGTCAGCCGCGCCTTGACCTTGCGCACCAGCCCGACCAGCAGCGGCGCCAGCGCCACCACCAGCGCCATCTGCAGGCCCTGGACAATGAGGCCGCCGATCAGTTCCATAGCGCGAGCACCACGAGAAGGATGACCAGCG
Source organism: Zhengella sp. (assembly GCA_050304175.1). Lineage (GTDB taxonomy): Bacteria > Pseudomonadota > Alphaproteobacteria > Rhizobiales > Rhizobiaceae > JAIOIW01. The sequence goes on along the minus strand of JBNLDE010000120.1, from coordinate 26,382 downwards.
AGATCATCACAAGGCTGAGATAACGCCGGATCGTCAGGAACTGCAGGCGGTTCATGCGCATTGCTATGAAGGTGATCACTGTCGCGATCCGCAGATAGATCTCCTCCCAGATGAGATCGCGCGACCGCACCACGTGGCGCGCCGGCGATAGGTCGCCCGGTGCCGGCATCGTCACGTCCTCGCGCGAGCGCAGCAGGATCGTGCCGAGCACCCGGCGGACCGGCTGGGCGAAACTGCCGGCGCCGTATTGCGTCACCGGGTCGGCATTCGGAAAGCCGCAGTCCCACGCCGGCGCGCGGCGCAATCTGCGCGAAGCGAAACGGTGCACGACCCAGGCGGCGACCGAGGCCGAGACCGCGATGAACACCAGCACCAGCAGACCGTTATACGTACTGCGCGATTCGGTGATCGGCACAAGCGTCAGCCAGGGCTGCGCGGCCTGGAGCGGCAGCCGCGACCCGAGCATGCCGTGCACCGCCGGCGCCATCGCATCGAGGAACAGTCCGGGGAACACGCCCGCGAACACGCATAGCGCGGCCAGGATCGCCATCGCTGTCAGCGAAAACCGGTCGACCTCCTTCGCGGTACGCGCTGCTTCGCTGCGCGGCCGGCCGAGGAAGCCGATGCCGTAAATGCGCACGAAGGCGGCCGCCACCAGCGCGGCGGCGAGCGCCAGCATCCCGCCGGCGGCGGGGATCAGGATCTGCAGGCCGATCTGCGGCAGTTCCGGGCTCTTCAGCACCGACTGGAACACCAGCCATTCCGACGCGAAACCATTGAGCGGCGGCAACGCGGAGATCGCGGTGACGCCGATAAGAACGAGGAAGCTGGTCGCCGGCATCCGGTGGATCAGCCCGCCGAGCCCGTCGAGATCGCGCTGGCCGGTCGCGTTGAGCACCGAGCCCGCGCCCATGAACAGCAGGCTCTTGAACATCATATGGTTGAAGATGTGGAACAGCGCGGCGGAAAAGGCGAGCACAGCGGCGGCCTTCATGCCGCTGGTATCGAAGGCGAGCGCCAGCCCGAGCGCGGCAAAGATGACGCCGATATTCTCGATCGTCGAATAGGCCAGCGCCCTCTTGATGTCGCTTTCCATCATCGCGTTGACGATGCCCAGCACCGCAGTCGACGCACCGACCAGGATGACCGCCGGACTCGCCCACCAGGCCAGCGGACCGGCCAGGTCGAACACCACGCGGATGAAACCGTAGAGCGCAACCTTGGTCATCACCCCGCTCATCAGAGCCGAGACATGGCTCGGCGCGGCGGGGTGCGCCAGCGGCAGCCAGACATGCAGCGGTGCCAGCCCCGCCTTGGAGCCGGCGCCGACCAGCATCAGCGCCAGAATCGCGGTAGCAGCAAGAACGGAGCGGTCTCCGCCGCGGATCGTTTCGAAGGCGTACCCACCGTCGCCGCCCGCCAGCAGGCCGAAAGCCAGCAGCAGCGCCATCGTCCCGAAGCCGGCCATCACCAGGTAGACATAGGCCGCCTGCCGCGCCTCGCTTTCGCGGTGATGCGCCAGCACCAGCCCCCAGGACAGAAGCGACATCACTTCCCAGGACAGCAGGAAGGTGAAGGCGTCAGCCGCCAGGACGACGATCATCATCGCGCCGAGAAACGCCGGGTAGAACGGCAGCACCCGCCATGGCTCGTGCTCGTGACGACCGTATCCGATGGCATAGACACCGGTGACCGCGCCGCCGAGCCCGACCACGACAAGAAAGAACGCCGCCAGCGGATCGAGGGAAAAATGCGATCCGAGCCAGGGCAGACCGACCGGCAAAACGGTCGTCGCCGTCTCGGACTGGCCGACCAGCAGCGCGCCGCCAGCCAGCCCGGCCGCCAGGCACGGGAGAACGGACAGGCCGTAGATCAGCGGGGAAGCGAAAGACCGGGTGGCGAATGCCACCGCCGGTACCGCCAGCGCAAACAGGATCGCGGCCGATATGATCGCGACGTCAAGCGCCATCGCCGCCCTCGTCACGCGGCGCCGCGAGCGCACCGGAGGCCGGCTTCAGCCGCACCCCGCGCCCGCCGGACGCGCTGACCACGCCATCGCCGATCAGTTCGATCCCGGCCCGGTCGAGCGCCTCGACCACCCGGGTCAGGCTCTCGACGACGCCGCGGACATTGCCCTTGCTCGCCTCCATCCGCTGGATGGTCGGCACCGAAACGCCGGCCAGTTCGGCCAGCTTCTTCTGGTCGATGCCAAGCATCATCCGGGCTGCGCGCATCTGTGCTGCGGTAATCACATGCCAATTCCCGTTTGAGATATCGACATGCCTTATAATACCATTGATACTGATGTCTCAAGTATCATTATACCGGTTTCGCACCGCGTTCGGCCGCGCGGCGTCCATATCCGGACGGTCGCACGTCGTATCGTCCGAAATACAAAGTGGAGGCGCGCCAGTACGGCGCGACCTCCACTGGGCCCCCACGCCCGTTGCTTCGTATTCGGACGGCCTCAGGCCGTGACGAATTTCTGACCTTCCAGCGACGCGGCAAAACTGTCGAGCGCCTCGGACACCTCCGCCCACTTGCCGAGCTTCTTCATGTTCTTCAGCCAGCGGTCGACATTGGGATATTTCGAATAGTCGAGCCGGATCATGTCGCCCAGCGCCAGAATCGACGACGCGAAATAGTCGGCGATGGTGATCTGGTCACCCGTGAGATAGGGCCGCCCGTCGCCAAGCCAGTAGTCGTTGAGCACCTGCAGCCAGAACGAGCTTTTCTCGCTGCCCCATTCGATGGCCACCTTGTGACCTTCGTCGGTCGGCCTCTTGTGATGCGGAAACAGCTGCGGGTAGCACAGATTGTAGCCCCAATCGCGATAGAAGTTGGAATTGAACCAGTCCATGATTTCGTTGACCCTGGCACGGTCCTTCAGGTCCTTCGGATATTCCGGCATATCGTATTTGTCGGCGAGGTAGCGCAGGATCGTCGCGCTCTCCGTCAGCTTCAGGTCACCGTCTTCCAGCACCGGCACCAGCCGGTTCGGATTGAACGAGACATAGGGCTCCTGATGGTGCTCCCCGGTAAACAGGTCGACCACCACCGGTTCGACGTCGAGGCCTTTTTCCGCAATCAGCAACCGGACCGGCCGGCTGGTGATCGAGGCAGGATGCATGTGCAGTTTCATCGTAGTCTCCACCTTGTTGTTGTCATTGTCAGGACTTGCCGTATGGATCCTTCGGGCCGCGGTCGGACGACAGGCTGTCGAATGTCCTCGCCGTCAGGTTTTCGATCGCATCCGCCAGGTGGATCCGGTCGATATGGTGGTCGCCGCGCGCAACGCGGATCCGGTGCGCCTCGATCATCACCTGCCCGTGGGAGACGCCCCAGGGCGGCTCGAAACGGTACGAGGCGAGTTCGATCAGGAACCCGAGCGGATCATTGAAATAGATCGAATCCATGAAGCCGCGATCCTTCGGGCCGCTGTGCTTGATGCCGCGTTCGTCGAGCCGCTCCACCGCTTGCCAGAAGGTCGCCTGCGAAACCGCCAGCGCCAGATGGTGCACGCAGCCGATATCGGTCGGCGTACGGGTCGGTTCGGGTTTGCGGCTTTCATTGGTGAAGATCGTGATCAGCCGCCCGTCGCCCGGGTCGAAATACAGATGGCTTTCCGCCTCCTTGTCGAGATTCGGTTGCTCGAACACGAAAGGCATGCCGAGCACGCCTTCCCAGAAATCGATCGAGGTCTGCCGGTCCGCCCCGACGAGCGTGATGTGATGAACGCCCTGTGTCTGCAATTTCCGCATTGTTCTCTCCCGTCTTCCGGTGTTTTCCTACGGTCAGGTCGCACCCGACCAATCAACGAGCTTGGACTTGTAGTCGGTTCGCGGCAGCATCCCCCAAGGCACGATCTCGACCGCGCCGGCGAATACCAGCTTGTCCCGGATGCGCCTGGCGATTCGATCGGCCAGTTGGGCGTCCGCTTCCATCCCCTCGGCCAGCTCGACAGTGACCGGCAGCGGCGGTTGCTGCTTGACTCCCTTCGCCGCGGGCCTGATCGCGATCACGCCGCTGACCGTCGGTGCGAACTCGTTGACGATCTCGCGCACCGCGCTCGGAAACACGTTGACGCCGCGCACGATCAGCATGTCATCGGTCCGCCCGATGCAGCGCACCCGGGGCGCGGTGCGTCCGCACGTACAGGCTTCGGTGCGGATGACCACATGGTCGCGGCTGCGGAACCTGAGCAGCGGCGCGGCGCGGCGGCGCAAATGGGTGTACACCAGCTCGCCTTCGGCGCCATCCTCGATCGCAACAGGCGTGCCGGTTTCGGGATCGATCAGCTCGAAATGCACGATGCCCCGGCCGGAGAAATGCATCCCCGCCTGCCCCTCGCACTCGCCCCACAGCGATACCGAAATATCGCCGATGCCCATCGCTTCGGTCACCTTCGCATTCCAGGCCTGCTCGATGCGCGCGCGCATCGCCGGTTCGCCGCCGCCGGGCTCGCCGGCCACGAGGATGCGACCAACGGCCGAGCCGGCGATATCGACCCCGCGTTCGGCCGCCCATTCAGCGAGATGCAATGCATAGGACGGCGTCGCGGCCAATATGTCGGGCTTGAGCAATTGCACCGCCGCCATCAGCCGCTCGGTATTGCCGGCGCCGACCGGAATGTGGCGCAGCCCGAGCGCGGCGAAGGCGTCGAGCGTCACCCCGGCGACGAACGGTCCGGCATTGTAGGTCGAGACGATCGCGTGGCCGCGCCGCGCGCCGGACGCACTGTAGGAGCGGCAGGAGATCTCGACCCAACTGGCCAGGTCGTCGCCCGTCAGCGGAATATAGCTCGGCGTTCCTGTGGTGCCGCTGGTCGAATAGATGCGGACAATGTCGTCGAGCGGCGCGGCGCGGTGGGCGCCGATCGGCTCCTCCGCCGTGCGGCTTTGGCGCAACTCGTCCTTTTCGGTGAACGGCAATTGCGTGATGTCGGCCAGCCCGCCAACGCTGTCCGCATCCGCGAATCCGGCGGTCTCCAGCTTGTCGCGATAGAAGGGCGAGTTGGCAAACAGGTACTTTATCTGCTCACGGTAAACGGGGTCGTCGTTTGCCTGTTGGGCTTCCCAGGGTAGCGTCTCGACCTCGATATTGCGCACTATCCTTCACCCGCCTCGTATGCGATCGCGTTTTCCGCGTGACTTGCCATCAGGAAGCCGATTGGCCGCTCCTTCTCCTCGGCAAGATGGGCAAGCAGGCTTGCCGTGCGCGCCAGGATCGGAATCGCCTTGAGCATGCCCGCCGGGAAATCCAGATCGAGCAGCACGGCGGCGATCGCCATCGACACATTCACCGGCAGCGGCTTGCCCCAGGCCTCCGGCACGGCGGCTTCCGCCGCCCGGGCAAGCGCGCAATATGTGCCGGCGACATCACGTTGCTCGGCAAGCTCGAATATCCGTTGCGCCCGCGGATCGACCGGCTTGTGCAGCGGATGTCCAAAACCGGGAACCTTGCTGCCAATGGCCCGCATTTCGCCGACGAAGTCCCGGACCGCCTCGTTCATGTCGCCGCCGACGGATTCGAACCGCGCCTTTGCTGCGCCGAGAAAGTCGCCGCACGATTGCGACGTGCCAAGCACGACCGAACCGCAGCCGAGGATCCCCGCCGCCACGGCGCCCTGCAGCGCATCGGGATCGGCGGCCAGTGTCATCCGCGCCACCTGGTTGGTCGGCACCAGCCCGTGTTCGGCAATCGCTACCAGCAACAGGTCGAGAAAAAAGGCCTGGTCCGCGTTCGGCTCCCGGCCGGTCAGCAGGAGAAAGAAATATTCGGAAAATCCGAGACGGCCCATCAGATCGGAGCACAGATCCTTGCCTCGAACCGTCAGGCTGCTTGCATCAGCGGTGCTGACGGACGTCGCGGCGCGGCCGGCCTTGCCGATCAACATGGGCACCTCCTTCCCTCTTTTTAGACATTATTGTCGGACAATATTATTGTTGTCAACGCGATTTACCATGCTATCCTTCGCACCACCGAAACCGGGATGGCGGGATAGAATTGCCGGACGAACGGACCAGAACCGCGCGACACGGCGCCAAGGGCGAAAGCGTCGCACGTTTTCTCACCAGCGCGATCCAGACCGGACGTTTCGTGCCAGGCCAGCGGCTTGTCGAATCGGACCTGACCGCGGAGTTGGGTGTCAGCCGCTCACTGTTGCGCGAGGCCTTCCGCCGGTTGTCGGCGGAAGGACTGATCGAGATCGTGCCCAATCGCGGCGCGCTGGTCCGGCGTCTTTCGCTGATCGAATCCATGGAACTGTTCGACATCCGGATCGAACTCGAGGCGCTTGCCGCCCGTACGGCCGCGCGCAACATGGTCGACCCATGCGCCCGCGACAGGTTCGAGAAGCGGATCGGGCCGATCTGGGACGAAGACCCCCGATATTCCACCGCCAACTACATCACCGAAAACCAGGACTTCCATGGCGCGATATTCGAGGCGGCGGGCAACAGCCAACTCGTCAAGCTGAACCGGCAACTTCAGCTCTCGCTGATCATGGCGCAGATTTCGAGCTCGCTCACCGGCGAGGTGATGACGCAATCACTGAACGAGCACCGCGTCATCGCCCGGGCCGTCCTGGCCGGCGAAGCGTCCGAAGCCGATGCCGCGATGCGGGCGCACTTGTACCGGGCGCGCGACATCGTGCGGGCGATGCCGGCCGACTTGTTCCGCATCGAACCGGGCCAGATCAGCCTGGTCGTGGCTTGAAACGGACGCTGGACGGAAACACCGGAACTTTCAAGCCAGTTCGAAAATTCCGCTGAAACCGGAGCCCGCCCCGCGCCCGCATTCGCGTGGCGGGTCCAATGGGCCACTTCGCGGCGCTCTCATCTAATCATCTGAATTAATTCACTATATCGACGCACCGACGTCGGGGGCAAATCCGGTGCTGCCCGCGATATCACGATGAAATAATCCCGGTTGCGCGATATAATAAACCATATAATATTACTATTGATCGGTGGAGGAGACTCCGATCGAGCAAATCCCAGGGAGGAAAATCAATGAAATCCAGGACCATTCTCTTTGCCGCGGCCTTGAGTGCCGCCAGCGCAATGGCTTCCGTCGCGGATGCCGCGACGATCGGTTTTTCGCAGGTCGGATCCGAAGGCGACTGGCGCCCGGCCTTCTCGGCCAACATGCAGGAAACGGCCAAGGACTACGGTGTCGACCTCAAATTCGCCAACGCGCAGGGCAAGCAGGAAGAACAGCTCCGCGCCGTTCGCGCCTTCATTGCCCAGGGTGTTGACGCCATCATCATCGCCCCGGTGGTCGTGACCGGCTGGGACCAGGTTCTGCGTGAAGCCAAGGAAGCTGAAATCCCGGTATTCCTCGTCGACCGTGATGTCGACGTCGAGGACAAGTCGCTCTACGTGACCCGCATTTCCGCCGACTTCAATCTCGAAGGCCGCCTTGCCGGCGCATGGCTCGCCGCCGCGGCGAAGGGCGAATGCAACATTGTCGAACTGCAAGGCACGACCGGCTCGGCACCGGCCATCGAGCGCAAGAAGGGCTTCGAGGCCGTCATCGGCCAGTTCCCGGCCATGAAGATTGTTCAGACCCAGTCGGGCGACTTCACCACCGAGGGCGGCAAGAAAGTGATGGAAGCCTTCATCAAGGCAACCAACAACCTCGACGGCATCTGCGCTTCATTCGCGCACAACGACAACATGCAGCTCGGCGCCATCCAGGCCATGAAGGAAGCCGGCCTGAAGCCCGGCAAGGATGTGCTGATGGTTTCGGTCGACTATGTTCCGGCCATAAAGGACGCATTGAAGGGCGGCGAGGCGAACGCGTCCGTCGAACTTCGCTCCGCAGTCGGCAAGTACATCTATCCGGTCGTTCTCGACTATCTGGAGAACCCGCACGAGCTGGGCAAGTGGATCGTGATCCCGTCCGACTTGCATACGGCTAACTGACAGCACGCTGCTCCCAACGGCCGGTGACCGCCGCAATGGCGCTTTGTCCGATTTCGACAAAGCGCCATTGACCGGGGCAAGGTGACCGGACACAGCCGCAGGACGGGGATTGCCATGGACGACCGGACCGCTTCGCCGCCGCGTGTGGAGATGCGCGCGATCTGCAAATCCTTTCCCGGTGTTCGGGCGCTCGATGACGTTGGCCTGACCCTCTTTCCCGGGGAAGTGCATTCGTTGCTGGGCGAGAACGGCGCCGGTAAGTCCACCCTGATCAAGATCCTCACCGGCGCTTTGCGGTGCGACAGCGGCGAGATCCTCATGGATGGCGCGCCCATCCAGATATCGGCCACCAAGGAAGCCCAGGACAGCGGGATCAGCACGGTTTACCAGGAGGTGAACCTTATCCCGGCCATGTCGGTCACCAAGAACCTCGCGATCATGCGCTCGGACGGCATTTTCGGCCGCATCTCCTGGAGGAAGGCACGCGAGGAAGCGCGGCGCAAACTGGCCCGCCTCGATCTCGACATCGACATGGAACAGCCGGTCGGGTCCTATTCGGTGGCCATCCAGCAACTGGTTGCGATTGCCCGCGCGCTCGACGACGACACCAAGGTGCTGGTCCTCGACGAGCCGACCGCGAGCCTCGACGCCCAGGAAACAGCGGCCCTGTTCGAGGTGATCCGCGACCTGAAGGCGAAAGGCATCGCCATCGTTTTCATCACCCATTTTCTCGATCAGGTCTACCAGATCAGCGACCGGATCACGGTGCTGCGCAACGGCAGGTTCGTCGGCGGCGGGCTGTCCAGGGACATCGGCCGCCAGGAGTTGATTTCGCTGATGATCGGCCGCGAGCTCGACGAGGTCGAGCGGACTGTTTCCGCGTCCCGGACCGGCGAGGTCGGCGACAAGGTTCTCGAAGCCGTCGATCTGGGCCGCAAGCGGACGCTGGAACCTTTCTCGCTCCGGCTCCACCGCGGCGAGGTCGTGGGCCTCGCCGGCCTGCTCGGCTCGGGCCGCACCGAACTGGCAAAACTGATTTTCGGCGCGCTGCGCGCCGACAGCGGGACGCTGACCATTGGCGGCCGGCAGGTGACCGGCAATTCGCCGCGGAAATCGCTGGCAAACGGCCTCGTTTTTTGCCCGGAGGACCGCAAGGTCGAAGGCCTTGTCGGCGAGTTGAGCGTCCGGGAAAACATTCTGCTCGCGATGCAGGCGAAACGCGGCTGGCTGCGGCGCGTTTCGCGCAAGGATCAGGACGCGCTCGCCGCCGAGATGATCCGCGCGCTCAACATCCGCACGCCCGACGCCGAAAAGCCGGTCAACCAGCTTTCGGGCGGCAACCAGCAAAAGGTCGTTCTGGCGCGGGCGCTGGCCTCAAAACCGTCGGTGCTGATCCTGGACGAACCGACGCGCGGCATCGATGTCGGTGCCCACGCGGAGATCATCATGCTGATCCGCAAGCTGTGCACCGAAGGGCTGGCCCTGCTGGTCGCCTCGTCGGAACTCGACGAGATCGTGGCCGCCGCCGGCCGCGTCGCGGTTCTTCGCGACAGGCGCAAGATCGGCGAACTGAGCGGGCAGGACGTTGCCCAGGACAACATCATTCACATGATCGCAGGCGAAGATGGCAGTATCCAGTGAACAGCGGGATATCGGGCTTTTCGCCCGATTGGCCGCCAACCGCGCAATCTGGCCGCTCCTTGCCCTGGCGGTCATCCTGGCAATCGCGGGCACCGTGTCGCCCGGCTTCTTCGACATCCGGGTGGTCGAGGGGCGCCTGTTCGGCAACCTGATCGACATCTTGTATCGCGCCGTACCGACGGCGTTGGTCGCCCTTGGCATGGCCGTGGTGATCGGCACGAAAGGCATCGACCTCTCGGTCGGGTCGATCATCGCGATCGTCGGCGCGGTCATCGCCTGGCGCATCAAGATGGGCGATCCGCACGGGCTCGTGCTGGCCTACGCGCTCGCTGCCGGGATCGCCTGCGGCGTATGGAACGGGTTCCTGGTCGCCGCGCTCGGCATCCAGCCGATCATCGCGACGCTCATCCTCATGGTTTCGGGCCGCGGCATCGGCCTGCTCGTCAACCTGATCTATGGCGGCACCGATCCGAGCTTCGAAAGCGCCTTTCTGCAGGGCCTGTCCACCGGTTCAATCGGCTACATACCGACCCGCCTGTTCGTGTTCGCCGGGATCGTGTTGCTTCTCTGGCTGGTTGTCCGGCGCACGGCGCTGGGCCTGTTCATCGAATCCGTCGGCGCAAACGCCAGGACCTCGCGGCTGGCCGGCATTCCCGCCGGCCGGATCATTTTCGCCGCCTATGTCGTCTGCGCGCTTCTGACCGCCTGGGCCGGCGTCATAATGACCGCCGACACCCACACGTCCGATCCGGTCAGCGTCGCGCTCTACATCGAGCTGGACGCCATCCTCGCGGTCGTCATCGGCGGCGGATCGCTGGCCGGCGGGCGCATCCATCTCGGCATGACGATCATCGGCGCGCTGGTCATCCAGGCGTTGACCACGTCGATCCTGATCAGCGGCCTGCCGCCCGAATACAACCTGGTCGTCAAGGCGGCCGTCGTCCTGTTCGTGCTGCTGCTGCAATCCGGCAATGCGCGAAAGGCGATGATGAGGCTCGTTCGCAGGAGTGCACCATGAACAGGAAATATCTCCCGCTTGCGGCCACCATCGCGGTGTTCATCGCGCTCTTCGTCATCGGCGGCTCGATGTACCGAAACTTCCTGTCGACCCTTGTCCTGGGCAACATCCTCGCCGACAACGCGTTCATTATCATCGCCGCCATCGGCGCAACCTTCGTCATCATCTCCGGCGGCATCGATCTGTCGATCGGCTCGATGATCGGTTTCGTCGGCGTCTGCATGGCGGTGCTCGACGGCCTCGGCTGGCATCCGCTGGCAAGCGCCGCGGTGCTCCTGCTGTTTGGCATCATGTTCGGCGCAGCCCAAGGCTTCGTCATCGACTTCTGCGAGATTCAACCCTTCATCGTCACGCTCGCGGGGCTCTTCCTGCTGCGCGGCGCCTGCTTCATGGTCACGCTCGATTCCGTGCCGATCCGCCACGACTGGGTCGACTGGTATGCGTCGGCCCGCCTGCCGTTGCCCGGACGCGGAGTGCTTCGCAGTTCGGCGATCGTCATGTTGCTGAGTCTCGGCGTCGCGATCTGGATCGCGCATTTCACCCGCTTCGGCGCCAGCGTTTACGCGATCGGCGGCGACAAGGAATCCGCCCGCTTGATGGGCGTGCCGATCCGCCGCACGACCGTCTCGATTTATGCGCTGGGCGGCTTTTACAGCGCACTCGCCGGCGTGGTATATGCTCTTTACACGTCGTCCGGTTATCCGTTGGCCGGCTCGACCCTTGAACTGTCGGCGATTGCCGCGGTCGTGCTTGGCGGCACGCTGCTCACCGGCGGGGTCGGCATGGTCGCCGGAACGCTGTTCGGCGGGATGATCCTCGGGCTCATTTCGACGCTGATTATTTTCAATGGTACATTGAACAGCGCTTGGATCATGATAAGCAGCGGTGCCCTGCTCTTCGTGTTCATAGTCATGCACCGCTTCCTGGTGAGCTCGTTTGATTTGAGAGGAACGTCGTAACCGAATTGCGACGGTGTTTGGCGCCATGCCGAGATCGAAATTGAAACAGTCCACCGTCACGGTCGACAGCCCCGGCCTGGAAACGGCAAGGCTGTCCGGCTCGCCCTTCATGTCGGCGGTGGGTTCCCAGGTCGTCAACCAGATCGGGCGCGAGATCATAACCGGCATCTTCGCGCCAAACACGAAACTGCCCGACGAAGCAACCATGCGCGCCCGCTATTCGGTGTCGCGCACCGCGCTTCGCGAAGCCTATTCGAAGCTTAGCGCCAAGGGGCTTATCTGGGCGCGCCCGAAAGTGGGAACCGCGGTGCGGCCGCGTTCGTCGTGGAACATGCTCGACCCGGAGGTGTTGACCTGGCATCTCCAGACCATGCCGATCGCCGCGATCGTCAGCGATCTCTATGCGCTGCGCCGGATGGTCGAGCCGGGCGCCTGCGCGCTGGCCGCCGAGACGCATAATGAAGAGGATCTCGCCGAAATGCGCGGCGCCTTCGCGGACATGGTGGCCAATGCGAACACCACGGAACGCGAATTGATCAGGGCCGATCTGCGCTTCCATCTGGCCATTCTCAAGGCCACAAAGAACCATTTCATCGGGGCCTTCAGCTCGCTCATCCATGCGGCGATGTACAGCGCGTTCGAAATCAGCTGGCGTGGCGCCTCGTTCATCAAGAGCGACCGCCTCGACCAGCACCGGGCTGTGCTGGATGCGATTGCCGACCGCGATTCCGCCCGGGCATCACGCTGCATGGAAGACCTGCTCGACGATTCCGTCAACGACGTCCACATCGCGATGAAGGTGGAGAGCTGAGCCGGCGCATACGGCGCAGCAACACGGTCCATTCCTGGATGACAGTGGCGGAGAGGGGGATTCGAACCCCCGATAGAGTTGCCCCTATGCCGCATTCCGAGTGTGGTACTTTCAGCCACTCAGCGATCAAAACCGGCAACTGACGCCCCTTTGGGTGAATTCGGCTCGCCGAATCTCTCGTTACGTTGATCACCGTCAAAGCCACCGGCGATCCGCCGGAACAGGATTCCCCGAGTTGAAGAGTTCAAATTTCTTTGAACGTGGGGAGGTCTAGGATGCTGAGGAAGATTTTGTCGCATTTGGCGATTTGCCTGGCGATTGTGGCCGCGTTTGTCCTGCGGGCGGAGGTGGCCGTCGCCGAGACGAAAATCGGAACATCGATCGAGAGCAGGATTTTGCTTGCCTTCAAGGCGACCGATGCGTCCGTCGATAAATTTCTGCCAAGCGGATGGGCGAGTGTAACCCTCGCCAAAGGTCCCGTTGGCGGAGCCAATCTGCTCGTCGTGCTCGCCGATCGCCACCTCATGCTCGATGGCGAAGGCAAGCCGGACACCCCCGCTTATGGACCGACGGTGGCCTTTGTGGCCTACGGGCGCAAAAGCGGCTCGGAAGCGGTGCAGATGTTTGTCATTCGAGCTTACGAAGAACCGCCGGTTGCGGATCCCTATGGCAACTCGGTCTCCGCGGATATCGATCGCGTGTCGCAGTATCGTGACGCGGGCGACGGCGGACGCTCCCAATCCGAGACTTGGAGCGTGAAGGTCGCGTCGGGGGGAGATCTCGATTTCGGTCTCGTCAACAAGATCGGGCGCTTGACCTGGACGCCCGGTGGCGAAAGCCGGCCGCACTCCGCAGCCGATCCGGATCACTTCCGGATCTACCGCTACGATCAGCTTGCCACGGTGGTCATGAGCGAAGCCATGGGATTGAAGGTAGACGGCGAAATCAGCTTCAAATCGACAGACCCGGTTCTGTCCGGAATATTCGACGGCAACGAAAGGCTGGTCTCGATCCTGTCGATGCCGACTTACATTCGAGGGATCTTCACGCCATAGGGCCCGGACCCCGCCAGATCGGCATGTTTCGGGTGCCGAATTGGCCGCGTGAGCGGCGAGTTGCGCTGCGAGAGCTGCATGATGATGTTCGAAAAACGCCACGGCGCGGTCGGCCAGCCAATCTCTTGGTCAATATCCTTGCAACCGGGGACATGCCGCTCCAAGTTCGGCGCACAGGATAGGGAGTGGGCCTGATCTTGAAACCAAAGCTCCGGGCGATCATGACCGCCGCGAACCTCACCGGGGTTGCGGTTGCCATCCTGAGCATCGTGCTGCCCCCTCAAGTTGGACTGACCGCGAGCGGACAGGCGGCCGCGGGGATCGGCATCCTGATGGCTGTTCTTTGGGTAACGGAGGTTGTTCCGCTCGCCGTCACCGCCCTGCTGCCGCTTGTCCTGTTCCCGGCGGTCGGGATAGCGGCGATTGGCGAGCTGTCTTCATCCTACGCGAACCCGGTCATCTTCCTGTTCCTCGGCGGCTTCCTGATCGCCAAAGCGATCGAAAGCTGGAATCTGCATCACCGGTTGGCGTTTTCCATTCTGGCCCGGACGAAGGGAGATCCGAAGCGGATCGTTCTTTCGGTCATGGTGGTGACCGCCTTCCTCAGTCTCTGGATCAGCAACACGGCAGCCGCGATGGTCGCGGCTCCCATAGCCGCCTCGATTGCCGCCATGCGCGACGAGGATGACGGCTTTGCACCCGCCCTGATGCTCGGCGTCGCCTATGCGGCTACGATCGGCGGCATGGGGTCGCTGATCGGGACTCCGCCCAATGCGCTGTTTGCCGCCTACATGGCGGAGGCGCACGGCATCGTGATCGGGTTTGCCGAATGGATGCTCGTCGGATTGCCGGCAGTGATGGTTCTTCTGCCGCTGACATGGTTTGTGCTGACGCGCTTTTCGTTCACGCTTGAAGAAGGTCACATGAGCGTCGACTTCCGCAAGTCTGCACCAATGTCGTCCGGAGAAAGGAGAGTGGCCATCGTCGCCGGGTTGGCTGCTCTGGGCTGGATCCTCAGGCCGACCCTGGCAGGCATTTTTCCGGGTCTGGCATTGAGCGATGCCGGCATCGCAATGACCGCGGCGCTGGCCTTGTTTTTCGTCCCTGTTGGCGGGGGGCAAGGCGGTCGCCTTCTGAACTGGGAGATCGCGTCCACATTGCGCTGGGACGTCCTGATCCTGTTTGGCGGCGGGCTGTCCTTGGCGTCGGCGATCGACAGCACCGGACTGGCCGAATGGATCGGCGAGCGCGCGCAGGGGATGCAGGGTCTGCCGACATTCTGGATCCTGCTCGTTATGGCGCTTATCATCGTCTATCTTGGCGAACTCGCCTCGAACACCGCAATGGCCGCCATCTTTCTTCCGGTCGCCGGAGCTGCAGCGATCGGCATGAGTGCCGATCCGCTGACTTTCGCGCTTCCCGTCGCAATGGCCGCCTCGATCGGTTTCATGCTGCCGGTCGCTACGCCGCCAAATGCGATCGTATTCGCCAATCCTGCGGTGACCAGGTCGAACATGCTTCGGGCGGGCGCTCCGCTCGACCTGATCGGGATCATCGTGGCCTTGGCCGCCGGAGCGCTTCTCGGACCGCTGGTTTTCTGAGGGTACAAAACCGTCTGTACGAGCTGCTTCTTTTGAAGAACTCCCGCGTTCTATTTGGCGATCTGCCCGCCGTCCGGCTTTGCTTTCGGCCGCAGGATAGGCGATTCCGGCTTTTGTGGATCTTCCTGGATGACTGCGCCACCGCTTGGCGCCTGGCGCAGCATGAACTGTTGAAAGCTCATCATGTTTGTAAATTTGTAACAGTTTCCGGTGCCGGATTTTTCGCAAAGGACGCAATACCCGGCCTTTTTCGAACAGCAGCCTACATAGTTGCCGTTTGTTGTCTGGACATCTCTTGCATCGTCCTCCAACAGGCAGGCCTGCAGAAGGTCCGCACCCAGATTGGGGCCGACGAGGATACGCCGGGCGATTGCATCACCCGTCACAGCGGCGGACGAAATCGCAAACAGCAAAATGACTACGATTTTTCGCATTTTTCTACTCCCAGCTAATTTGGCCGCCTGCCTGCTCTAGCCCATTCTTTGGACCGCCGGAGGCTGGAATTTTCCGGCTGTGATCACGGTGACGGGCGGACCGTTCAAATGCATCTCGCCACGTCGCGCGATTATCCTGAGGTCGGTTCATCACTGCAGTTACACCTAGATAAAACCGCCCGCGAACTGGATATTGATGTGTATCAACTCATGCCGACTTCCAAGCTGTAGTCTATTTATTGTTTCACCACCAAGGAAGATGACATGCAAACCGAAGATCCCGCGGTTCTCGCCCGTGGCCGAGCGGAGGCGAAGTTCGGCTTCTACAAGCATCTGGCTGTCTATCTGGCCGTCAACGCACTGCTTGTTGTGATCAATCTCCTGACGTCCCCCGGTTCGTACTGGGCGATCTGGCCGTTACTGGGGTGGGGTATCGCGATCGTCATCCATGCCGTGTCCGTCTTCGGCGCCCGCCGCAAGGAAGAGATCATCGACCGCATGACGGATGAAGAGATGGGCAAGCGGGATTGGGGCCGGAAGTAGCCGGCTCCGAACGGGGTCGGGGGATTCGGCGATCGAATCGACCAGAAAGATGCTGGTCGAGGCTGCTCTGTGCCTGGCTGAGGACGCCGACCGGATCAGCGAGCATGCCGGGCTTGTCGTGTTTCGCAATCTCTCGACACCGCTCACTACCACCGCGATCACGCGGCATCACCGGGGCGCATTCTACGGGCTGGGCGTCACGCCCGAGCGCGTCATGAGCCGAGCGCTGCAAACCAGGACGCCGGTCCCGGGCCTGTTCCTTGCCGGTCAGGACGTTCTGCGCCCCGGTATTCCCGGCGCGCTTTGGGGCGGCGTGCTGGCCGCGGCGAGCGTCGATCCGAATGTGTTCTCGAATTTCGCGGGGTAAAGCTGTTTGCCATGCCCAACCGCATTCCGGTTCCCTGATGAAAGGAGGCTGCCATGCGCTGGGCCCTGCTGGCGGTAGGGATCGCCATTGAAGTAGTCGCAACCGCATCGCTGAGATTGTCGGACGGCTTCACCAGGATCGGATTCGCCGGTCTGACCCTGATCTGCTTCGGGGTCGCCTTCTATGTGATGTCGCTTGTCGTCCGCACGATGCCGGTCGGAATTGCCTATTCGGTCTGGGCAGGCGGCGGTATCGCAGGCGTAGCGATCCTCGGGGCTGCGGTATTCGGTCAGACGCTCGACGGCTTTGCATATCTCGGGATCGGCCTGATCCTTGCCGGGGTCGTCGTGCTGAATTTGCTGTCGTCGGCCGCGGGCGGGTAGGAGATCGACCGGCAGGTGCCGGAGTGCCACGTGCTTGCCGTCGCTGGCCGGGCGGGCGGTGCTCAAGTGGAATGCAATGTGGAGGTAGCGCGCGATGCCGCGGATATTCTGGATAATTCTCACCGCGATGCTGGCGGCCTGGCTGAGCATGAATCTCTGGACGGCTCCGAGGATCGAAGAGCTGTCTGGCGGCTTGCGCCTGCTGGATATGCGGCTTACCGGCTACTCCCAAGCCGAAGCGCAGGACTTCATCGCCGCGATCGGCGACGAGGGCGCGGCTTTGTATCTCGGTGCGCAGTTATGGCTGGACATGATATTTCCCCCGCTCCTGGGCGCGGTCCTTTTCCTCTGTTATCGCTGGCTGTTCCCCGGCTTGCCGGGTCTGATTATCGGCACGGTTTCGTTGACGTATGTCGCAGCGGACTACCTTGAAAACATGGCGTTGGCCGCGATGTTGCGCGCCGGGGCCGATGGCCTGACGCCCGAGATGGCGGCCACGGCCAACCAGTGGACGATAACGAAGTGGAGCCTCGCGCTCGTCGGTCTCGTAACGCTGATCATCGGAATCGCCCTGCGCCTGCGTCGGCGTTGGTTCGCGGCCTAGGATAGGACGCCGGCAGGGCGCCGCCTCAAGGAGTGCTCGGCGGAAGCGGCAGCGCGGCAGCCGGCCATCTCTGAACGGCAGCTTTGGGCCAAAACGGTCATCTGGCCATTTCGCTCGGAGGTCCGGTTCGTCCGGATACCGTTGAAAACTCTCCTTGATTGCCGGTGCGGTCACTGATTCAGTTTCCCGAGTGATTTGGGAGATTACCGGCAATGATGGGATCGAGGAAAGAAGCGCAGGCGGCGTTGTTCCACGAGTTTTCCCTTGATGAGCATGTCCCTGCCGATCACCTGCTTCGTGCGATCGACCGGTTTGTCGATCTGGACGCGATCCGTTCGCATCTGGCGCCGTTCTACAGCACGACCGGACGCCCTTCGGTTGATCCGGAGCTGATAATCCGCATGTTGCTTGTCGGCTATGTCATGGGCATTCGTTCCGAGCGGCGGTTGTGCGAAGAGGTTCACCTGAACCTCGCCTATCGCTGGTTCTGCCGGCTGGACCTGAACGATGCGGTGCCGGATCATTCGACCTTCTCCAAGAACCGGCATGGCAGGTTCCGTGAGAGCAATTTGTTCCGGCGCTTGTTCGAGGAGGTTCTGTCGCGCTGCTGCCCGAAAGAACCTGCCCGGAAAATCCTGCGCTCCATTCATGAACATGCCCGTGACCGGGCACGCGACATCACCAAAACCGATGCCTATGTGACGGCCAGCTATGCCCGAAAAAAGGTCGAGATGCTGTTTGCCCACCTCAAACGCATTCTCAGGCTCGATCGCCTGCGTCTGAGAGGGCCAAACGGAGCGAAGGATGAGTTCCTGATGGCCGCAACTGCACAGAACCTGCGGCGACTGGCGAAGCTGGTTCCGGTCCCGGCGTAAAAAGGAAGAGCGGGGGCGATCCCGGTCCAACGATCCGCCGAATAAAACAGCGAGTTTTTCAACGGTATGGGCGGGAAGCGGCCTTTGACTGCATGAGCGAATGCACTGGTCTCATCTCCCGAAAGCAGCGGTTCGCGTCCGCAAGCGGAAATCGATTCCCAAACGACCAATATGCCAACAAAACGGACCAAGGTAATCTGCCTGAGATATTCAAACGCCGCCTTCAGAAGCGGAGACGAAGGCACCAAACCGGTTACGGGGATTAACTCAAGCGAAACCCGGACAAAACAGGGAGCAGGTCACCCGGGAACCACCTGCTTGAAAGTATCCGTGCTTGTGTTCTAGATGAGCCGAGAGTGCCATCTTCCGGGACGAGCACAATCAATGGCTCGCCCCGGCTTGCCAAAACCTCACGGCGACGCAGAATCCAGCCACACCCGATGACAGACGCAACGACAGGCCTCGGCTTCCTGCCGCCCGCCAAGATCCAGGTGCCGGTCCTGCGGACCGCGCAAATCGCCCGCCCACAAATCGAGACAGTCCTGCGCGACGCGATGATGCGAAAGCGGTTGGTACTGGTGAGCGCGCCGGCGGGTTTCGGCAAGACGACGGCCATGATCCGCGCGCTCGCGCGATGCGGCGACTGGGCGCAGGCGTTCTGGTTTTCGATTGACGAAGACGACACGATCCAGCGTTTCCTGGGCGGGCTGGTCGCCGCGCTCGATCCCGCCGACGTGCCTTGGCGCGTGTCGGCGCAGGCCCTCGCCGAGATGGCGCGCGACGGCGAAGCGGGACCCGGCAGGGCTGCGGACGCCGTCGCCGACGCGCTCAGCGCGACCGACATGGCGCACGGCATATTCGTCGTCGACGACATCCACAGGCTCAACGACGCGCTCGTCATCCGGTTGCTCGACCGGCTGATCGAACGCTTGCCGTCGAATTGGACACTGGCGATTGCGACGCGCATCGACCCGCCGCTTGCGCTCGCCCGACTGCGCTTGAGAGGGGAACTTGCCGAATTGCGCAGCGAAGACCTCCGGTTCGGTCTCGACGAGTTCGGAGCCCTCGCGGCGATCATGGCGCCGGATGCCACAGAGGGCGACCTCGAATCGGTGTGGCGGAAAATGTCCGGGTGGCCGGCCGGTTGCGAACTGGCATTGAGGGCGGGCCTCTCCAGGGCAGCGCTTTCCGGCGTCGGCGCGACCGCCTTCGAGGTCCTGTCGAGCGAAGTTCTCAACGATCTGCCGGAAAAATTGCGCCTGTTCCTGCTGCAGTGCTCGATCCTGCCGGAACTGTCAGGCCCGCTTTGCGAAGCGGTGACCGGCGATGCCGAAACGCCGCGATGGCTGCGCGAGATCATGCAGCGCGGGCTGTTTGCCACCGCTGTCGCGGGAAATCCGCCGGTCCTGAAGCTGCACGACCTGTTTCGCGATTTTCTTCAGGCGCGCCTGCGCGAGGAAGTCACCGGCGATACGATCCGCCGGCTGCTGATCCGGGCGGCTGACGCCGAGGACAGCCCCGAACGGCGGATCGGCTTCCTCACCCAAGCGGGCGACTTTGCGACTGCCGAAAAGGAACTGCTGAACGTCGCGCATATGCTGTTGCTGGAGAGCGAAGGCGAGCGGGTCCTGGACCTTGTCGGCCTCTTCCCGGCGGCGCATTCGGATGCGTCGGGCGAAATGTGCTTCATCTCCGGTCTCTGTGCGTCATCCCATTCGCGCTGGTTGGAGACCCAGAGGCAGATGTCGCGGTCGGCCGAACTGTTTCGGCAATCGGGCGACCTGGACAGGAGCCGGCGCGCCCGCGCCCACGAAATCGTCGCCTATATCGGACTGGCCATGGCGCAGGAGGCAATGGTCCGTCTCGCCGAACTTGAGCAGGAATACATCGATACGGGCACAAGGGCGCTTTGCGCATTTGCCCGCTACTGGATCTCCCGCGTGGCGGGAACTGTCGAGATCGAAATACAGAGCTTCGATCAGATGCTTGATCTGCTGATGAAGAGCAACGATCCAACCATCTGGAACGAGTGTGCGTTGCATATATACCTTGGCGGACAGCGCGGCATGCGGGCGCGCGCCGAGCGTTACGCCACCGCCGTCCTGTCGGTCAGCGGCGACAACCAGCATTCACTGCGCGACAGCGCGATGAGCATGCGAGCATGCCACCAATTGCTGATCGGCGACTACGGCAGCGCGGCCGAACTGATCCGCGAGATCGAAAGCAACCAGAACTGGCGCGGCAAGCCGCATGCGGTGAGGTCGTTCGTCTACGTGGCCAAGAGCCTACTCGCCTATCTCTCCGGCGACGTGGCGGCCTTGCGCGACAGCGGCGCCGCCCACCTTGCCGAGTTTACGGGCCGCGAGGGCATCTCCTGGGCTTATTGGCGGGGCACCGCGCTGATGTTCGTCGCCAAGCTATTGGCCGCGCTCGATGACTGGGACGGCATGAAATCCGCGTTGGGGAAACTGGACGCGGAACTGCACATCCTGGACATGCCCTACCTGCGGTTGGGGAAATCCTATCTCGAGATCCTGCGCCTTCTCAACGAGAGGCGAAGCGACATACCCGACCACCTCCTGGCAGCGATCGCGCAGCGCCCGATCGTCGGCGATATTATCACAATCGAGCCCGCGCTGGATGCGGCCAGGGCCATCGTGCATGCTCGCCGGCACGAATATGCGAAAGCGTGGACGCTGATCGGAGCGATGGTGGCCGAATTGATCGCATCCAGAGAGGAATTCCACCTGGAGCTGCTGGGACGGGCCACGCTGACGGAACTGGCGAATGTTCCCTCACCGGGGGAAGATCACACTCGGGAACGCGAAATCCTGAAGGGACTCGTCGCCAAGCTGGCGCGCGCACGCAAATCGGCGCAAGACGGATCCCGCGGCAACGCCGGAGGTCTGACGCAAAGAGAACTCGAAATCCTGGAACTCATCGCGCTGGGCGACAGCAACAAGATCATTGCGCGCAAACATGCCCTCTCGCCGCACACGGTCAAGCGCCATGTCGCAAACATCCTGGACAAGCTCGGGCTGGCCTCACGCGGCCAGGCCGCCGCCTGGTTCAGGGACCACGCGGCGGCAACCCAACAAGCCTGAGCAGCAATCAGTCGACATCCATCGCATGCGCGGCCTCGTAGACGAGGTCGCACAGTTCGCGCGACGTCCGCGCGTGCATGCCCGCCAACGCCCAGGTCTGGGTACGGACACCTAGCGCCTGAGAGGCGAACGGACCGGCGACCTTCGCTTCGTCGAACCGGTATACCGCGCGCTCGCGTCGCTCGACACAGCCGAATGTCCGATCGCGCCAATCGGCGTAGATCGCACCGATGGCATCGAGATGATGATTAGCCGTGTCACGCGCAAGCGCCTGGAATTCGATCCGCGTGCGCGAATAGCACGCATCATAGCCCGGACTCATTTCGCTGCCGCACTTTTCAAGCGCCGCCACGCGCCGGTTCTCCAGATCGAGCAACGCCGCTGAAACGCGCTCACGAGCCGACTCGACCAGCTCCCAGATCTGCATCTCGGCGTTGAGCGCGCATTCCTGGAGCGAATAGTCCATCAATTGCTCAATCGCCTCGCCCTGCTCGTCGGAAACGGCCGCAGGCGACATTTTCGCCAGCGCCGTCTGCGCCTCGGCCAGCGCCTGCCCGGCTTCCTGCTCAATCGCTTCGATCAGACTGTCCGTCTCGGCGCACTTCGCCGTTTCCGCCACGGCGGGCAACAGCGGCACGGCGTGCCACATGCTCATGGGCGTCTCGGCCCGCGCGCAGGTCGTCGCGAGCAGGAAGACGGCAGCCAAGGCGGTTCGCTGCCGCGACGGTGAGCCAAGGATGCTCATGCCCTCAACTCCGCCAGGTCGTCCCATTCCGCCGCCGGGATGTTCGGCTTCACGATGCCTTCCATGAGGTCGCCGAACGCTTCGGCCGGCATTCCCGCCTTCATCCCCGCGAGCATCTTGCGGCGCTCGCCGGGATGCATGGACGCCATCATCGGAGCGAGGTTGAGCGGCATCTCCTCGGGCGGAATGGAACCGACGATGCGGTGTTCGATCTCGAGCAATTCACCATCGTCAAACGACTCGTGGAGCGCGCGCTGGAGAATCGTCTCTTCCTCGTTCATGTGCTCGAAATCATCGGCCATGAACAGCGCAAACCGCCGGTAGAGGGCATGCGCAGAGCGGGCGCGTTCCGCGCGGGGCGCCTTTTCGAGGCTCGCCAGGAGAGCCTCGAGTTCGGTGAAGGATTTGGCATGGCCTTCATGGCCTTCCTCGGCCACGCGCGTCGCACCCGGCCGACGAATTTCTAGCGCCGTATGGATTTCGTGATCCTCGTGCTCGAGATGGCCACGGCCCAGCACGAAATGGTCCCGCATCGCCTTGACGAGACCCGCAAGCGCTTCGTCGCTGTCAAGGTCGAAGGATCCGATGCGCATCAGGAGCTGGCAGTGGGCATAGCGGATGCCCTTGTGGATGCCGTAGTAGAGGTCGTGGCGCGGGGCGGTCGTTTCTTTTTGCGTGATCGTCTGTATCGTCATTTCAATTTTCCTTGGTTTGATGGATCGGGAATGCGTCCTGCGCTTGCGCGGCAGGGTCGCGGTTCATTCCAGTCGTTTCCGCCGGTCAGAGGCCGACGCTGAGTTTGCTTCCGATCGTCCAGTTCTCCGGAAATGCGCTACCGAGATTGACCGAGACCGATGTGCCGAACTGGACATTTGGGCTCGGATTCCAGGCGATGCCGGCGCCGATCGTGTGCCAGGTGGAGGTGTAGCCAACACCCTGCGCTCCAAACGTGCCGAGACCCGGGACGGCAACGCTCACGGCCGCCCCCTTGGGATCGATCATATGGTTGAAGGCATAGCTGGCCGTCAGTTCGAGACCGGGACGAACCTGCCAGTCGAAGCTGGCCCCGACGGACACGATATCCGCGCCAACCGACTGCTTCGAAACTGTGCCCGCTCCCCCCCCGCCGGTCTCGGCGTAGGCGTCGAGGGCGGCGCTGTTGTGCAACCATTGCGCATAGGGCGTGAGCCGCGCGGCCGGCGTGAGATCGCGACGCCAGGCAACGCGGGCCGCCGTTGTGAAACTCGTCGCGCCGGTTTCGCCGGTTGCGGTCTGTACAACCGCTCCGTTCAGGTAGTTGCGCGCAATGGTCGCCTTGAGGAGATCGGCGCGAGCGCCGACGCTCACCTCCAGGCCGGCGACGGCAGGGAAATCGAAGGTTTCACCGATATCTGCGATCATTCCGCCGCCGATCCACGCGCCGGAGAGCCGCGCGGAACCACCCTGGTAGAGGGGCGACGTCCGCGCCGAAACAACGCCGCCGCCTGCCGAGACCGCAAAGCCGGGCTGGCGCCAGGTCAGTGTCGCGCCGCCGAGGTCGGATGAGCTGCCGTCAGCATGGCTGTAGACACCCGACACGCTCAGTCCCGGCAGCCCTGACGCCTTCGGCAATCCGTCTGTTGCCCAGGCGATCGATAGCGATGACGTCAGGCGCGACACATCGCGCAGGGACGCGACGGATTCGGAATAGTCGATGGTTCCGACGAGGAGACCGGCGCGCGCGATATATGCCTGATAGGAAGATGAGCCGAAATGGCCGCTGCCGACAATGGTTCCGCCATCGCCGCTCACCGCCGATGCATTGGTAAGCGTCCAGCCCGTGGTATCGACCCCGGAATCCTTCAGCCATTGATCGAGCGACTGCATGCTGCCGCCTTCCGCCCAGCGGAAAGCATGGTAATCGATGTCGCCTATATTGAGCTTGTAGGAGCCGACGATGACCGAGCCGTCAATCGAGACGCCGGTCGCTTCCGAATAGTACCAACCGCCGCCGCCGTCGAGAGCGACAGGCCCGTCATACCCGCCCGCATTGGCGGACCAGCGGACGGCCTTGACCGAGTTTGTCGCGTCGGTCGAGGCGCCCACGATAAAGGAGGCATTCGGCGTGATGGCGTTGGCGAAGCTGTATGTGCCGCCGCTCAGATATCCGAGGCCCTGAATGGGGCCGGACACCGCAAGATCCTTGTAGAAGGCCTGGGATTGGCCCGAGACCATACGCGAGAGGCCGACGACGATTCCGTTGTCGGAGACATCGAAAGCCCTGCCGCTGAGTGTGCCGCCCATGAAATAGCCGAGCGGGCGAATGCCACCAGCCTCGGTCCATGCGAAAGCCTGCGTCACCCCGTTGGAGTAGAGCTGGCCGACGACGTAATTGCCATTGTCGGAGATGCCGAAAGCATGGCTGCCCGTATAGCCGCCGGTGCCGAGCGCCTGGAGGCCGGCGGCGGTCCAGCGGAAAGCTTCCGGGTGGTCACCATTCTGGAAATAGCCGACAACCGCCGAGCCGTCCCCCGACGCCGCCAAGGCCGTCGAGTAGCTGGGCGCGAGCAGGGTCATGCCCCCCGCTTCGGTCCATCGGAACGCCACCCCGGAAGCGCCTGCGTCCTCACTGCGCCCCACCACGGTGGTGCCGTCTGCGGATATGCCGAAGGCGGAGCTGTTCTTGTCGTATCCCGGGAGGAAGCCGAGGCCGAGCACTTCGCCGCGCGCGGCGCCCGACGTCGACGCCACGGCCGCGATCGCCACCGAGGAAAGGAGCAGCGCCCTGGCGGCGCGATCGGGCGAAAGTCGGGAGGGAGACGATGGCTGCGGCCTGCGGCGGACCGGGCCATCGGAGAAATCTGGAGACATTGGATTATCTTTCGCGTGAATGAACTGGCTTGCGGCGCCTGCTCCATGGCAGGCACGGTTTCACGCGATATGCTGGATTCGAATTCGCTCCACATGGCCCATAAGAGCCATTCGGCACCGATAATGAGAGCCAGACGGGAGGTGCGCGGCGCCACCGCAGTTCGTCCGATCAGCTCCGGCGGAGCGGACGCTACCAAGGCCGTTCATCGTCGAATGGAAGTTGCCTGGTGGCGCGAAACAGGCCGGCAGGCGGAGCGGGTGTTCGGCCCACCCGGGCCGCGAGCAAATGGATCATGGTCGTGCAGGTTTCGTAGTAGATATCCTTGGCGGCGATGAAAGCGCCCGGCCAACGCCGAACACCTCCTGTTTCAAACAAAGCCACGACGCGGTCGAAGGCGTTGGAGAGGCCCGTTAGCGAGTGGACAGTTCCACCGCCTGCCCACCATCGGCGCTGGCTTGGACTTTCAGGTCAGACGGGGTCTCGAGAAGGGCGAACGCGGTCGTACCTATCGTCAGTCAGAACGGATCAACAGTCTGCCTCTATGTCGTCCGCACTGACTCAAGCCAAGAAAGCATGCCGAACGTCCGCTTTCGCAATAATGCAAAGTATCCTCCCGAACAGATACGAACAGCCGTATTGGGCCACCAGCGTCGTTGCGCTCTGTAGGCGCCAATGTCCACATTTGCATGATCGGGTCCGATAGCTGCCATTCGGCTTCCGGCCCCCAAAGCGGTCACTCGTTTAACCCGCAGCGAATTGCCGCTCCCCGCCCTTCCGAGGCCGTTGATCCGCCGGAGCGGGCGGCAGCTCTCGGGACATTCACTTCGGATCGCGAATGACCTATACGAGAGCGCAAAGCAGTCGTTGATCGAAAAGCTACCCGATGACGGCTCTGGGCAGAGAGCCGACTTTAGCCGCGCTTCGATCGAACGACCGGAATGGGCCGGAAGCACTAATTCGCCCAGTGCAGGCGAATGTCAGCTTTGGCTAATTCGACGCCCGAAAGCTTGCTCCTCCTTCCGGCCCCTAAACGGCGTCCAATACTGGATCGTGTTTGCGTCACGAGCATATGCATTTGACGTATCGGCTTACCTATCAGATCCGCCGGGCGCGGGATTGGCCAAGCGCGCATGGCACAGTCAAGGTGCGCACAAAAGCGCATACGAAACATTGAAAACAATAAATATAGTTATTTTCAGAAACTTGAGCCAGTCCGGTGGCGGGCAATCGGGGAGAAGTTTCGAACCCGCAGGGTTCGCAAGGCAAGGGCCGACCGAGCCTGTGCGAGGCCCCGACTGGAGCGAAGCCCGAAGGGCGACAGCGCGAAGTCAGAAGATTGCGGAGAGGGGGGGACACTCTCCCCCGCCTCTTCTAACCTCCTGAAGCTATTGCCTTTCATCTACTTAGCGCTCATCTATGGGGTAGCAGCCGGGGGTAGAGCATGGCCAAGAATACGAGCAATC
>JBNLDE010000119.1:0-1618 GCA_050304175.1 Zhengella sp. | reverse complement strand
GCGGTCCAGCCAGAATGTCCGCCTCGCCTCCGGGCTGACGGCGATGAAACCCTCGGCGTCGCGCGCATTACACAGACGCACCACTTCCGACGCCGCCAGCGCGACCTGGTGTTCGTCGTCGCCGACGACATCGCCGATCAGGACCATTTTCGGACGGCCGCGATGCTTGGCCTTGCTGGCGTAGCCGACCGCCTTGACATAGCGTTCGTCCAGGTGTTCGAGACCGGCCAGCATCACCCGGGCGACGCCCTGCTTCGGCAATGCGGCGAGAAAATCGCGAATTTCGACGATAGCCGGCACCGCCTCGCGCACCTGGCCGTAAAATTCAAGACAGAAGGTCCTCGTATGCGGCGGCATTTTATGCAGTATCCAGCGCGCCGAGGTGATGATGCCGTCGCACCCCTCTTTCTGTACGCCGGGCAGGCCGCCGAGAAATTTGTCGGTCACGTCCTTGCCGAGATCGCCCTTGCGGAATTTCGCCCCTTGCATGTCCAGAAACTCCTCGTCCAGCAGTTGCCTGCGCGCGGCATCGTATCGCCTGAGACGGAAGCGGACGAGTTCCTGCTCGTGAATCTTGCCGAGGTTGTGATTGAGCCGCTCGACCTCCAGCCAGTCGC
This sequence comes from Zhengella sp., assembly GCA_050304175.1. Taxonomy (GTDB): domain Bacteria; phylum Pseudomonadota; class Alphaproteobacteria; order Rhizobiales; family Rhizobiaceae; genus JAIOIW01. Next base: position 1,001 of record JBNLDE010000119.1, on the reverse strand, counting down.
CGTCAGGCGTGACCATGCGCCAGGAGGCCAGATTGTCCAGCGCCGTGCCCCACAGCACGGCTTTCTTGCCACCGGCGTTCATCGCCACGTTGCCGCCGATGCAGGAGGCGTCCGCCGAGGTCGGATCGCAAGCAAACACCAGGCCGGCGTTGTCGGCCACGTCCATCACCCGGCGCGTCACCACGCCAGCGCCGGTTTCGATGGTCGCAGAGGGCTGATCGACGCCGGGCAGAAGCGCATCGACCTGTACCGGACCGATGCGGGTCAGTTTTTCCGTATTGATGACCGCCGAATGCGGCGTCAGCGGCACCGCGCCGCCGGTATAGCCGGTGCCGCCGCCGCGCGGAATGATGGTCAATCCCAGCTTGATACAGCCGCGCACCAGATGGCCGACCTCGTCTTCATCGGCCGGATAGAGAACGACAAAGGGGTATTCGACCCGCCAGTCGGTGGCGTCGGTGACGTGGGAAACGCGGGCGAAGCCGTCGAAGCGAATATTGTCCTTGCGCGTATGCCGGGCCAGCCGCGAGAGCACCTTGCGGCGCAGTTCGGAGGTTTTGTCGAAATGCGCTTCGAAACGGTCCACGGCCGCATGCGCCGCCTCGACCAGCATTCCGACCCGGCGCGCGCGGTCGGGCTGTTCGTCTTCGTATTCGATTTGGCGTTTTTCGATCTGCCTCAGGCGATGGCGCATCGCTTTCAACAGTGCGCGGCGGCGCTTGCGGTTGTCGAGCAGATCGTCTTCCAGGTACGGATTGCGCTGCACCGCCCAGATATCGCCCAGCACTTCGAACAACATGCGCGCGGAGCGACCGGTGACGCGTTCGCCGCGCAGCGATTCGAGGATTTCCCAATGGCTCTCGCCGAGCAACCGGATGACTATTTCGCGATCGGAGAAGGAAGTGTAGTTGTAGGGGATTTCACGCAACCGCACCTGCGTCGCGTCGGGAAAAATCGGGGCAGTTTCGGTGTCCACGGATAGTTTCGGTAAAGGCGGATTT
>JBNLDE010000118.1:0-40445 GCA_050304175.1 Zhengella sp. | reverse complement strand
GAGATGGTGATGCCGGGCGACAATGTGACGGTCGACGTGACGCTGATCGTGCCGATCGCGATGGAAGAGAAGCTCCGCTTCGCCATCCGCGAAGGCGGACGCACCGTCGGCGCCGGTATCGTCGCTTCCATCATCGAGTAACCAGAATCATCTGACGGCCCCGCGACGAGGCGGGGCCGGAGGACGAAGGAACAGACGCATGAACGGACAGAATATCCGCATTCGCCTCAAGGCGTTCGATCACCGGATCCTTGACGCGTCGACCCGCGAAATCGTGTCGACCGCCAAACGCACCGGCGCGAACGTGCGCGGCCCCATTCCGCTGCCGACGCGGATCGAGAAATTTACTGTCAACCGCTCGCCGCACATCGACAAGAAGAGCCGTGAGCAGTTTGAAATGCGCACGCACAAGCGGCTGCTCGACATCGTCGATCCGACTCCGCAGACGGTGGACGCGCTCATGAAGCTCGACCTCGCCGCCGGCGTCGATGTCGAGATCAAGCTGTAAAGAAACGCTTGGGAAGGATTTTACCGATGCGTTCAGGTGTTATCGCACAAAAGGTTGGGATGACGCGCATCTACAACGATGCGGGCGAGCATGTGCCCGTCACGGTTCTCCGGATGGAGAACTGCCAGGTTGTGGCACAGCGCACCCAGGAAAAGAACGGCTATACGGCCGTGCAACTCGGCGTAGGGCTGGCCAAGGTGAAAAACACGGCCAAGCCTCTGCGCGGACAGTTCGCGCAGGCTTCCGTCGAACCGAAAGCCAAGACCGCTGAGTTCCGGGTTTCGCCGGAAAACATGCTGGATGTCGGCGCCGAAATCACCGCGGAACATTTTGTGCCCGGCCAGAAAGTCGATGTGACCGGCACGACGGTGGGCAAGGGCTTCCAGGGTGTCATGAAGCGCTACAACTTCGGTGGTGGCCGCGCGACCCATGGTAACTCGGTTTCGCACCGTGCCCACGGTTCGACTGGCCAGCGCCAGGACCCCGGGAAGGTGTTCAAGGGCAAGAAGATGGCTGGTCACATGGGGGCAACCCGCGTGACGACCCAGAATATCGAGGTCGTGTCCACCGATACGGATCGCGGGCTGATCCTGGTTCGTGGTGCTGTTCCCGGTTCCAAGGGTGCCTGGATCCTGGTGCGTGACGCCGTCAAGGTTCCGCTTCCGGACAATGCGCCGAAGCCCGCTGCCGTTCGCGCCGCCACCAAGGCCGATGCTGTTCAGGAAGCGCCCGCAACCGAGGGGGCCGAATAATGGATCTCACTATTACCACGCTTGGCGGCAAGTCCGCTGGCAAGATCACCGTATCGGACACCGTGTTCGGACTCGATCCGCGTGAAGACATCCTGCAGCGCGTCGTACGCTGGCAGCTTGCTGCACGGCAGCAGGGCACGCACCAGGCCAAGGGTCGCGCCGATATTTCGCGCACCGGCGGCAAGATGTACCGGCAGAAGGGTACGGGCCGCGCCCGTCACTCCTCGGCACGTGCGCCGCAGTTCCGCGGCGGCGGCAAGGCTCACGGCCCGGTTGCCCGCAGCCACGCTCACGATCTTCCCAAGAAAGTTCGGGCGCTTGGTCTCAAGCACGCGCTCTCGGCGAAGGCGAAGGCATCCGATCTGATCGTTGTCGACGACCTGACCATCAAGGAAGCGAAGACCAAGCTGCTGCTTGGCCAGATTACGGGCCTCGGTCTCGGCAACGCGCTGATTATCGGCGGCGCCGAACTTGACCAGAACTTCCAGCGCGCCGCGGCCAACATACCCGGTATCGATGTGCTGCCAGTTCAGGGCATCAACGTCTATGACATCCTGCGCCGCGGCAAGCTGGTCTTGTCGAAGGCTGCGGTGGAAGCTCTGGAGGAGCGGTTCAAATGACTGATCTACGCCACTATGACGTGATCGTCTCTCCGGTGATCACCGAGAAGTCGACCATGGCTTCCGAAAACAACCAGGTGGTCTTCAACGTCGCGCCGAAAGCGACGAAGCCGGAGATCAAGGCGGCGATCGAGGCGCTGTTCGGCGTCAAGGTCACCGCGGTCAACACGCTCGTTCGCAAGGGCAAGGTTAAACGCTTCCGCGGTCTGACTGGCCGCCAGAGCGACCAGAAAAAAGCGATCGTGACGCTCGCCGAAGGCCAGTCGATCGACATCGCGACGGGGCTCTAAAGGCAGGTCGAGGTAAGAACAATGGCACTGAAAAAGTACAATCCGACCACGCCAGGTCAGCGCCAGCTGGTTATTGTCGACCGGTCCGGCCTGCACAAGGGCAAACCGGTCAAGGGCCTGACGCAGGGGCTGTCGTCGAAGGGCGGCCGCAACAACAACGGCCGTGTGACGGCGCGTTATCAGGGCGGTGGTCATAAGCGCACCTATCGTATGGTGGACTTCAAGCGCCGCAAGTTCGACGTGCCGGCAACGGTCGAACGTCTGGAGTACGACCCGAACCGCACCGCGTTTATCGCGCTGGTTCGCTACGCCGATGGCGAGTTGTCCTATATTCTGGCGCCGCAGCGCCTGGCTGCTGGCGACGAAGTCATTTCTTCGGCTTCCGCCGTCGATGTGAAGCCGGGCAATGCGATGCCGCTTTCAGCGATGCCGGTCGGAACGATCGTGCACAATGTCGAGCTCAAGCCGGAGAAGGGCGGTCAGATCGCTCGTTCGGCCGGCACCTATGTGCAGCTCGTCGGTCGCGATCAGGGCATGGCGATCCTGAGGCTCAATTCCGGCGAACAGCGCCTTGTGCATGGCTCATGCCTTGCAACGGTTGGCGCGGTATCAAATCCGGATCACGGCAACATCAATCTCGGCAAGGCCGGGCGCAAGCGCTGGATGGGAAAACGTCCGCATGTGCGCGGTGTCGTCATGAACCCGGTCGACCACCCGCATGGCGGTGGTGAAGGGCGCACTTCGGGCGGCCGTCATCCGGTCTCTCCGTGGGGCAAGCCGACCAAGGGCAAGCGCACGCGGTCCAACAAGGCGACCGACAAGTTCATCATGCGTTCGCGTCACGCGCGCAAGAAATAAGAGAGGACATTTCGGTGACCCGTTCAGTCTGGAAAGGTCCGTTCGTTGACGGTTATCTGCTCAAGAAGGCAGACAAGGTGCGCGAAAGCGGCCGCAACGAAGTGATCAAGATGTGGAGCCGTCGCTCCACCATCCTGCCGCAGTTCGTAGGCCTCACATTCGGCGTCTACAACGGCCAGAAGCATATCCCGGTTTCCGTGTCCGAGGACATGGTCGGCCACAAGTTCGGTGAATTCGCGCCGACCCGGACCTATTACGGTCATGGCGCGGACAAGAAGGCGAAGAGGAAATAACCATGGGCAAGGCCAAAGCCCCGCGCCGGCTTGCGGACAATGAAGCGCGTGCGGTGACCCGTACGATCCGCGTCAGTCCGCAGAAGCTGAACCTGGTTGCCGCGCTTATCCGTGGCAAGAAGGCGGCGACCGCGCTCGCGGACCTGGAATTTTCGCGCAAGCGCATTGCCGGCACGGTCAAGAAGACCCTGGAATCGGCGATCGCGAACGCCGAGAACAACCACGATCTCGATGTTGATGCACTGGTCGTTGCCGAAGCTTATGTCGGCAAGTCGATCACTATGAAGCGGTTTCATGCCCGCGGCCGCGGCAAGGCGAGCCGGATCGAACGTCCTTTCTCGCACCTGACCATTGTCGTGCGCGAAGTCGAAGCAGAAGGGGAGGCCGCCTGATGGGCCAGAAAGTCAATCCGATCGGCCTGCGCCTCGGCATCAATCGGACCTGGGATTCGCGCTGGTACGCGAACACCGGTGAATACGGCAAGCTGCTGCACGAAGACTTCAAGATCCGCAAGTATCTTGAATCCGAACTGAAGCAGGCCGCGGTTGCCAAGATCGTGATCGAGCGCCCGCACAAGAAGTGCCGCGTAACCATTCACGCCGCGCGTCCGGGCCTGATCATCGGCAAGAAGGGTGCGGATATCGAGAAGTTGCGCCGCAAGCTCTCCGAGATGACCAATTCGGAAGTGCACCTCAACATCGTCGAGATCCGCAAGCCGGAAATCGACGCCAAGCTGGTTGCGCAGTCCATCGCGCAGCAGCTGGAGCGCCGCGTTGCATTCCGCCGCGCCATGAAGCGCGCCGTTCAGTCGGCGATGCGTCTCGGCGCCGAGGGCATCCGCATCAACTGTGGCGGGCGTCTGGGCGGTGCAGAAATCGCGCGCATGGAATGGTACCGCGAAGGCCGTGTTCCGTTGCACACACTGCGCGCGGATGTCGATTACGGAACGGCTGAAGCCGAGACCGCCTATGGCATCTGCGGCGTCAAGGTGTGGATCTTCAAGGGTGAAATCCTAGAGCACGATCCGATGGCTTCCGAGCGCCGTGCCACCGAGGGTGACAACCAGGGCGGACGCCGCCGCGAGAACGCGTGATCCAACGCGCGAACGATTGATTTGGAGTAGAGAACGATGTTGCAGCCCAAGCGCACAAAGTTCCGCAAGCAGTTCAAGGGCCGCATCAAGGGTGTGGCCAAGGGCGGCACGGACCTGAATTTCGGTTCCTATGGCCTGAAGGCTGTCGAACCGGAACGCATCACCGCGCGTCAGATCGAGGCGGCCCGCCGCGCGATTACCCGCCACATGAAGCGCGCCGGCCGCGTCTGGATCCGCATCTTTCCCGATGTCCCGGTCACGTCGAAGCCGACCGAGGTTCGGATGGGTAAGGGCAAGGGCTCTGTCGATTACTGGGCGTGCCGGGTCAAGCCGGGCCGCATCATGTTCGAGATCGATGGCGTGAACGAAGAGATCGCCCGCGAGGCGCTGCGTCTGGGAGCGGCCAAGCTGCCGATCAAGACGCGCTTCGTGCAGCGCATCGCTGAATAGAAGGATCAGGGCAATGAAAGCCGGAGACGTTCGGGCGCTGAGCCCCGATCAGCTGAATGAAGAGCTGGCGAAGCTGAAGAAGGAGCAGTTCAACCTGCGCTTTCAGAAGGCCACCGGCCAGCTTGAGAAGACCGCGCGCGTGAAAGAAGTCCGCCGTGACATCGCGCGCATCAAGACAATAGCCCGCCAGAAGGCGGCCGAAAGCAAGGCATAAGGGGCCTACCATGCCGAAACGCATTTTGCAGGGCACTGTCGTAAGCGACAAGAACGAAAAGACCGTTGTGGTTCGAGTCGAGCGCCGCTATACGCATCCGCTGTTCAAGAAAACCGTGCGCCAGTCGAAGAAATACAAGGCGCATGACGAAGCCAATGCCTGCAAGGTCGGCGACATGGTCTTCATCCAGGAGTCCGCTCCGATTTCGAAGGACAAGCGCTGGGTCGTCGTTAGCGGCGAGCAGGCCTGAACGATTTAAACATGGACAAGCCGGAGCGCATTACGGCGCTCCAATGACAAAAAAGGCGGTCAGTCATGATTCAGATGCAAACAAACCTCGACGTAGCCGACAATTCCGGCGCCCGTCGTGTCATGTGCATCAAGGTGCTGGGCGGCTCGAAGCGCAAATATGCTTCCGTCGGCGACATTATTGTCGTGTCGGTTAAGGAAGCGATCCCGCGGGGCCGTGTGAAAAAGGGTGATGTGATGAAGGCGGTGGTCGTCCGTACCGCCAAGGACATCCGCCGCCCCGATGGCAGCGTGATCCGTTTCGACAAGAACGCGGCCGTTCTCGTCGACAACAAGAAAGAGCCGATCGGTACCCGTATCTTCGGACCTGTGCCGCGCGAACTGCGCGCCAAGGCCCACATGAAGATCATCTCGCTCGCTCCTGAAGTACTCTGAGGAGAGACGGTAATGCAGAAGATCCGCAAAGGCGACAAGGTCGTCGTGCTGACGGGCAAGGACAAGGGCCGCTCCGGCGAAGTGCTCAAGGTCATGCCCAAGGACAACAAGGCGCTCGTGCGCGGCGTGAACATGGTTCGCCGCCATCAGCGTCAATCGCAGACTCAAGAAGGCGGGATCATCTCCAAGGAAGCGGCGATCCACCTTTCTAACCTGGCTGTGGCCGATCCCAAGGATGGCAAGCCGACCCGCGTCGGTTTTTCGGTCGCCAAGGATGGCCGCAAGATCCGGGTTGCCAAGCGCTCGGGAGAGATGATCGATGGCTGATACCGCTTACGAACCGCGTCTGAAGACCTTGTACAAGGAAACGATTCGCGCTGCTATGCGCGAGCAGTTCCAGTACGCCAACGAAATGCAGGTACCGCGCCTCGACAAGATCGTGCTGAATATGGGCGTTGGCGAATCCACTGCCGACTCCAAGAAGCCGTCCGTTGCGGCCGAGGATCTCGCAATGATCGCCGGCCAGAAGGCTGTCGTGACGCATGCCCGCAATTCGATCGCCGGCTTCAAGGTGCGCGAAGGCATGCCGATTGGCGCCAAGGTCACGCTTCGCAAGGACCGCATGTACGAATTCATGGACCGTCTGGTCACGATCGCGCTGCCGCGCGTCCGCGACTTCCGCGGCCTGAACCCGAAAAGCTTTGACGGCCGGGGCAATTTTGCCATGGGCATCAAGGAGCACATCGTGTTTCCGGAGATCAACTACGACAAGGTTGATCAGATCTGGGGCATGGACATCATCGTTTGTACGACTGCCAGCACGGATGACGAAGCCCGGGCGCTGCTCAAGGCGTTCAACTTCCCGTTCCGTCAGTAACGGCAAGCGATCAAAAGGATATTGAAATGGCAAAAGTCAGCGCTACCGAAAAGAACAAGCGGCGCGAGAAACTTGTCGATCGCTATGCGGCCAAGCGCGCTGCGCTCAAGGCGATCATCAATGACCGCTCGCTGGCGATGGACGAGCGTTTTCGTGCGCAGTTGAAGCTCAACGAGCTGCCGCGCAATTCGTCCAAGACCCGTCTCCGCAATCGTTGCGAAGTGTCCGGCCGTCCGCGCGGTTACTACCGCAAACTCAAAATGTCACGTATCGCGCTGCGCGAACTGGGTTCCCAGGGTCTGATCCCTGGCCTGGTCAAGTCGAGCTGGTAAGGAGGATTTTGACATGTCCATGAGCGATCCTCTCGGCGATATGCTGACCCGCATCCGCAATGCGATCGGCCGCAAGAAGTCCAAGGTTTCGACCCCGGCGTCCAAGTTGCGCGCGCGTGTGCTCGACGTCTTGAAGTCGGAAGGCTACATCCGCGATTACTCGCAGACCGACTTTGGCAACGGCAAGTCGGAAATCGAGATCGAGCTGAAGTATTACGAGGGCGCGCCCGTGATCCGCGAGATCGCCCGCGTTTCCAAGCCCGGCCGCCGTGTCTACGTGTCGGTCAAGTCCATCCCGCAGGTTGGCAACGGCCTTGGTATTTCCATCCTGTCGACGCCGAAGGGCGTGATGGCCGATCATGAGGCCCGCGAACAGAATGTCGGCGGAGAGCTCCTCTGCCAGATTTTCTAGGGCGGCGGGGACAAGACAAGAAAAGGCGAGGACACGACCATGTCTCGTATTGGCAAAAGGCCCATTGAGGTTCCGCAGGGCGTAACTGCGACTGTCGATGGACAGACCGTGACGACCAAAGGACCGAAGGGCGAGCTGAAGTTCGTCGTGAACGACGAGGTTCTGGTGAGGCTTGAAGATGGTGCGATTTCGGTTGCACCGGTCGACGAGTCGAAGGACGCCCGCTCCAAGTGGGGTATGTCGCGGACGATGATCCAGAACATCGTGGACGGCGTGAAGGACGGCTTCGAGAAGAAGCTGGAAATCAACGGTGTTGGCTATCGTGCGGCGATGCAGGGCAAGAACCTACAGCTTTCGCTCGGCTTCTCGCATGAAGTGATCTATCAGACGCCGGACACGGTGACGATCGCCGTGCCGAAGCCGACCGAAATCGTTGTGACCGGCATTGACAAGCAAGCCGTCGGCCAGGTTGCCGCGGAAATCCGCAAATACCGCGGTCCCGAACCCTACAAGGGCAAGGGCGTCAAATATGCCGGCGAGCGCATTGTGCGCAAGGAAGGCAAGAAGAAGTAAGGATCGACCGTCATGGCCTCCAAGGACAACACTCAGCGCCGTTCGGCGCGTATCCGTCGCAAGCTCCGCAAGGTTGCTGGCGATCGGCCGCGGCTTTCGGTCTATCGTTCGTCGAAGAACATCTATGCCCAGATCATCGACGATGCGAACGGACATACCGTGGCTGCCGCCTCGACGCTCGAAAAGGACGTCAAGGGCAAGTTGAAGACAGGTGCGGACACTGCCGCGGCAGCCGAGATCGGCAAACTCGTGGCAGAACGCGCCAAGAAGGCCGGGATCACCAGCGTCGTATTCGACCGCGGGCCCTACATCTTCCACGGTCGCATCAAGGCCTTGGCCGATGCCGCCCGTGAAGGTGGACTGACCTTCTGATTACTGCAAAATCGTCAAGGCCGATCCCTTGAAATAAGGGAACGGCCTTCGGCATTCCATAAACCCCGTGCTACCGGAAAAGAAAAAGGAATTAGGATATGGCACAGAACCGCAGGGACGATCGCCGCGATCGCGATGAGCGCGACAGCGAATTCGTCGACAAGCTCGTTCACATCAACCGCGTCGCCAAGGTTGTCAAAGGTGGCCGCCGCTTCGGTTTCGCCGCGCTCGTCGTGGTCGGCGACCAGAAGGGCCGGGTTGGCTTCGGTCATGGCAAGGCTCGCGAAGTGCCGGAAGCAATCCGCAAAGCAACTGAATCAGCGAAGCGCGACATGATTTTCGTTCCGCTGCGTTCGGGACGCACGCTGCACCACGATGTGCACGGTCGCCATGGCGCGGGTAAGGTGCTTCTGCGCGCTGCCAAGCCTGGTACCGGGATCATCGCAGGTGGTCCGATGCGTGCTGTCTTCGAGACGCTCGGCGTCCAGGACGTGGTCGCCAAGTCGCTCGGCACTTCGAATCCGTACAACATGGTTCGCGCGACATTCGATGCCCTGAAGCACCAGCTCCATCCGAAGGATGTAGCGGCCCAGCGCGGCATCAAATATGCCACGCTTCAGAGCCGTCGCCACGAAAACGCGACCGCCGAGGAATAAGGCGATCCACCATATTGCCGGCGCCGCAAGGTGCTGTGCCCTGTGACAGGAACGAGAACAATGGCTGACAAGAACAAGGGCAAGACGCTCACCGTCGAGCAGATCGGAAGCCCGATTCGCCGTCCTTCCGACCAGCGGGCCACGCTGGTGGGTCTGGGACTGAACAAAATGCATAGACGCCGCACACTGGAGGACACACCTTCGGTTCGCGGCATGATCGCCAAGGTGCAGCACCTCGTGCGCATCGTTGACGAGGCTTGAAACAAGCGCAGGGAGACTGAACATGAAACTCAACGATCTGCGTGACAAGGAAGGCGCGACCCATTCGCGCAAACGCGTGGGCCGCGGTATCGGCTCGGGTTCGGGCAAGACCGGCGGACGCGGCGTGAAGGGTCAGAGCTCGCGCTCCGGCGTGGCCATCAACGGCTTCGAAGGCGGCCAGATGCCGATCTATCGTCGTCTGCCCAAGCGTGGCTTCAAAAACATTTTCGCCAAGAATTTCAACATCGTTTCGGTGGGCCGCCTGCAGGCGGCTGTCGACGCGGGCAAGCTGGATCCCAAGGCGACCGTCAATGCGGAAGCCTTGGTTGCGGCCGGTGTAATCCGCCGCGCCAAGGACGGCGTGCGCCTGCTCAGCGACGGCGACCTCAAGGCAAAGCTGACGCTCGATGTTGCCGGCGCCTCCAAGATGGCCATCGAGAAAGTCGAGAAGGCGGGTGGTAAGATTACCGTCGCCGTATCGGAAAGCGCCGAATAAGCGCATTTGATCGGCGGCGGCTTCGGCCGCCGCTTGCATCTTGGGCGGGGCAGGCCTATTTCGGGGCTTCGGCTTTCAGGGCCGATCGAATTTCTTGCCCGATTCGGTGGCCCGGCTTCGCTAACACGCGGTCAGCCGATCCGCGCCATCCACCAGCGGAGAGTTCTTCATGGCGTCAGCTGCAGAACAACTTGCCTCAAATCTCAATTTCTCCGCCTTCGCCAAGGCCGAGGACCTGAAAAAGCGTATCTGGTTCACGCTGGGCGCGCTGTTGGTCTACCGTCTTGGTACCTATATTCCGATCCCGGGCATCAATCCGGATGCGTTTGCGCAGGCTTTTGAGCAGCAGTCGGGTGGTGTACTTGGCATTTTCAATATGTTTGCCGGCGGCGCGGTCCAGCGCATGGCGATCTTCGCGCTCGGCATCATGCCGTATATTTCCGCTTCGATTATCATTCAGCTCATGACGTCGGTGATCCCGTCGCTCGAGCAGTTGAAGAAGGAAGGCGAGCAGGGCCGCAAGGTCATCAACCAATACACCCGCTATGGCACCGTGCTGCTGGCGACGGTGCAGGCCTATGGCATCTCCGTGGGTCTCGAGAGCGGTAATGGCATCGTTGTAGACCCGGGCTGGTTCTTCAGGATATCGGCTACGATCACACTTGTCGGGGGCACTATGTTCCTGATGTGGCTGGGCGAGCAGATCACGTCGCGCGGTATCGGCAACGGCATTTCGCTGATCATCTTCTCCGGCATCGTCGCGGGCCTGCCGTCGGCCATTTCCGGCACGCTGGAACTGGGACGCACCGGGGCGCTTTCGACCGGGATTATCCTGGCAATCATCGTGCTGGCGATCATCGTCATCGCCGTCATCGTGTTCTTCGAGCGGGCCCAGCGGCGCCTGTTGATTCAGTATCCGAAGCGCCAAGTCGGCAACCGCATGTTCCAGGGCGACACGTCGCACCTGCCGCTCAAGCTCAATACGGCCGGTGTCATTCCGCCGATCTTCGCGTCGTCGCTGCTTCTGCTGCCGGCTACGGTTGCGGGCTTTGCCAATACACAGAATCTGCCGTCGTGGGCCGCGGTAGTCCTGGCGTCGCTCGGCCACGGGCAGCCGCTCTACATGGCGCTCTACGCCGCGATGATCATGTTCTTTGCGTTTTTCTATACCGCAATCGTGTTCAATCCGAAGGATACGGCGGATCAGCTGAAGAAGCATTCCGGCTTCATTCCCGGCTATCGTCCGGGAGAGCGCACCGCTGAGTATATCGACTACGTGCTGACACGAATCACGCTCGTCGGCGCGATCTACCTGGTTCTCGTCTGTCTCTTACCCGAATTCCTAATATCGGCGACCGGCGTTCCGTTCTATCTGGGTGGCACGTCACTGCTCATCGTCGTCAGCGTCACGCTCGACACTGTTGCGCAGATTCAGGGTCACTTGATCGCGCACCAGTATGAGGGGCTGATCAAGAAGTCGAAATTACGGGGAGGGAAGAGAGGACGATGAGACTGATACTGCTTGGTCCGCCGGGAGCGGGCAAGGGAACGCAGGCCCAGCGTCTGGTTGAGAAACACGGTATTCCGCAGCTGTCCACCGGGGACATGCTGCGTGCTGCCGTAACTGCCAAGACCGAGATCGGTCTCAAGGCTAAGGCCGTGATGGACGCGGGCGAACTCGTCTCCGATGCCATTGTCAATGCGATCGTATCAGAACGGATCGACCAGCCGGACTGTGCCAATGGCTTCATTCTTGACGGATATCCGCGGACCTTGGCGCAAGCCGATGCCGTGGACGCCATGCTCAAGGCGAAGGGCCATGGCCTCGACGCGGTGATCGAACTTGTTGTCGATGACAAGGCGCTGGTTGGACGCATCACCAAGCGCCGCGACGAAGCGATTGCCGCCGGCAACGAACCGCGCAAGGACGACGATCCCGTGGTGTTCGAGGAACGGCTGCGCGAGTACTACAAGAAGACGGCGGCGCTGGTTGGCTACTATTATGCCAAGGGATTGCTGAAGGGCGTGGACGGGATGGCGACCATCGACGCTGTGACCGGCGAGATCGAGACTGTTCTGGCCGAATTGTAATGACGGGATGCGTCGATATCGGGCTTGACTAGGCTCTTGTCCCGTGTAATAGCGGCGCGTCTCACAAAAGACTTTTGCTATGACCGCCCTTCAGGGGCGGTTTGCGCATTCAGAAATCACCCGCAAGGGCCGGCCTCCACCGGACGCGGGTAAAACGCAAGCGCTGGGCCTTGTTGCCCTGCCCAAATGGAGAATGAAAATGGCTCGTATAGCCGGCGTAAACATACCGACCAACAAGCGCGTCGTCATTTCGCTGCAGTACATCCATGGCATCGGACCGAAGTTTGCCAGGGAAATCGTCGAGAAGTGCAACATCCCGGCCGAACGCCGCGTCCACGAACTGACGGACGCCGAGGTGCTTCACATTCGCGAGACGATCGACCGCGATTACCAGGTTGAAGGTGATCTGCGCCGCGAGGTTCAGCTCAACATCAAACGCCTGATGGACCTCGGTTGTTATCGTGGCCTGCGCCACCGTCGCGGCCTGCCGGTTCGCGGCCAGCGCACGCATACCAATGCACGTACCCGCAAGGGCCCGGCCAAGGCCATCGCGGGCAAGAAGAAGTAATTGAACGAATAGCGAAACGGCGATTGGCGAACGGACATTCTGTTCGCCTTTCCCGTTTCACTGCTCGTTCTTCAGGTGGAGCCGCTGGAACTACGGCGGTGCGGATATCGCAAGAAAGGAAGACCATGGCCAAGGAAGCCACACGTGTTCGCCGCCGCGAACGCAAAAACATTTCTTCGGGCGTTGCCCACGTCAATTCGACATTCAACAACACCATGATCACCATCACCGACGCCCAGGGCAACGCGATTGCCTGGTCCTCGGCCGGTGCGCAGGGTTTCAAGGGATCGCGCAAGTCGACCCCGTTCGCAGCCCAGGTGGCGGCGGAAGACTGTGCCAAGAAGGCGCAGGAACATGGCATGCGGACGCTCGAGGTCGAGGTTTGCGGACCCGGTTCGGGCCGTGAGTCGGCGCTTCGCGCGCTGCAGGCCGCTGGCTTCACGATCACGTCGATCCGTGACGTCACGCCCATCCCGCACAATGGCTGCCGCCCGCGCAAGAAGCGCCGCGTCTGACATCGCATCAATCACTGCATGAGCACGCCGTGCTCCTCTGCGGTTTCCATTTCACCCGTCACGATTGGATGGTGGCGGGGAACCGGAAGGACAGGATCACATGATTCAGAAAAACTGGCAGGAACTGATCAAGCCCAACAAGATCGAGTTCTCGTCGAAAAAGGGTACCACAACCTCGCTGGTTGCCGAACCGCTTGAGCGCGGCTTTGGTCTGACGCTCGGCAACGCGCTGCGCCGCGTATTGCTGTCGTCGCTGCGCGGCGCTGCCGTGACTGCGGTGCAGATTGATGGCGTGTTGCACGAATTCTCCTCGATCGCCGGCGTGCGCGAGGACGTCACCGATATCGTGCTCAACATCAAGGAAATCGCCATCAAGATGGAAGGCGAGGGGCCAAAGCGCATGGTTGTGCGCAAGCAGGGCCCCGGCGCGGTCACCGCAGGCGACATCCAGACCGTCGGCGACGTGGAAATCCTCAATCCCGATCACGTGCTTTGCACGCTCGATCAGGGCGCCGAGATCCGTATGGAGTTCACGGTCAACACCGGCAAGGGATACGTGCCGGCCGACCGCAACCGCGCCGAAGACGCGCCGATCGGCCTGATCCCGGTCGATAGTCTCTATTCACCGGTACGCAAATGCTCTTACAAGGTTGAGAACACCCGCGAGGGCCAGGTTCTCGATTACGACAAGCTGACCGTGACGCTCGAAACCGACGGTTCGATCAGCGGCGAGGACGCCGTGGCCTATGCGGCGCGGATCCTGCAGGACCAGCTTTCGATTTTTGTCAACTTCGACGAGCCTTCCAAGGAAGTTGCCCAGGAGCAGGTGACCGAGCTCGCCTTCAACCCGGCGCTGCTGAAGAAGGTGGACGAACTGGAACTTTCGGTTCGTTCGGCCAACTGCCTGAAGAACGACAACATCGTCTACATTGGCGACCTGATCCAGAAGACCGAAGCGGAAATGCTGCGTACGCCGAATTTCGGTCGCAAGTCGCTCAACGAAATCAAGGAAGTCCTCGCCTCTATGGGGCTGCATCTCGGCATGGAAGTGCCGGATTGGCCGCCGGAGAATATTGAAGACCTCGCCAAGCGTTACGAAGACCAGTACTGACACATGTGCGCGGGCTATGGCCCGCGCACATCTGATCGAAACAAGCAACATGCCGCGCCCTCAAGGCCTAGCGCGCGGATAGTCCAAAAGGAGAAGGCACATGAGACACGGCAAGGCACATCGTAAGCTGAACCGCACTGCCAGCCACCGCAAGGCGATGTTCGCCAACATGGCGGCCAGCCTGATCGAGCACGAGCAGATCGTGACGACCCTGCCCAAGGCAAAGGAATTGCGTTCCATCGCCGACAAGCTGATAACGCTCGGCAAGCGCGGCGATCTGCATGCGCGCCGTCAGGCGATTGCACGCATCAAGGATGTCGCGCAGGTCAAGAAGCTGTTCGACGTGCTCGGCCCGCGTTACGCCGAACGCAATGGCGGTTATACCCGTGTCCTGAAGGCCGGCTTCCGCCATGGCGACAATGCGCCGATGGCCGTGATTGAGCTCGTCGACCGTGATGTTGACGCCAAGGGTGCCGCCGACCGTGCTCGCGTCGAGGCTGAAGCCGCCGCGGAGCCGAGCGAGGCCGAAGCGGTGTAATCCGCCAGTCTACTGAATCGAAAAAGCCGCTCTTCGGGGCGGCTTTTTTAATGCGGTCATTCAAAACCGCTGCCGGTCCAATGCACGGCTACTTTTTGAAAGTTATGACCGACCAATGTGAGACCGGGGTGCGTAACGAAACCGACAATCGCACCCACTGAAGAGTGTCTCGACGACGGGTTTCAGCAGCGACCCGCGCCGCATGTAGACAAGGACGCTGCACATGGCGGCCCCGCAAAAGCCATACCGGATCCCGTCGTTGCAACGAAGTTCGGAATGATCGAGGATAAGGTCTTTCGCGCCGTCACCATCAAGATTGCGCTCGATCATCCCCGTGGCCGTGAACTTACCGCCACACGGATTGTATTCCTTCTTGCGCTTGTTCGTTGGCGAGCGACAGCGCTGACTTTGAGGCCCCGTACGCGGTGTCACAACTCGGCACTGCCGGTATGGAAATCAGGATAAGAGCCGATGCGTATGCCAATGTCCTGTGTTGCCGCATTCCCCCTGTCGCAGGTCCTCAAATTGTCGCACTGTTTGTCAACTGTCGATAAGTTTCGAATCATGATCCGATGACGTCAAGACGAGAGGTGGCAATGCGCCGGTTGTTTTTCGTGATGTTTCTGATTTGCCTTGGACTGGCGACCGTACCGACGATGGCCCAGGATAGGAACAATCTCGGCGGCGAATTGAAAAGCCTGTTGGGCGAGTTGCTGCGCGGCGGGGAAGATAACGCTCCGGCGGCCGATCAGGCACCCGGCAAGGCGGATGCCACCGAGCCGACACGCCGCATCCCGCTGGGGCGCGCCGAAATGCAGCTCTCGTTTGCGCCGCTGGTTCGCGAGGTCGCGCCCGCGGTGGTCAACGTCTACGCATCGCAAAAGATGCGTCCGGAGGCGTCGCCCTTCTTCAGCGATCCATTCTTCCAGCAGTTTTTCGGGGGCGGCCCGCAGGGGCAGCCGCGCGTCCAGTCCTCGCTCGGTTCCGGCGTCATCGTCGACGGCAGCGGATTTATTGTCACGAACTACCACGTCATCCGCGATGCCGACGAAGTGAAGGTGGCCCTGTCCGACGGCCAGGAGTTCGAGTGCAAGATCGTGCTCAAGGATGAGACGGTCGATTTGGCCGTGCTCAAGATCAAGGCTGACAAGCCGTTGCCGTCGCTCAAATTCGGCGATTCCGATGCGTTGGAAGTGGGAGACCTGGTGCTCGCCATCGGCAATCCTTTCGGCGTGGGTCAGACCACGACCAATGGAATCGTCTCGGCGCTGGCGCGGACCCATATTGGCGTTTCCGATTTCGGCTTTTTTATCCAGACCGATGCCGCTATCAATCCGGGAAACTCGGGAGGCGCGCTTGTCGATATGCAGGGACACCTCGTCGGCATCAATTCGGCGATCTTCACGCGCTCCGGCGGCTCGAACGGGATCGGTTTTGCCATTCCCTCCAACCTCGTGAAAGCCGTGGTCGAGGCCGCCAAACGCGGCGGCGAGTTCTTCGAGCGACCCTGGCTTGGGGCCCAATTCGATATTGTCGACGCCCAGGTTGCCGAAGCGCTGGGCATGCGGCGCCCGTCGGGTGCGCTGGTCGCCAATGTGACCAGGGATAGTCCCGCGGACAAATCCGGTCTCAAGCCAGGCGATGTCATTCTGGCCATGAACGGTCGCGAAATCGAAAATCCGGACGCACTGGGCTATCGCCTTGCCACCCAGTCGATCGGGTCAAGTGCCGAATTCTCGGTGCTGCGGAAAGGAAAGACCACCAAGCTCACTGCCGTGTTGGAACGCGCGCCGGAAGGCGCATCGGGCACGGAACTGGAAATAGAGGGCAGGGGACCGTTTGCCGGCACTAAGGTCGCCCAGTTGTCTCCGCGTCTGGCCCAGCGCCTTCGGTTGCCTTCGGAGATAACAGGTGTCGTGATCACCGATGTCGCGCGCGGTTCGCCGGCCGCCCGTTTCGGCCTGCAACCCCGGGATATCGTGCGCGAACTGAACGGCGCGGTGATCAGGGACCCAGGCCAACTCAAAAACGCGGCCGAGGAACAGACCCGTTGGTGGCGTTTCGCCATAGAACGCGACGGGCAGATATTGCGGCAAGTGCTGCGCTATTGAGGCGAACCAGGGTGAGTGATCTCTTCGCCAAATCCCCTGAGGACGAGCCGCCGCAGCGCGGACGGCCGCTCGCCGACCGGCTCCGTCCGGCAACGCTTGGAGAAGTCGTCGGGCAGAACCACCTGACCGGGACGGATGGGGCGTTAACGCGCCTGATTCGGTCCGGTTCGCTGGGGTCGATGATCTTCTGGGGGCCGCCTGGTACCGGGAAGACAACGATCGCGCGGTTGCTTGCGGGCGAGACGGAGCTTGCCTTCGAGCAAATATCGGCGATCTTCTCGGGCGTTGCGGACCTCAAGAAGGTATTCGATGCAGCGCGGCTGAGGCGGTCCAATGGCCGTCAGACGCTGTTGTTCGTCGACGAGATTCACCGCTTCAACCGCGCCCAGCAGGACAGCTTCCTGCCCGTGATGGAGGACGGGACGGTAATCCTGGTTGGCGCGACCACGGAAAATCCGTCCTTTGAGCTCAACGCGGCGTTGTTGTCGCGCGCGCGGGTGTTGAGCTTTCATTCGCTGGATGGCGCGAGCATCGCGAAGCTTCTCGAGCGCGCGGAAGCCGTCGAGGGCAAGCCATTGCCGCTCGATGAAACGGCGCGGGCGTCTCTCGTTCGCATGGCCGATGGCGATGGCCGGGCTGCTTTGACGCTGGCTGAGGAAGTCTGGCGGGCCGCGCAAGAGGGCGAGATCTTCGATGCGGAAGGATTGCAGCGCGTGGTCCAGCGGCGCGCCCCGGTCTACGACAAGAGCCAGGACGGCCACTACAACCTGATCTCGGCCCTGCATAAATCAGTGCGCGGCTCCGATCCCGATGCCGCGCTCTATTATCTCGCGCGAATGCTCGATGCCGGCGAGGCGCCGCTCTACCTCGGGCGCCGGCTGGTGCGCATGGCGGTCGAGGATATCGGACTGGCCGACCCCCAGGCCCTGGCGGTCGCCAACGCGGCCAAGGACGCCTACGACTATCTGGGATCTCCCGAAGGCGAGTTGGCGCTGGCGCAGGCTTGCGTCTACTTGGCGACCGCGCCGAAGTCCAATGCGGTTTACACGGCGTTCAAGAGCGCGACGCGCGCCGCTAAAGAGAACGGATCGCTGCTCCCGCCACGGCATATCCTCAATGCGCCGACGAAGCTGATGAAGGAAGAAGGCTACGGGGCGGGATATGACTATGACCACGATGCGCCGGACGCTTTTTCAGGGCAGGACTATTTTCCCGACGAGATGGGCCGGCAGGCATTCTACGACCCGCCCGAACGCGGCTTCGAGCGCGAGATCCGAAAACGGCTCGACTATTGGGCAAAGCTTCGAAAAGAGCGTGCCAGAAAGTCCTGATGCCGTAAGGCCGCCGCGAGCGGCGGGCCGCTTCGGTTGACGTCCGTCAACGCGGTTCGATTTGAAGTCTGGCATTTTTCGATGCGAAAGGGAGGTTTTCGCGATGCGGCGACGTGTCCTTTGCACAGTGTCTCTGGTCTTGCTGCTGGCGGTCGGGGCGGCTGCCCAAATGAACAATCCGGCATGGCTTGACGAAGTGGCCGATCAAGCCGCTGACAAGCTTGGTTGCGAAGTGACGCTCTTCCTTCTGTCGCGCGAGGGCACATTGGCAGACCGGCGAACCTACGACGTGCGGTTGCAATGCGCCGACGGCCGCCGGTTTGATGCATCGCGCATCGAGCCCGAAACCAAATACACATTCGCGGCCTGCGATACGCAGGCCTGCTGAAAGGCTGGTGCCATGTATGTCGTGATTGTTTTTGCTTCTGTCGAAGGTCAGACGCGCAAGATAGCCCGCAACATGGCGGGGACGGTGCAGTCCCTCGGCCATGACGTTACGGTCTTCGACGCCGCCGATATCGAGGATGTGGATCTCGATCTGGCCGAGGCAATAATTGCCGCCGCGCCTGTGCACGCCGGTTCCTATCCGTCGCCTTTGATGCATTGGCTAACCGAAAACGCCAAAAGGCTCAATGTCCTTCCCGGGGCCTTTGTGTCTGTATCGCTGTCCGCGGCCTCGGTGTTCGAAGCCGAGAAACGCGATCTGGCGGGACTTACCGAAGACGGGCTGGCGCGAACGGGATGGAAGCCGAGTGCGATTCATTATGCCGCCGGCGCATTACGCTACACGAAATACGACTATTTCAAGCGACTGCTTATGCGCTACATCGCGGGCAAGGAAGGCGGCGATACCGACACGGCGCAGGATCATGAATATACCGACTGGGACGCGTTGGCGGATTTTGTCGGAAAATTCATGGCCGGTGCAAAAAACGGCGAAATAAACTAAGGGCCCACTTCTTTCACTGGTCGAAAGTCGCGGCTTCACCTTGAACGCCGGTTCGGTTATCACCGATCCCATGAATCATCTTCTGCTCGTCGCCCTTGGCGGAGGAATCGGCGCCGGCCTGCGTCATTTCACCAGCCTCATGATGCTCAGGTTATTTGGTCCCGGGTTTCCCTGGGGCACCTTTACCGTGAATATCGTCGGGTCGTTCATCATGGGGCTGTTCATCGAATTGCTGGCGCGGCGCTCGGGCACGCCGCCAGAACTGCGCATTTTCGTGGCGACGGGCATGCTGGGCGGTTTCACCACGTTTTCGGCGTTCTCGCTCGATACGGCAGTGCTCTACGAGCGCGGCGCGTTGCTGACGGCCTTCTTCTACGTGGCGGCCAGTGTCCTGCTCGCCATCGCGGCGCTTTTCGCTGGCATGGCCATTGCCCGCAATATCGGTTGAATTCCGCGTGAATCCCCGATCAGGAAGCGGGCAGGCCCGGGCGGTCGAGGCCTGCCGGCGAGAGCGTGAACACCTCGCAGCCGTCCGCGGTAACACCGATCGAATGTTCGTACTGGGCCGAAAGCGACCGGTCGCGGGTGACCGCGGTCCAGCCGTCGGACAGCACCTTTACATGCGGTCGACCCAGATTGATCATCGGCTCGATGGTGAAGATCATGCCTTCGCGCAATTCGACGCCTTCATTCGGCGAGCCGTAGTGCAGGATGTTGGGCGCGTCATGGAAAAGGCGGCCCACGCCATGGCCGCAGAAATCGCGGACGACCGAACAGCGCTCGGACTCGGCATAGGACTGGATCGCCGCGCCGATTGCGCCGGTTCGCGCGCCGGGGCGCACGGCAGCTATTCCGCGCATCAGGCACTCGTAGGTGACCTCCATCAATCGCTCGGCCGCGCGCTTGATCTGGCCGACCGGGTACATGCGGCTTGAATCGCCGTGCCAACCATCAAGGATGTAGGTGACGTCGATGTTGATAATATCGCCTTCGCGCAGCGGCTTTTCGTTGGGAATGCCGTGGCACACCACGTGATTGATCGATGTGCAGCTCGACTTGGGGTAGCCGCGATAGTTGAGCGTCGCCGGCATGGCGCCGTGGTCGGAGCCGAATTCGAACACGAACCGGTCGATGGTTTCGGTGGTCACGCCAGGCTTCACGATGGCCGCGAGCTCGTCGAGGCAACGCGCCGTGAGGTTGCATGCCTTGCGCATGCCTTCGAAGTCGTTCGGCCCGTAAAGACGGATCTGGCCGTTGTTCTTCAGGGGTGCCGTGGCGGCATCGACATAGGTGACCATTGCGCGCTTCTTGATTGAGGGGAGAGGTTCCGTTCCCGGATCTTTCCCGCTTCATAACATCCTGTGTCAAATGGCACCAATAGTGCCGGCGTTCAAGCCTCAACGGATCGGTGAGAGAGGATCGGGATCTCCCGGTCAGCGATGATCCGTGTCTCGCAGACGGAACAGGCGAGGGAATAGGCTTCGACACCGGCCGCAGTCGCGCGCGCGAACGCGGTCGCATAGGCCGGATCAAGATCGTCAGACAGGCTGAAGCGATGACAGTCGCCACGCTGCACCAGATAGATCATGACCGCGCGATGCCCGGCGGCGCGCATCGCAGACAGTTCGTCGAGATGGCGGGCCCCGCGTTTCGTGACCGTGTCGGGGAATTCGGCGAGGCCTGCCTCGCGCATGAAATGCACGTTCTTCACCTCGACATAGGCAAGACCGCGTTCGGGATGCGTCAACAGCAGATCGATGCGCGAGCGCTCGCCATAGCGCTGTTCGCGCCTGACGATCGGATAGGTTGCCAGATCAGCGACCAGGCTCGCCGCGATTGCCTCTTCGGCGAGCTTGTTGGGCAGCCCGGTATTGACGCCGACCATTGTGCCGTCGGCTTCGACGATTTCCAGCGTGTGGGCGTATTTGCGTTTCAGGTTGAAGGACCTCGACAACCAGACGCGCGAGCCGGGATTGGTCAGGCCCAGCATCGAGCCGGTATTGGGCACCGCGACCGTGATGCCTTGCCCGTTGTCGAGCGTGACGTCGGCAAGGAACCGCTTGTAGCGGCGGATCAGGCGCGCCGGAATAAGTGGATCTGGGAATTGCATGAGACCGGTTTGCCAACCGGGATGCCGATTGGCAAGGCACAGGGACCGTTACACGCCGAGTTTCGAGTGCAGCCGGGCATCCTTGGACTTGAAGTGGTTGACGAACCAGTCGCGGACAACGCCGGACAGTGCACCCGAATAGTCGGCCTCGGTTTCGTCCATGATATCGCGCAACTGGTCGAGCAATTCCTCATGCTCGGTCTTGTGCCCCGCATACTCGTCGTAGCCGTATTTGCGCATGATGGTTTCTTCGAGCGCGAAATGGGCCGATATCCTGGCGAAAACCTCACCCAGAAATTCCTGTATCTGCGTCTTGCTGGCGTTCGCTTCGATCTGGACGTGAAGCGCATTGATGAGGTCGATCAGTTCGCGATGTTCGTGATCGACATCGGCGATGCCCGTCTCGAATTCCTTGCGCCATTCAATCAGAGCCATTGTTCCGTCCTATCTGAATAGAAACCCGCCCTTTTCGGCATCGAACTCGATCGCGAGATTCTGCCATGGCTTGAGATCCGCTTCTGTCCTGTCTTCATAGTCGAAGCCTTGCGAGTGGACGTCGTCCCGCAGCCGCGCCTCGATGACGTGCCGGCCCGCCGGAACCAGGAATTTCTCGTACGCCTTCGACGGGCCATCCTTTGAAAGGCCACTCGGGGGCAGTTCCGCCTGGTAGATCGGCTTACCGTCGATCGCGATCTGGACGGTTACTGGCGAGCGTTCGCGCGAGCAGTTTATCGGCCGCCGTTCCGTGGAAGGCAGTTTGGACAGTTCCTTGGTGGTCAGCCTGCGGCAGTCTTCGATACGAACGCCGCCATGGGCGATCAGCAGCTTGATCTGGGCTTCTCCCTGCGGCACCTGGTGATAGACCGGGCGGGTCGTGAAATAGCCGGTGAGAGCGGCGGCCAGTGCAAAGAACAGCATCTGGCCGGAATATCGGAACAGGCTATTCATCGGCCGTCTCCGCATCTTTCACGCTGGTCTTGACGTGATGGCGCGTACGATAGGGCCCTAATGCGCTGAGCATGGCGCGGAAGGTGGTGATTTTCAGGCGCAGCAGGTTCGCGCCGAGACGGCCGGCCCAGACGACCTTGAGCCGCTCCCGGGGCACGCTCGCGCGCAGCCGGGGATCTCTTTCGCCTGCGATCCTGGCCGTCGTCCATTTCGTGCCGTTGCGATTGTAGCAGGCGTTTTCGGCGCAGCCGGTGATGATCACGCCATCGGCGAGCCGGCGGCTGATCACGTAGTCGATAAAGGAGGGCGGCAACTGGCCGGTGCAGGTGAGGGAGACCACGCCAATGTTCGATGAACGCAGATTGTCGGCGACCGCGCCGTTTTGGCAACTGAACATCATGACTCGGCCGTCGCCAGTAAGCCGCTCGGCTTCCGTATGCACGTCGGCGCGGATATCCGCAATCGTCCGGTCCGGCAAATCGATTCCGGGGATGAGCTCGCTCATCCGCCGAAAGGGTGTCGAGGTCGGGCAGGAGCCGGCGCAGATCCCGCAAGCGACGCACAGGTCCGGATCGACAACGGCCTCGCCCTCGAACGGGCGTCCGTCGCTGCGCATCTGCATGGTGATTGCGTTGTAGGGGCAGTCGTGCAGGCAGCGCGAGCAGCCATTGCAATTCGCAAGGTCGACAACGGCGACAGCCGGTTTCTTCAACGGCGGAAGCCAGGGGATTGCGCCGATGACGAAGAGGGCCGCGACGGCGGACGTCCATGTCACGGGGCCGGGCAGGTTTTCCAGCAGCGGGTAGGCGCCGAGATAGAACCAATCGAGACCGACCGCGCCGGGCACTGTCGCAAGGTCGGCCGGCGCCTGGCTGACGGCCGGATATGCTGCGGACAGAAGGAACAACGAAAGCCCGGTTCCCAGCGCCAGCCCGCGCGGCGGGTTTATCTTGGGTTTTGTCACGCGCTGCAAGTGGAGCCAGAGCACGATAAGCGCGATCAGCGGCACGGCAATGTGCATGAAGATCATCAACGTGAAGAAACGGCTTTCGAGCGATTCCGGGGAGAGGAAGTTGCCGGCAACCGCCTGGCCGAAGAAGGGCAGGTGATCGAGCCACTCGGTCGAAACGATCGCGACATACTGGGCCAGATTGTCCCAGACGAGCCAGTAACCGCTGATACCGGCGATGTAGACGAACAGCAGGACCGGGATCCCTGTCATCCAGCTGAACCAGCGCACGCCGCGATACCGGCCAAGCGCGAACTCGCGAACCATGTGCAGGAGCATCACGACCACCAGAGCGTCGGAGGCATAGCGGTGAAAGCTGCGCATGAAACCCGCAGCATACCATTGGTCGCGCGTCATGTAGTCGACGGAGGCGAAAGCCTGGGTCACGCCCGTGTCGAAGAAAATGTAGACGTAAACTCCGCTCGCCGTGATGATCCAGTAAAAGAAAAAGCCCAGGGCGCCGAGATTGAGAATCGGATTCCAGTCAGGCGGAAACACCTTTGAAAGCAGCCTTTCGGCGGCGTCGAACAGGACGCGCAGCGGTGTTGTGAAAACCGGCATGAGTTCAGGCCCCGCCTGCTCTGAATGTTTTGCGCGCCTCGCGCACAAGGAAGAAGAGGATCCCGAGCAGGCACAACGCTCCGACCGCGATGGAGTAGACGATGGAGTAGTCGAAATAGTAACGGCCGGTGCGCGGATCGTAGACGGTGCAAAACAGCTTGATCCTGTCGCCCAGGCCCGCAAGCGAGAAGACCGGGCGTTCGCCGCCGAAAATGAGGCTTTTAAGCGGGTCGACGATTGCCGGCGGATCGAACAGCGAACCGTACACCTGGCTGAAGATCTTGCCGTCCTGATCGATCACCGTCACTTGCGCCGGGTGGCCGAAACCACCGGCGGAAGCCTGATAGTCGAAACCGATGGCCGTTGCGAACCGGTCGGCCATGTCTGCGGTGGATGCCACGAAATACCAGTTCTCCCCGCCCGCCGAGTGCGCCCTCGCAAAGCTGCGCATCCGGTCCGGCGTGTCGATGCGGGTGTCGAAGCCAACCGTGATGATATTGAAGCTGTCCGGACCGAATGTGTCTTCGGCAACCTCCGTTGCCGTTGCGAGACTTTCGATGATCACCGGGCAGACGTCGGCACAGCTGGTGTAGATGAGCGTGGCAAGCAGCGGCTTTCCGCGAAACTGCTCGATGTCGATTTTGGTGCCGTCGACATTGGTGAACGAGAACCCGGAAACCACGTCGCCGATCACACCTTGTGACTGCCGGATCGCTTGCTCCTCCTTTTCAGCGGAGACAGCGTTTGCGGCCGAAAACAGGGTCTGGCAAACGATCAGGGGTATGAGCAGTTTCCGGGTCACAGCGCACCAATCATGCGATCGGCAACTGCCGCGGCCAGCAACAGCGTCAATTGCAGCAGTGATGCGAGGAAATTCCGGATCGCGTTTTTGCGGTCAGGCGCGCGGACCAGGCGGATACTGGTCCAAATGAAGATTCCGCCCCCAATCGCGGCGCCGGCGAGGTAAACCGGGCCCATTGACCAGAACACCGGCAGGATCGACAAGCCGACCAGGAGGGCGGTGTGCGCGAATATGACCTTGGCGGTGACGGCCGGGCCCGAAACGACCGGCAGCATCGGAACCTTGGCGACGGCATAATCGTCCCTGGCGGCGATCGCCAGGCTCCAGAAATGCGGCGGCGTCCACAGGAACAGGACAATTGCCAGGATCAGAGGTTCCGGCTGCCATGCGGACCCGACCGCAGCCGCACCGGCGAGAACGGCGAAGCTCCCGGCAAGTCCGCCGACCACGATGTTCGTCCAGCTTCGGCGTTTCAGCCAGATCGTGTAGACGATGCCATAGACGAACGCGCCCGCGAACGTGTGGAAAGCCGCCCATCCGTTTGCGGACCAGTATGCCGCTGCGACCGCCAGCGCCAGAAGTCCGAGGATCGCCGTCAACCAGGCCAACCCGGCGTGAAGCCGACCGGACGCGAACGGGCGGTTCGCCGTGCGTTTCATGGTTCGGTCGAGATCGGCCTCCGCCCATTGGTTGAAGGCGCCGGCACTGGCCGAGGCGAGAAAAACCGCCCCGGCCAGCACCACTATCTTCCAGGCATCGGGCATTGGCCCCGGCGTGATGGCCACGCCGCCGATCGCGCTCATCATGATTGCGACACCGATCCGCATCTTGAAGATCGACAGGACGTCCTTGACGAGTGGAACAGCGACAGCGGTCATCAAGCGGTCCTCCTCACTGCATCGGCCAGAGTTCGGACAGGTACTTCCAGTTCACGAAGTAATAGAGAACGAAAGCGCCGAAGAAGACCGAGACCAGCACGTAGGTGCCGGGCAGGTGCCATGTGCCGGCGCTGCCGTACTTGGTGACCGCTTCCTGCACGACCTTCTTGGGCACGGGTCCCAGGGCCGAGACCGCGTTGGTTTCGTCGACCTTCTTGCCGAACAGGATGCTGCCGACAACGATAAGGACAAAGAGCGCGCCGCCCGTGGCCGCCATGATCGCCGACAGTCCGTTGAGACCCATCATCAGCGACGCGACGTCCGGATAGTTGTAGGGCAGGATTGCGTCGGTGAACAACGAGTCCCAGTGCCGCCGCGAGACGCCGAGCGTGCCGGCTCCCATCATGAACACCGAGATTCCGGCCACGCCGATCCCGAACAGATAGGGCTGCCACTTGGCCAGTTTCGGCCAGATGATCTCGCGCTGGAAGATGAGCGGCACGACGAGATATGTGGCCGCCATGAAGGCAAGCGTCGTTCCCGCGACCACGGTCCCGTGGAAGTGTCCGGGCACGTAGAGCGTGTTGTGCATCATGATGTTGAGCTGCTCGGTACCGAGAACGACACCGGAGATGCCGCCCAGGAAGCCGAACATGACCAGCGACAGGAACATGCCGGAGAAGGCCGGGTTGCCCCAGGGCGCCTTGCGCAGCCATTCGAAAATGCCGCGTGTGTAGCCGCTCTTGCGCTGGGCCGCCTCGATCGATCCGGGGACGGTCATCCCGTGGATCATGCTGCCCATCACGGCGAGGTACATCATGTAGGACGTGTTGACGATCTTCCATTCGGAACTCAGGCCCGGCTCCACCAGCAGATGGTGCGCGGAAGCAAGCTGAAGGAACAGGATGTACATCAGGAACGCCGTGCGGCTGACCTTCTCGGAGAGCGGCTTGGCGCCGACAGTGACGGCCGCGATCAAGTACCAGATCGCGACATGGGCCGAGACATTGATCTGTTGTGACGAGTGGCCCATGGCCCACCAGACCAGCTTGTAGGTCAGCGTGTCGATATTGCTGATATAGCCGACCGACCACAGGAATGTCGGGATCAGGATGATCGCGCCCGAAGCGATCGTGAAGACCGCGATTATGCAGGCGGTCAGCGCACCGAACGTGACCAGCGGGATGGACCCTTCATAGGTCTTTTCCTCCTTGGCGATCACCAGCGTGCCGAGAAAGATGAAACATCCGATCAGGGCGCCGACCGCAAACAGGATCAGTCCGAGATAGAAGTGTGGTTGCGCCTGGAGCGGCGGGTAGGACGTGAACATCACGCTCGAATCGCCCTGCAGGACCGAGACGTTGGTCATCAGTCCGCCAACAACCATCAGGGCAAATGCGACCCATCCCCATCGTGGCGCTGCAATCCGGCTGGACAGGATTACCGCGGACGCGAAATAGAGCACCGCCATCTCGAAGAAGATGATCCAGAGCAGCAGGACGTCGAGACCATGCGCGGTCAGGACGAGGTAGAACATGTCGGACGACAGAAGATGGACAGCCGGCCAGCGGGTGAGTGCCACCAGCAGGCCGAAAACGCCGCCGATGGCAAGGAAGACCACGGCAGCGACCGCATTCGCCTTGATCAGGCGCTGCGCGGCGAGGTCGACTTTCAGCCCGGTCGCCGGGCATGTTCTGAATTTTGTGGCAAGCGTCCCGATGACGCCGCTTTCGACGGCTGCGTTCGCCATATCAGCCTCCCTGGCCCGGTTCGACGACATAGATCCGGCCGGTCATCAGGTGATGTCCCAGGCCGCAATACTCGTTGCAGATGACACCAAACGAACCGGTTTCGGTCGGCGTGACGGTGATTACGTGTTCGAGGCCCGGATGAACCTGGATGTTGATGTTGGTCGGCTGCAGCGAAAAACCGTGTTGCAGATCGACCGATGAGATGTGGAGCTTGTAGGTTCTGCCTTTCTCTAGTTCGAGAACCGGCCACCATTCAAAGGTCCGTGCCAGCATGTAGGCATCGCCGCCAACGGGCGGCTTCACGACCGGAACGCCTGTGTCGCCTTCCTCGCGGATCGTGTACTGGTCCGCGAAGTCGGAGACTTTCTGTTCGAAGGTGGCAATGTCGACCCGGCCGACCTCGGACGACAGGTTCTGTTTTCCGTAATAGTGCCAGTAGATCATCATGAAGAACATGATGAGCCCCCAAAGGAAGGCGATGGCGATCCAAACCAGTTCGCCCCTGGCCACGGGTTCGTTCCACCATACCCGCGATTGTGGAGGATGAATTGCCATGTCCCGCTCCTATTTCATCAACGGAATCTGAGCGATTTCCATCACACCCCAGAGGATGTAGATCACCGTCGGGGTCACGACGCCGAGGAAAAGCAGCAGAAATGGATTGTCCAGCAGCCTTTGCATGAACGGTATTCGTTCAGCGCTTGCTGCCGATTGTTCGGATTGAGCATTGTCGACCATTGATGTCTCCCCAGCGTAGCCTCTCGCGGGGCACATCATTTTCCAGCCCGGGATTCGATCCTTGACGAAAGTCAAGTTGCGAACGGGGCGATATCCGATCATGACTGCAGTTAACTTTGCGGCGCTGCGCGCGCCCAATCGACGACACAGGAGCATGAGTCTGACGGTTCCACACAAAACCGGGCGCGACGAGCGGGTCGTCGTCGTCGACGAAACGGGCCGCGCAATCGGTGAAGCCGGGAAGCTCCAGGTACACCGCGATGCGACCTTGCATCGCGCCTTCTCGGTCTTCATTTTCGACGGGCGCGGGCGCTTCCTCCTGCAGCGGCGGGCTTTGGAAAAATATCATTCGGGCGGGCTGTGGTCGAACACGTGCTGCAGCCACCCGCGACCCGATGAAGCCGTGGAAACCGCGGCGAGGCGGCGGCTTGTGGAGGAGATGGGGATTCTGTGCGACCTGGTCCCCTTGTTCGAGACAAGCTATTTCACGCCGGTCTCCAACGGCCTGTTCGAGAACGAATATGTCCATGTCCTTGCCGGCCTGCGCGAGGGCGGGCCGTCTCCCAATCCGGCGGAGGTGATGGACAGCAAGTGGATGGAAATCGATGAATTGCAGTCATCGATCGATCGGCAACCCGATGCCTATTCGGTCTGGTTCAGGAAGTACTGGCGCGAGGCGTACGAATCCTGTCGGGACGTGCTTCGCGCATCGGTCTCAGTCTAGCCTTCCGGCCTGTTGAATTCCGACAGGGCCTTCAGCACGAGGTCGCGCAGACGCTGGGCGAGTGGGCTGATAACCTGGTTTTTTCTTTGGATCAGGTGATAGGGGCTGACGATGATCGATTCGCGCACCTTAAATGCGCGCAGGCGTCCGCCCGTATCGGATGTCCCCAGCAGTTCGGCCACTTCGAGCGAGACCGGCGCGATCGCGTCCGACGACCACAGATAGGCGATCGTCACCAGCAGCGAGGTCGAGTTCACGATTTCGGTCGGAAACGTGATGCCGCGGGTCAGGAACGCTTCCTCGACGGCCTGCCGCAACGGTGTGCCTGGCGCCTGGATCACCCAGTCGTATCCCGCGAGATCTGCGAGCGTGAGCCCTGTCTTGTCGACGAGGGGATGGCCCGGCCGCACCAGGAATTCGATGTCTTCGATGCGGCCGCGCAGGATCTCGAAATGCCGCGCATCGAAACCAGGCGGAACGCGCGACAGCACGAAGTCGTAGTCGCCGTTTGACAGGCCGGCCATCAGTGCATCGCTCGGCGCGATATCGACATGTATATCGGCTCCGACAATACCTTTCTTCAGCGCCTGGATCGCGGGGACGACGAACGCGACCGCGCCGCCTGTCACCGATCCCACCCTCGCGGTGCCGGTCCGCCCGGCGCCAAATGCGCGGACTTCGCGGGCGGTTTCCTCCAGACTGTGCAGAAGGCCGGTCGCATGACGCGCCAGTACCGTGCCGATCGGCGTCGGGAGCATCCCCTTGGGATGGCGTTCAAACAGCGGCATGCCGATCAGGAGCTCGGTTTCGCGCAAGGTGCGCGAAGCCGCGGGCTGAGTGATCGAAAGGCGCTCGGCCGCGATTGAAAGCTGGCCGGTCTCGGTGATCGCCTGGATCAGGCGGAAATGGCGGATTTGAAGGCGGTTGAGCAGTTCACGCATGTTAACAGCATACCATTATAGTTATATATTTGGACAATTAATTCATTTGATTGCTATGTCGCCACGCCGCTAGGCTCGCCGCAGGATCTTAACGGTCCGGGACGCGCTTGGCTCACGGCAGGAGGCCGGGAGCGGCGTATGTGAACCTCGGGAGGTATTGATGAGGAAACTGATTTCCGCAGCGGCTTCGCTTGCTTTGGGCGCGGGGCTTTTGTTGTCGCCCGCTCAGGCGCAGGACAAGGGCACCGTCGGCATCGCGATGCCGACGAAATCGTCGGCGCGCTGGATCTCCGACGGCAACTCCATGGTCGAGCAGTTCCAGAAGGCTGGATATGCGACCGATCTGCAATATGCAGAAGATGACATCCCCAACCAGCTTGCCCAGATCGAAAACATGATCACCAAGGGCGTAAATGTCCTCGTGATCGCCGCGATCGATGGCACGACCCTGTCGAATGCCCTCGAAAACGCCGCAGCGGCGGACATCAAGGTCATCGCCTACGACCGTCTGATCCGCGACAGCCCCAATGTGGATTATTATGCCACCTTCGACAATTTTAAGGTCGGCGTGCAGCAGGCGACTTCGCTGGTCAGCGGCCTCAAGGACCGTTTCGGCGACGGCCCCTACAACGTCGAACTGTTCGGCGGTTCGCCGGACGACAACAACGCCTTCTTCTTCTACAACGGCGCGATGAGCGTTCTGCAGCCGCTGATCGACGCCGGCAAGGTTGTGATTGTTTCCGGCCAGATGGGCATGGAAAAGGTCGGCACGCTGCGCTGGGACGGCGCTGTAGCGCAGGCGCGCATGGACAACCTCCTGTCGGCCTTCTACACCGACAAGCAGGTCCACGGCGTGCTGTCGCCCTATGACGGCCTGTCCATCGGCATTCTCTCGTCGCTCAAGGGTGTTGGCTACGGCTCCGGCGATCTCAAGATGCCGATCGTGACCGGGCAGGACGCCGAAATCCCCTCGGTCAAGTCGATCCTCGCCGGCGAGCAGTATTCGACGGTGTTCAAGGACACCCGCGAACTCGCCCGCGTGACCGTCGGCATGGTCGATGCCCTGTTGCAGGGCGGCGAGCCGGAGATCAACGACACCAAGACCTATGACAATGGGATCAAGGTTGTGCCTTCCTACCTGCTCGAGCCGGTTTCGGTCGACAAGAGCAACTGGGAAAAGATCCTGATCGGTTCCGGATACTACACCAAGGACCAGGTCCAGTAATTTCGGATATGGTTGAAACTGAAGCCTGCCGGTCAAGGCCGGCAGGCAACTTGGTGGCCGTCATGGATACAATTTTGGAAATGCGCGGGATCTCCAAGAGTTTCCCGGGCGTCAAGGCTCTCGACAACGTCACCTTCAAGGTCGCGCGCGGCGAAATCCACGCGCTCGTCGGAGAAAACGGCGCCGGCAAATCCACCTTGATGAAGGTGGTATCGGGTGTCTATCCGCACGGCTCCTACGAGGGCGATATCGTCTATGAAGGCGACAAGATGCAGTTTTCCGGGATCGCCGATTCCGAGAAGAAAGGCATCATCATTATTCACCAAGAACTGGCCCTGGTACCGCTTCTGTCGATTGCGGAGAACCTGTTTCTCGGAAACGAGATCGCGCGGGGAGGGGTGATCGACTGGCCGCTCACCTTCACCCGCACCGACGCGCTGCTCAAGAAGGTCGGCCTCGCCGAAAACAGCGGCACGAAGGTGGACGCGCTTGGCGTCGGCAAGCAGCAACTGGTCGAGATTGCCAAGGCGTTGTCGAAGGACGTTAAGCTTCTAATTCTCGACGAGCCGACGGCGGCGCTTCAGGAAAATGACAGCGAAAAGCTTCTGGACCTGTTGCTCGAACTGAAGGAGCAGGGGATCACCTCGATTCTCATTTCACACAAGCTCAACGAGATCAGCCGGGTGGCGGACACGATTACGGTGTTGCGCGATGGAACGACGGTCTCGACACTGGATACCGCGACGGGCACGGTGACCGAAGATCGCATCGTGCGCGACATGGTCGGCCGTGACATGGCGCACCGCTATCCGGAACGGACGCCGAAGATCGGTGAAACCCTGCTGGAAGTCAGCGACTGGAATGTCTGGCACCCTGTGCACAATGACCGCCAGGTGATCCGGAACATCAATATGAGCGTCGCGGCCGGAGAGGTGGTCGGGATCGCGGGCCTGATGGGCTCGGGACGCACCGAGTTTGCCATGAGCCTGTTCGGCCGGAGCTACGGCCGAAACATATCCGGCACGGCCCGCCTGCGCGGAAAACCCGTCGACGTTTCGACCGTGGCGGGCGCCGTGGCGAGCGGTCTGGCCTATGTGACCGAGGACCGCAAGGAACTCGGCCTGGTGCTCGATGAAGACATCATGCGCAACATCACGCTCGCCAATCTCGATGCCGTGTCCAATGGCGGCGTCATCGACTCGTCGAAGGAGCGGTTGGTCGCGGAAGACTACCGCAAGCAACTTGGCATCCGTACGCCTTCGGTCTTCCAGAAGGTCGTAAACCTGTCGGGTGGCAATCAGCAGAAGGTTGTGCTGAGCAAATGGCTGTTCGCCGGACCTGACATCCTCGTTCTCGACGAGCCGACGCGCGGTATTGACGTTGGTGCGAAGTACGAAATCTACGGAATCATCAATCAACTCGCCGCCGAAGGCAAAGGCGTCATCATGATCTCGTCGGAAATGCCGGAATTGCTGGGCATGTGCGATCGTATTTACGTGATGAAGGAGGGCGCTTTCGTCGGCGAACTGCCTGCTGCCGAAGCGAGCCAGGAAAAGATCATGACCATGATCATCAGGGGCTGAACGAACATGACCCAAACAGATCAAGCAAACGAATCCGCCGCGGCTGTGCGTACGCGCACGACGCTCGGCACGTTCCTGTCCAACCACCTGCGCGAATACGGCATGCTGCTTGCGTTGGTCGCGATCATGATCTTCTTCCAGATCGTGACCGACGGGACGCTGATGCGCCCGGTCAACATCACCAACCTGTTCCTGCAAAACTCCTATATCATCATCATGGCGCTGGGCATGCTGCTGGTCATCGTGGCAGGCCACATCGACCTGTCGGTCGGATCGGTTGTCGGTTTCGTTGGCGCGCTTGCCGCGGTGATGATGGTCAACTACCACATGCATCCGGTGATCGTTATCGCGATCTCGCTGGTTGTCGGCATCGCGATCGGGGCGGCGCAGGGCTATTGGGTGGCCTATTGGCGCATACCCTCCTTCATCGTGACATTGGCTGGCATGCTGGTGTTTCGCGGCGCCACGCTCTGGCTGCTCGAAGGTCAGTCCGTCGGGCCGTTCCCGCGCGCGTTCCAGAAACTTTCAACTGGTTTCGTCCCGGACATCTTCACAGCCGGAAAGCCCAACTACACGGCGATCCTGCTTGGCGTGCTCAGCGCGGCGATCATCATTTTCCTGGCGGCGCGCACCCGCGCGCGCCATCAGCGGCACGGCACCGAAGACGAGCCGTTCGCGTTCTTCGCGGCCAAGAACGGGCTGATCGCCCTCGCCATCGTCTACATATCGTACCTGCTGTCGACCTTCCGGGGTCTTCCGAATGTCCTGATCACGATGGCGGTGCTGATCTCGATCTACACTTTCCTCACCCAGAGCACGACGATCGGCCGGCGCATCTACGCCCTCGGCGGAAATGAAAAGGCGGCGAAGCTTTCGGGGATCAACACCGAACGCCTGACTTTCATGACATTCGCCAACATGGGCATGCTGGCGGCCCTGGCCGGGCTGATATTCGCCGCGCGGTTGAACACCGCGACGCCCAAGGCTGGCGTCGCATTCGAACTTGACGTTATCGCCGCGGTCTTCATCGGCGGCGCATCGATGTCGGGCGGTGTCGGCAAGGTCATCGGCGCGGTCGTCGGGGCCTTCATCATGGGCGTGATGAACAACGGAATGTCGATCCTGGGTATCGGTATCGACTATCAGCAGGTCATCAAGGGACTGGTTCTGCTCGCCGCCGTCATCTTCGACGTCTACAACAAGAGCAAGCAGGGCTGAGGCGTTGACCGGAATGGCTTTCAAACCCGCCCAGTGGCCGCGCAAACTGCGTTCATCCGAATGGTTCGGCGGAACCTCGCGCGATCACATCTACCATCGGTCGTGGATGAAGAACCAGGGATTGCCCGCCGACCTGTTCGACGGACGCCCGGTTATCGGCATCTGCAATACGTGGTCGGAGCTCACGCCCTGCAACGCGCATCTGCGCGACCTTGCCGAACGGGTGAAGCACGGCGTTTATGAGGCGGGCGGCCTGCCGGTGGAGTTTCCGGTTTTTTCGACCGGCGAAAGCACGCTTCGGCCGACGGCGATGATGTACCGAAATCTGGCTTCGATGGATGTCGAAGAGGCGCTGCGTGCTAATCCGGTAGACGCGGTGGTGCTGATGGTTGGTTGCGACAAGACCACCCCGGCGCTGATGATGGGAGCCGCTTCGGTCGACATCCCGGCCATCGTCGTCTCCGGCGGACCGATGCTCAATGGCTGGTTCCGCAACGAGCGCGTCGGTTCCGGCACGGCATTGTGGCAAATGTCGGAGGCCATCAAGGCCGGCAAGATGAGCCGGGAGGATTTCCTGGAAGCCGAACAGGCGATGAGCCGGTCACCCGGCTCCTGCAACACAATGGGTACGGCCTCGACAATGGCGTCGATGGCCGAGGCCCTCGGCATGGCGCTTTCGGGCAACGCCGCAATTCCGGCCGTCGACAGCCGCCGCCGTGTCATGGCCCAGCTCACCGGTCGCCGTATCGTGCAGATGGCCAAGGACGATCTGAAACCGTCGGACGTGCTGACCCGCAAGGCATTTGAAAACGCGATCCGCACTAATGGCGCCATCGGCGGCTCCACCAATGCCGTCATTCACCTTCTGGCGCTGGCCGGCCGGGCCGGTGTCGACCTGACCCTCGATGATTGGGACCGGCTTGGCCGCGATGTGCCGACCATTGTCAACCTGATGCCATCTGGCAAATACCTGATGGAAGAGTTCTTCTACGCGGGTGGGTTGCCCGTGGTGCTCAAGATGTTGGGCGAGGGCGGTCTTCTGCACCGCGATGCGCTGACCGTTTCCGGCGAAACGCAATGGGACCAGGTCAAGGACGCGGTCAACTGGAACGAGGATGTCATCCGACCGGTCGCCAACGCGCTGACGCCGCAGGGCGGCATTGCGGTGTTGCGCGGCAATCTGGCGCCCAACGGGGCGGTGCTGAAGCCGTCCGCCGCAACCCCCGATCTGTTGGTGCATCGCGGCCGCGCCGTCGTATTCGAGGATATCGACCACTACAAGGCGCGGATCAATGACGATGCGCTCGATATTGACGAAACCTGCGTCATGGTGCTCAAGAACTGTGGCCCGCGCGGCTATCCCGGCATGGCCGAAGTCGGCAATATGGGCCTGCCGCCGAAGGTGCTGAAAAAAGGCATCACCGACATGGTGCGAATTTCGGACGCGCGCATGTCCGGCACCGCCTACGGCACGGTCATTTTGCACACCAGCCCCGAAGCCGCGGCCGGAGGGCCTTTGGCGATCGTGCAGGATGGCGACTTCATCGAACTCGACGTGCCCAATCGCAGGTTGCACCTCGATATATCCGACGAAGAGATGAAGCGGCGGCTTGCCGCCTGGCAAAGCCCGGTCGCGCCGCCTGTCAGCGGATACGCCAGGCTGTACCATGAACATGTGACCGGTGCCGATACCGGTGCCGATCTCGATTTTCTCAAAGGTTGCCGTGGCAAGGCCGTCGGCAAGGATTCCCACTGACGCGAACAGGATTATGTTGTGACCAGCCTGCCAAACAGGATCGCCGTTGTCGGCATCGGCAAGATCGCGCGCGATCAGCACCTGCCGTCGATCTCCGGCAGCGAAGCGTTCGAGCTGGCCGCCACCGTGAGCCGGCATGCCAGCATCGGTGGCATCGACAATTTCGAGGACATCGACTCGCTGCTCTCGGCTCGGCCCGACATCACCTGCGTTTCGTTGTGCACCCCGCCCCAGGTTCGCTATGCCGATGCCCGCAAGGCGATCATCGCGGGCCGGAACGTAATGCTCGAGAAGCCGCCAGGTGCCACGTTGAGCGAGGTGCACGACCTTGTCGATCTGGCGAAGGCCAACGAGGTCACGCTGTTCGCGACATGGCATTCACGGTTTGCCGCCAGCGTTTCCGCTGCCCGCGACTGGCTTGCCGGCAAGGCCATCAGGCGCGTTTCCATCGTCTGGAAAGAGGATGTCCGCCGCTGGCATCCGGGCCAGGACTGGATTTGGCAGGCCGGCGGGCTCGGCGTGTTCGATCCCGGCATCAATGCGCTTTCGGTTCTGACGGAAGTCTATCCGCGCCGCCTGCATCTTCAGGAAGCGACCCTGTCCTTCCCTGAAAATCGCGACACCCCGATCGCCGCCGATCTGGTGTTTTTCGACGCCGCCGGCGCAACCGTTTCGGCCGAGTTCGACTGGCGTCAGGAAGGACTGCAGACCTGGGATATCCGCTTTGAGACCGATTCCGGCAATGCCGTTCTGTCAATGGGCGGCGCCCGGCTGGAAATCGACGGAAATGAGGTCAGCACCGGTGCGGACCTCGAATATCCCGGCATCTACGCCCGGTTTGCAGCCCTGCTGGCGAATGGCAAAAGCGAAGTGGACCTTGCGCCGCTCGTCCATGTTGCCGACGCGTTCATGCTTGGCCGGCGCGCGGTTGTCGAACCGTTCGAATTCTGAGCCCGCCGATGTCTGTTTCATCGCCCGCAAACACGGCTTGGATCGCTGTCGACTGGGGAACGAGCCGGCTTCGTGCATGGGCCCTCTCCGAGGGAAGCGCGATTTCGGCACGCGCCGAATCCGGACGCGGCATGGGCAGTCTGGCGCCCGACGAATTCGAGGATGCGCTGTTGGAACTCGTCGCGCCCTGGCTCCCTGCCGGCAAGCGGATTGAGGTCGTCATCTGCGGCATGGCCGGAGCCAGGCAGGGCTGGCGGGAGGCGCCATATCGTGCGGTTCCGTGCGCGCCCGTACAACCGGATGCTCAGCTTGTCGTCGAAACGAAGGATCCGCGCCTGGCCGTGCGTATCGTGTCGGGCTTGAGCCAGATCGATCCGCCCGATGTGATGCGCGGCGAAGAGACGCAAATCGCCGGATTGCTGGCCGCTGATCCGGAATTCGCAGGGACCGTGTGTCTGCCCGGAACCCACAGCAAGTGGGTGACGATCCGGGGCGGACAGGTCCTGCAATTCCGCACCTTCCTGACCGGCGAACTGTTTGCCTACCTGTCGCAGAGCTCGATCCTGCGCCACACGATCCCCGCCGAAGGCGTGGATGAGGATGATTTCGTCGACGCCGTTACAGAAGCGGCCGCAGATCCGGCCGCGATGCCGGGAAAGCTGTTCGCGCTGCGCGCCGGCCCGATGCTCGATGTCCCGCCCGCGCGCAATCTGCGATCGCGGTTGTCGGGATTGCTGATCGGTGCCGAGATCGCGGCGGTGCGGGACCAAATTGCGGCGGACAAGGTATATGTCGTCGGCGGCGAAAGCGTCGCCGGTCCATATGCAAAGGCGCTTGGCGCCCTTGGCCTTACCGCCGCCCTCCTCGATGCGGAAACGCTCACGATTGCCGGCCTTCAGGCCGCGCGGGCGGGGCAGGGCGCGCCATGACTGTCAGGCGCAATCTTGTCGCGATTCTGCGCGGTATCTGTCCGGGCGAAGCCGCAGCGGTCGGGCGCGTGCTCGTCGAGGCGGGTTTCTCGATGATCGAAGTGCCGCTCAACTCGCCGGACCCGTTTGCAAGCATCGGCGTGCTCGCCGCCGAATTCGGCAAGAACGCGCTCGTCGGTGCCGGCACGGTGCTCGATCCTCAGCAGGTCGACAAGGTCGCCGCCGCCGGGGGCCGGCTCGCCGTCTCGCCGAATACCGACCGGGCCGTGATCGAGCGTGCCATCGCGAACGGAATGGAATGCATGCCCGGCGTCTTTACCGCTACCGAGTGTTTCGCGGCGATTAGCGCCGGCGCCCGCCAGCTCAAGTTGTTTCCCGCGTCGATCGCCGGTCCGGACGGCCTCAAGGCGTTGAAGGCGGTGCTTCCCGGCGATGTCGGTCTCTGGCCGGTCGGCGGAGCCGGCAAGGACAGTTTTGCTGAGTGGTGGGCAGCCGGCGCGACCGGCTTCGGGATCGGGACGGCGCTGTACCGGCCCGGTGACGACCCGGAGGAAATTGCGCGTCGCGCCGAGGATACCGTTGCCGCCTATGATGCCCTTGCCCGGTCGGCACGCTGATCGTTGCTGCCTAGCGCCCTTGTTCGAAAGGAAATGACCATGAGCCAACCCCTGACCGGAATTCTGCCGATCGCGCCCATACCCTTCCATGACGACGGCACTGTCGATAAAGAGGGCATGCGCCGCGTGCTCGACTGCATGATCGACCAGGGGGTTGACGCGATCTGCATTCTCGCCAACTACTCCGAGCAGTTCCTGCTGTCCGACGAGGAGCGCGCGCTGCTGACGCGGCTCTGCCTGGAACATGTCGCCGGGCGCAAACCGGTAATCGTCACCATCAGCCATTTCTCCACCGACATCGTCGTCTGGCGCGCGCGCCAGGCGGCAGTGATGGGCGCGGCGATGGTGATGATGATGCCGCCCTATCACGGGGCCGGGCTGTTTCCCGCGCCGCAGGGCGTGTTCGAGCATTTCGCTGCGGTCAACGAGGCGATCTCGATCCCGATCATGGTCCAGGACGCGCCGCTGAGCGGCGTCAATCTGAGCGTCGATCTGCTCGCCCGCATGGCGCGCGAATTGCACAACGTCTCCTATTTCAAGCTCGAATGCCCGTTCGCCGCCGACAAGCTGGCGGCGCTGATCGAGGCGGCGGGAGATCACATCGACGGTCCGTTCGACGGCGAGGAAGCCGTGACCCTGCTCGCCGACCTCGACGCGGGGGCGACCGGCACGATGACCTCGGCCATGTTCCCCGAGCAGATCCGGCCGATCGTCATGCGCTACCGCGCCGGCGATCACGAGGCCGCGCTGGCGCAGTGGAAAAAATGCCTGCCCTTGATCAACCATGAAAAACGCCAGTGCGGCCTGCGCGCGTGCAAGACCGTCTTCGCCGCCGGTGGCGTGATCGGCAGCGACCGTGTGCGCCACCCGCTGACGCCGCTGTCGCCGCGCACGAAGACCCGGCTGCTGCAACTGGCCGGCGAGCTCGACCTGATTGCCTTGCGATGGGGGAAATAGGGGGCTTTCGCGCCTCATGCCCAGCGCCTAGAACAAGGCCCGACACCGCGAATCCGAACGGGAAGGAACAGATATGCTGACGGGAAAACACCTCATTGCCGGAAACTGGGTCGCGGGCGGCAAGACGTTCTCGTCGCAGCCGGCACATGGACCCAGCCATGATTTCGCGATCGGCGCGGCAAGCGAGGTGGATGACGCGGTGAGGGCCGCCGAGGACGCCTTCTGGTCCTACGGCTATTCCACCCGCGAGGATCGCGCCGCGTTCCTGAACGCGATCGCCGACGAGCTTGACGCGCGCGGCGATGCGATCACCGAGATCGGAACCCAGGAAACGGGTCTGCCGGAAGCCCGCCTTGTCGGCGAGCGCGGCCGCACGACCGGCCAGCTGCGCCTGTTTGCCAGCCACATCCTCAAAGGCGACTATCTCGACCGCCGCCATGACGAGGCCCTGCCGGATCGCCAGCCGCTGCCGCGTCCCGACATCCGGCTCGTCCAGCGCCCGGTCGGTCCCGTCGCCGTGTTCGGCGCATCCAACTTTCCGCTCGCCTTCTCCACGGCCGGAGGGGACACGGCCTCCGCGCTCGCCGCGGGCTGTCCCGTCGTGGTCAAGGGGCACCCGGCCCATCCCGGAACCGGCGAGATCGTGGCCCAGGCCATCGACGCGGCGATCACGGCCTGCGGCGTCCATCCCGGCGTGTTCTCGCTGATCCAGTCGAACGGCATCGAGGTCGGGCAGGCGCTGGTGACCCACCCGCTGATCCGCGCCGTCGGCTTCACCGGCTCGCTTGGCGCCGGGCGCGCCCTGTTCGACATGTGCGCGCAGCGGCCCGAGCCGATTCCCTTCTTCGGCGAACTCGGATCGACCAATCCGATGTTCCTGCTGCCCGAAGCGCTGAAGGCGCGCGGGGCGGAGATCGCCAGGGGCTGGGCGGGCTCGCTGACGATGGGCGCTGGCCAGTTCTGCACCAATCCCGGCATCGCCGTGGCGATCTCCGGCGAGGCGGCGGAGGCCTTTGCCGCGGCGTCGGCCGGCGCGCTCGAACCGGTTGGCGCCCAAACCATGCTGACCGACGGAATCGCCGGGGCCTACCGCAAGGGCCGCGACATGGTCGCCGCAACCGCCGGGGTCCAGGAACTGCTGACGTCGACCTGCGACCTGCGCAATGCGACCCCCTATCTCTACCGGGTCTCGGGCCGCGACTGGCTCGGCAACCACGTCCTCGGCGAGGAGGTTTTCGGGCCGCTCGGGCTGATCGTGACCGTCGCCGATTTCGACGAAATGCAGACCGTGGCACATTCGCTGCACGGGCAGTTGACCTGCACGCTCCATATGGATCCAGGCGACAGCGAGGCCGGCCAGGCCCTGATGCCGATCCTCGAGCGCAAGGCGGGCCGCATTCTCGCCAACGGCTTTCCGACCGGCGTCGAGGTCTGCGACGCCATGGTGCATGGCGGGCCCTATCCGGCCTCGACCAATTTCGGCGCCACGTCGGTCGGTACCATGGCGATCCGCCGTTTCCTGCGCCCGGTCGCCTACCAGAACATGCCGGCCGACCTGTTGCCCGCCGATCTGCGGTAGGCCGCCCGCGCTTCCCTCCCGCTTCCCGAGGGGGAGGGATTGAGGCGTGCCTTACCGGCGCCACGCCCGGGTTTTACCCCGTCTGGCTGTTGGAGAAAGACAGCTCCCCCGGATCACGTGGGGGAGAGGGGAAGACGGCGATCCACGTCACGCGCGTCTTTGAGTTATATGCGATCCGAGGATCGCCGCCCGGCGATTTCTGTCCGCGTCCGT
>JBNLDE010000117.1:0-3904 GCA_050304175.1 Zhengella sp. | reverse complement strand
GGGAAAGGACGAGAAATGACCGACGGAAGCAGTGTTATCCATGGCACATTCACCGTGGAGCGAACCTATCCCGCCCCGCGCGCCAAGGTTTTCGATGCCTTTGCCAATACCGAGAAAAAGCGCGCTTGGGCCTACGGTGCGCCCGAAGGCGGCCACACGCTCGATTTCCGGGTCGGGGGGCGCGAACATGTAGAGATGCCCGGTCCCGGTGGCGGCACTTTCACCTATGACGGGGTCTATCAGGACATCGTCGAGAACGAGCGCATCGTCTACGCCTATACTTTCGGTTTTGGCGCTGATCGCGCCGGCGCCACCCTGACCACGGTCGAGCTTACCGACGCATCCGATGGCGGCACTCATCTGAGATTTACCGAACAAGGTGCCTATCTCGACGGTTTCGATGGCCCGAAATTCTGGGAAGCCGGCACCACATCGCTGCTCAACCGACTTGGCGAAAGCCTGAAATAGTCCGGAGTTGCCACCTCGGGCGGACGCGATTTTGGCCAGCTCGCTTTTATCTTCGGATTGATGGCCGCACTTGAGCGACGCCCGGGGTCAGCCGGCCTGCGACCGGATCAGCTTCGCCAGCCGTGCCATGCCTTCGTCGATCATCTCTTCCGATGCGCAGGAAAACGACAGCCGGATCGTGTCGGTGCCCGACCCGTCGGCGAAAAACGCCTGCCCCGGCACGAAGGCCACCCGCGCGGTCTTCACCGATTCCTCCAGCAGCGCGGCGCCGTCCATGCCGTCGGGCAGCGTGACCCAGATGAACATGCCGCCTTCCGGCTCGGTCCAGCGCACGCCGTCAGGCATCTCCCGCGCCAGCGCGGCC
Organism: Zhengella sp.; assembly: GCA_050304175.1. Classification (GTDB taxonomy): domain Bacteria; phylum Pseudomonadota; class Alphaproteobacteria; order Rhizobiales; family Rhizobiaceae; genus JAIOIW01. The sequence continues at coordinate 3,072 of JBNLDE010000117.1, read as the reverse complement.
AGCAGATGGTCGCGCCGCGCCGCGTAGGTGCCGCGAACCTTGTCCACCTGCCCCGCGAACACCGTGCGCGCAACCTGGTCCATCGCCACCTGGTTGATGGTCGAGGTGTGCAGGTCGCCCGCCTGCTTGAGGATCACCAGCTTGGAAATCACGTCGCGCGCCGCGCACACCCAGCCGATCCGCAGGCCCGGCGCCAGCGTCTTGGAAAACGACCCGCAATAGATTGTCCGGCAGGCGTCGATATCGCCCTTGCGCGCGATCTCCAGCGCCAGGACCGGCGGAATCGCGGTTCCGTCATAGCGCAGCGCCTGGTAGGCGCCGTCCTCGATGACCGCGATATCGAGCGCGTCGGCCAGGTTCAGCACCCGCTCGCGCTGCGCCAGCGTCATGGTTTCGCCGGTTGGGTTGGCGAAATCGACCGACATGTAGGCGAACTTCACCCGCCCGCCCTTCTCCGCCGCCATCTCGGCATATTCGCCCGCCGAGCGGTTGCCCATCGCGTTCAGCCGGTCGTAGTTCGGCTCATAGGCGTTGAACGCCTGCAGCGCGCCAAGATAGGTCGGCCAACTCACAAGCGCCGTGTCGCCCGGCGACAGGAACAGCTTGCCGAGATAGTCCAGCGCCTGCTGCGAACCCGATGTGATGACGATGTTGTCGAGCCTGCAAGGAACGCCGATTTCCGTCATTTCGCCGGCGATCCATTCGCGCAGCCCCTTGTGACCTTCCGACGGCGAATATTGCAGCGACGCGGCGCGGCTGCCCTCGCCCAGCGCCTTCGCATAGGCCGCGGCGAAGGCATCTGCCGGGAACAGCTTGGCGTCGGGAATGCCGCCGGCGAACGAGATGATGTCGGGCTGGTCGAGCAGCTTCAGGAGTTCACGGATTTCGGACGCCTTCATGCGGCTTTCGCGTGAGGCAAAACGGGGGTCAGACGTCATGGCCGGCTCCACGATGAAACAAAGTGGCGCGCTTCATGCGCCCAAACGCAATTTATGTCAATAATATTGACCTATATCGATCGATAATTCTTATCATGGTGCCAAAGGGCGGTTGCCCCTGTCAGGTCCCGCTGGGTCCGTCAATATGCTATTCTAAATCCTGTTGGCTTGTGGGGGACAAATGTCATGACCGCTGATTATGGCGCGCTGAAAAATTTCGCCGAACGTTACGAAGCCGTGCTGGTCCCTGTGGTCTTCATACCCTGGGCGCAGGAACTGATCCGCCGTTCGGCGCCGCGCGACGGCGAGGACATTCTCGATCTCGCCTGCGGAACCGGGGTGGTGACGCGCGAAATCGCAAGGTCGGGGGTGTCGCAAGCCAGCCTGACCGGCGCGGACCACAGCGTCGACATGCTCGAAGTCGCCAGCCGGCGCGCCGCCGAAGCGGGAATCGAAGCGCATTGGATCGAGGCGGACGCGGCGAAACTGCCTTTCGCCGACGGCCGGTTCGACCTGGCCCTGTGCCAGCAGGCCCTGCAGTTCTTCCCCGACCGCCCCGCCGCCCTGCGCGAACTGCGCCGGGTGCTCAAGCCGGGTGGACGCGTCGCCTTTTGCGTTCAGTGCGAACTCGACTGCAACCCGATGCTGCGCGCGCAGGCGGCGGCGCTGGAAAAGCATGTCGGGCCGGAAGCGGGCGCGGCGGTGCGCGCGATCTGCGGCCTGCCCGACGGCGACGAGATCCGCCGCCTGTTCGAGGACGCCGGGTTTGGCGACATCGAGGTGGAGAATGTGAGCCTTTCGCTGCACCATCCCGACGGGGCCGCCTTCGCCGCCGGCGCGATGGGCGGAATGCACACCGGCGATAAGCTGTCCAGGATCACCGAGGCGCAGCAACGGCAATGCATCGACGATTTCCTGACCGGCCTCGGCGACTGTTTCGACGGCACCGCCATCCGCTTCCCGCACGTCTCGCATGTCATCACCGCGCGGGCGTGAGGGCTGCAAACCGGAATCTTTGAGCGAAAGAAAAAAAGCCGCGGCGATTCCGCCGCGGCCTTGTGTTTTCAACCGTTCGCTTGAATTGGTTCAGTTCTTCGCCCTGTCGACCAGTCTGTTGGCCGGGATCACCCGCGCGCCCGCAGGGCAAAGCCCTAGGAAGCGCAAATGAAAGAACCGTGGATCGAAATCAGTTCTTCGCCTTGTCGACCAGCTTGTTGGCCGAGATCCACGGCATCATGCCGCGCAGCTTCTCGCCCACTTCCTCGATCGGATGGCTGTCGTTCATGCGCCGGGTCGCCTTGAAGCGCGCCGCGCCCGAATGCCACTCCTGCATCCACTCGCTTGTGAACTTGCCGGACTGGATGTCCTTCAGGACGCGCTTCATCTCCGCCTTGGTCTCGTCGGTGATGATGCGCGGGCCCGACATGTACTCGCCCCACTCGGCGGTGTTCGAGATCGAGTAGTTCATGTTGGCGATGCCGCCCTCGTAGATCAGGTCGACGATCAGCTTCACCTCGTGCAGGCACTCGAAATAGGCCATTTCCGGGGCGTAACCGGCTTCCACCAGCGTCTCGAAGCCCGCGCGGATGAGTTCCACCAGGCCGCCGCACAACACCACCTGCTCGCCGAACAGGTCGGTCTCGCACTCCTCGCGGAAATTGGTCTCGATGATGCCCGAACGGCCGCCGCCGACGCCGCAGGCGTAGGACAGGCCGAGATCATGCGCGTTGCCCGAGGCGTCCTGGTGGACGGCGATCAGGCACGGCACGCCGCCGCCCTTGACGTATTCGCCGCGCACCGTGTGGCCCGGACCCTTCGGCGCCATCATGATGACGTCGACGCCGGCCTTCGGCTCGATCAGGCCGAAATGCACGTTGAGGCCGTGGGCAAACGCGATTGCCGCGCCGTCGCGGATGTTCGGCTCGATGTGCTCGTTCCAGATGTCGGCCTGCAGCTCGTCGGGCGTGCACATCATCAGCATGTCGGCCCACTTGGCCGCGTCCGCCACGCTCTTGACCTCGATGCCCTCGGCTTCCGCCTTCTTGGCCGAGGCGGAGCCTGGCCGCAGTGCCACACAGAGGTCGGTCACGCCGGAATCCCTCAGGTTCAGCGTATGGGCATGGCCCTGGCTGCC
>JBNLDE010000116.1:0-4628 GCA_050304175.1 Zhengella sp. | reverse complement strand
CGTGTCGCAACCAACATGCGTGCCCGTGAGCCCCAGATTCTCGCGTAGAAAATGAACCAGCAATGTCCGGTCCTCGCAAACCCCCGAAACCCGCCGGCCGTTAACAACCATCGATACTTCAGACATGTATTTCCTCCCGATCACGCCAAGCTGAACCCTTGCTCGACAAATTACAGCGGCAGCGTACGTCCTCATCCGTTCGTCAGACCGCATTGAATTAAGCGTTGCGCGATCCGCGCCCCGGGTCAACTGTCTAATTGGTCAAAATTTGCAGCCTGTTAGGCGGACGGGCCGCGCGTTCAGGCGCGCGCGGGCGGGACCGCCTGCAACCGGCCGCCGCCGGCGAGTGCGGAAAGCACGGTTTCGACGATCTGCGGGGCGTTGAGTCCCGCTGTATCGTACATCCTTGCCGGATTGTCGTGGGCGATAAAGCTGTCGGGCAGGACCATTGGGCGGACCTTGAGGCCGCTTTCCAGCAAACCGCTCAGTGCCAGGAACTGCAGCACGTGACTGGCAAAACCACCGATCGCGCCTTCCTCCACGGTGACCAGCACCTCGTGTTCGCGCGCCAGGCTGCGAATCAATTCCTCGTCCAGCGGTTTGGCGAAACGGGCGTCGGCGACCGTTGCGGGCAGGCCGCGGGCATCGAGCTCCTCGGCGGCCTTCAGGCATTCGGCGAGGCGCGTCCCGAACGACAGCAATGCGACCTTGGTGCCTTCCCTGACAATCCGGCCCTTGCCGATTTCAAGGATTTTGCCGCGTTCCGGCAGGTCGACGCCAAGCCCGTCGCCACGAGGAAACCGGAAGGCCGACGGCCGGTCGTCGATGGCAACGGCGGTCGCCACCATGTGCCGCAGCTCGGCTTCGTCGGATGCCGCCATCACCACGAATCCCGGCAGGTTGGCGAGGAAAGCGGTGTCGAAGGCGCCGGCATGGGTCGGGCCGTCGGCGCCCACCAGCCCGGCGCGGTCGATTGCGAAGCGAACCGGCAATTGCTGGATCGCCACGTCGTGGACCACCTGGTCGTAGGCGCGTTGCAGGAAGGTCGAGTAGATGGCGCAGAACGGTTTCAGGCCCGCCGCGGCAAGCCCGCCGGCAAAGGTGACGCCGTGCTGCTCGGCAATCCCGACGTCGAAGGTTCGGGCCGTAAAGCGCTTGGCAAACAGGTCCAGCCCGGTTCCCGACGGCATCGCGGCGGTGATGGCGACGATCTTCGGGTCGTCCTCGGCTTCGCGGATCAGGCTGTCGGCAAACACGCGCGTGTAGCTCGGCGCGTTCGATTTCGCCTTCTTCTGTTCGCCGGTCACGACGTCGAACCGCGCGACCCCGTGATACTTGTCCGCCGACCGTTCGGCCGGCGCATAGCCCTTGCCCTTGCGCGTGATCACATGCAGCAGGACCGGACCTTCGGCGCGGCTCTTAACCGTGCGCAGCATGGTCAGCAGCTGCCCCATGTCATGGCCGTCGATCGGTCCGACATAGGAGAAACCGAGCTCTTCGAACAGGGTGCCGCCGACGACCATGCCCTTGACGAGATGCTTGGCGCGCTCGGCCCCTTCCCGAAACGGCGGCGGCAGCAGCTCGAGCGCGGATTTGGCGATCGATTTGAAATCCTGCAGCGGTTTCTCGGCATAGAGCCGCGACAGATATTTCGACATCGCGCCGACCGGCGGCGCGATCGACATCTCGTTGTCGTTCAGCACCACGAACAGCCGCTTGCCGAGATGGCCGGCATTGTTGAGCGCCTCGAACGCCATGCCGGCCGACATCGCGCCGTCGCCGATCACCGCGATCGCGTCGCCCGTTTCCTGGCCGAGGTCGCGCGCGACGGCAAAGCCGAGCGCCGCCGAAATCGAGGTCGACGAATGGGCCGCGCCGAACGGATCGAACTCGCTTTCCGCGCGCCGGGTGAAGCCGGACAGGCCGCCGCCCTGGCGCAGGGTGCGGATCCGGTCGCGCCGTCCGGTCAGGATCTTGTGCGGGTAGGCCTGGTGCCCGACATCCCAGATCAGCTTGTCGCGCGGGGCGTCGAACACCGCATGCAACGCGACGGTCAGTTCGACGACGCCGAGCGAGGCGCCGAGATGGCCACCCGTAACCGAGACGGCCGAAATCGTCTCCTGGCGCAACTCCTGCGCCAGCCGCGCCAGTTCTCCGTCGGAGAAGCCCTTCATGTCGGCCGGGCTGGTCACCTGGTCGAGCAGCGGCGTATGTGGCCGTTCCGTTGTCACTCTTGTCCCTTGTCCTGGCGCCAAACAGGCCGCGGCACCGCGCCGGGTCTCAAGCGTTTGAACTAGTTCACCTGCGCCGGCTTTGCAACGGCAGGATATGCGAAGAAAACCGGCGAAAACAGCGCAACGCCGGTTTAGCCCCGGGCAAAATGTGCCAGTGCGGCCTCGGCCACGGGCGCGCCCCATTCCTGAAGGAAGTGACCGCCCTCGGGCACGATCATCGGATCGCCGCACCCCCTGATGGTTTTCCGCAACCGCTGCATTACGTCCACGCCCAGTACCGGATCGGCCGCGCCTATGGCCATGAAGCTCTGGCCCCGCCATTTTTCACGCCACCAGGCTGCGGCCTCGCGGCTGACATCGGCGCCTTCCATGTCCGGTTCGGTCATGACCATTGCCGGGAAACGGCGCACACCGGCCTTGTAACGCACATCCGGAAACGGCGCGTCGTAGGCGGCTGCCTCGGCTGCCGTCAAATGGGGACAGGAGCGGTGCATCAGCGCACCGACCTTCAGGTCGGGATTGGCAGCCACATAGGCGCGCCAGGCGACGAAACCTTCACTGGGCGGGCTGCCGGTCGCGAGCGCGGTGTTCATCACGATCAGGCGCTCGACCCGCTCCGGCATTGCCATGGGCAGGGTGAGGCCGAGAAGGCCACCCCAGTCCTGCACCACAAGCGTGATGTCGCGCAGGTCGAGATGTTCGACCAGCGCCAGCATCATCGCGCGATGAAAATCGAACGTGTAGACGGCATCCTCGACCGGTTTGTCGGAGCGGCCGAAGCCCAGCCAGTCGGGGCAGACGACCCGCGCGCCGGAACCCAGGAATACCGGCGCCATTTTCCGGTACAGATAGGCCCAGCTTGGTTCGCCATGCAGGCACAGAAAGACGGGCGCGTCGCGCGGGCCTTCATCGACATAGTGCACCCGCAGGCCGTCGTAGCCCGGCAAGTCGGTCACATAGTGAGGATCGTAATCAAAGCCGGGCAGATTGTCGAAACGGTCATCCGGCGTCCGCAAACTGTCCATGTGCTTCCCTCCATTCCTTTGATTGCAGGAGATTGGCACGAGTATCCGGAATTACCCAAACAAAAACCCCGGCGGATTTCTCCGCCGGGGTTTGTTTGAGCGGTTGTGCGACCGGGCTTGCCGGTTACTCGCCCTTTTTCTTCAGCGCGGCGCCGAGAATGTCGCCGAGCGAGGCGCCGGAGTCGGTCGAACCGTACTGGGCAACCGCCTCCTTCTCCTCGGCGATTTCCAGCGCCTTGATCGACACCGCAAGCTTGCGCGTCTTCTTGTCGAACTGGATCACGCGCGCATCGACCTTCTGGCCGACGGCGAAGCGATCCGGACGCTGCTCGTCACGGTCGCGCGACAGGTCCGAGCGCTTGATGAATGCGTCGAGGTCGTGGTCGACCAGCTTCACCTCGATGCCGCCATCCTTGATCGCGGTGACTTCGCAGGTCACGACGGCATTCTTGCGCAGTTCGCCGGACGCGGCGGCTTCACCGACCTTGTCCTTCGAAAGCTGCTTGATGCCGAGCGAGATGCGCTCCTTCTCGGTGTCGACGTCGAGAACCTGGGCCTCGACCATCATGCCCTTCTCGTATTCCTCGATCACCTGCTCGCCGGGACGCGACCAGTCGAGGTCGGACAGATGGACCATGCCGTCGACGTCGCCGTCGAGACCGATGAACAGGCCGAATTCGGTCTTGTTCTTGACCTCGCCCTCGACCTTCGAGCCGACCGGGTTGTTGCGGGCAAAAGCCTCCCACGGATTTTCCAGGGTCTGCTTGAGGCCGAGCGAGATGCGGCGCTTGGCCGGGTCGACCTCGAGGATGACCACATCGACTTCCTGCGTCGTCGACAGGATCTTGCCGGGATGGACGTTCTTCTTGGTCCAGCTCATCTCGGAGACGTGGATCAGGCCCTCGATGCCCGGCTCCAGCTCCACGAAGGCGCCGTAGTCGGTGATATTGGTGACCGTACCGGTAACCTTCTTGCCGAGCGGGTAGCGTGCGCCAATGCCTTCCCACGGGTCGGCTTCGAGCTGCTTCATTCCCAGCGAGATGCGGTGCGTTTCCTGATTGATGCGGATGATCTGCACCTTGACGGTCTGGCCGATATTGAGGATCTCGGTCGGATGGTTGACGCGGCGCCATGCCATGTCGGTGACGTGCAGCAGGCCGTCGATGCCGCCGAGGTCGACGAACGCGCCGTAATCGGTGATGTTCTTGACGACACCCTCGACCACCTGGCCTTCTTCGAGGTTCTGGACGATCTCCGAACGCTGTTCGGCGCGGCTTTCCTCGAGCACGGTGCGGCGCGAGACGACGATGTTGCCGCGGCGCTTGTCCATCTTGAGGATTTCGAAGGGCTGCGGGTTGTGCATCAGCGG
>JBNLDE010000115.1:0-21234 GCA_050304175.1 Zhengella sp. | reverse complement strand
CGTGTCGCAACCAACATGCGTGCCCGTGAGCCCCAGATTCTCGCGTAGAAAATGAACCAGCAATGTCCGGTCCTCGCAAACCCCCGAAACCCGCCGGCCGTTAACAACCATCGATACTTCAGACATGTATTTCCTCCCGATGCCCTCTTCGTTTGTATTCATTTCCGCCGGTCTGGCCGGCTGTAACTCGGCGATTGCCGCCCCGACCGGCGTTGCGGACGGAATTGGCGCTGCACGTGCCGGTTCATTGCCCGAAGCTTCACTAGCGCCCTTTCCAAACAGCTGCCGAATGGCGTCGATAAATCCACCAGACATGGTTCCCTCCCCTGTTATGCAGTGGCGTCCTGCGCCGCGATTTCGCCGAAGCGCGCAAAGAACTGGGCCGCGAGCTTGGCTGATGTCGATTTGATCAGCCGGGACCCGAGTTGCGCTATCTTGCCGCCGACATTGGCGTCGACCGTGTAGGCAAGGAGCGTCCCGCCCTCCGCATCGCTCAACCGCACATCGGCGCCTCCGCTGGCAAAGCCGGCCACACCGCCCTTGCCCTCGCCGCTGATGCGGTAACTCTCGGGGTACACTTTGTCTTTTAGCTCGACCGCTCCGGTAAAGCGGGCCTTGACGGGGCCGACCTTCAAAACGACCGCCGCCTCGAACGCATCCTCGGACGTTTGGTTGATTTCCTCGCACCCCGGGATGCAGCGTTTGAGCACCTCCGGATCGTTGAGCAGATCCCAAACGCGCTCGCGGCTAACCGGGATCACATATTCGCCACTGAGATCCATGAACTCCTCCCATTCCTGGACGGTCGCATGATCATCGGCACTCCCGAAGCTGTATAGTGTACTTTCGGTCGGGCACCTTGCCCGCGGGTGTCTGCTAAACCGGCTTGCTTGGATTCTCCGCACGATGGGGCTATCTATGGGCGCATCGCCGCAGTTCCTTTCAGGGAGGAAAAGGATTGCAGCCAACTGATCGTGTTGACTACGCTTGCGGAGTGACTGCGGTTTGCACCGACGGTTCGACCGCCGCTTCGTTCTGGCAGGAACTCAAAGACCTGTCGGCGTGCGGGCGGTTTAGCTATGCCCTGCTGTTTTTCTCCAAATCGCATTTCGACCCGCAATCGATTGCCGGGGGCATGCGCGAAACATGCCCCGATTTGCCTTACGCGGCCTGTTCGACCGCCGGCGAAATCACCCAGTTCGGTATCGGTGAAGGCCGGATGGTGGCGGTCCTGTTTCCGGCAGACAGTTTCGTCGTCGAAGCCGTCAGGATTTGCGACATCCGCTCGAGCGGCATGGAGAAAATCGTCAAACAGGTTTCGTCAGCGAAATTGGCGTTCCTCGAACGTATCGGCGCGACCGCCGCGAACAGCACATTTGCCCTTTGCCTCGTGGACGGCATGTCATTTGCTGAGGAAGCGGTCACCGCCGCACTGCATTGGGGCCTCGACGAAATCCCGCTGCTCGGCGGGTCGGCGGGCGACGACATGAACTTTGTCAGCACCACCTTGATGCTTGACGGCGAAACGGGTAGCGACTGCGCCATCCTTCTGCTTGTCAACACCTCGGTCCCGTTCCAGGTTTTCAAGACGGACAACTTCGTGCCGACCGCCGACAAGCTGGTTGTTACGCGTTCCGACCCCGAACGGCGGATCGTCTACGAGTTCAATGCCGCACCGGCGGCGGAAGAATATGCCAAGATCATCAACATCGGCAGCGACTCCCTGTCACCGCTGAGCTTTGCCTCCCATCCGCTCGTGGTCAGGGTTGGCGGCGAGTACTACTGCCGGTCGGTGCAGAAAATGAACGAGGATGGTTCGTTGTCCTTCTTTTGCGCGATAGACGACGGCGTGGTCCTGACCGTGGCTGAGCCGGCCGGCATGGCGCGAACCACTCTGGCCTCGATTGATGCGGTTCGCGAAAAAGTCGGTGCCATCGATTTCATTCTCGGCTTCGATTGCGTGTTGCGGCGCATCGATGCCCGCAACCGCCAGGTGACACACAAGATTTCCAAGATTTACCAGGACAACAACGTCATAGGATTCAATACCTATGGCGAGCAATATCTGTCGATGCATCTGAACCAGACATTCACCGGGATTGCCTTCGGCGTCCGGGAGGCTGCGGAATGACCGGCTATCAGATCGACGACATCGACCGGCTGAAACGCATCAACCATGCGTTGATGAACCGGGTCGAGCGCGCAATGGACCAGCAGCAGAACGCCTTTTCGCTGTTCCAGACCGCGATCGCGCTGGAAGGACAGGTGCGCCAGCGGACCGACGAGTTGACCGTTACCTTGCGCAACCTTGAAAAAACGAACTCGGAACTGGCGCGTCAAAAAGAGATATCGGAAAACGCGAATCTGTCGAAGACACGGTTTCTTGCTGCCGCCAGCCACGACGTTCTTCAACCGCTGCATGCAGCGCAGCTGACAATCTCGGCGCTATCGGAAATGCAGGAGTCGGCGCGCGGCCGTGCTCTTGTCGATCAGGTGGAGCGGTCGCTCGATACGATGAACGAGCTTCTGCATACCATACTCGACATCTCCCGGCTCGACGCTGGCGTCATGGTTCCCGCCTTCGGCGCGGTGAAACTGGCGCCGGTCGTAGAATCGTTGCTGTCTGATTTCCGGCCCATCGCCCAGGCCAAGGGTCTGAAAATACGGACGGTGGTATCCGACGATTATGTCATCTCGGATCGGGCCATGTTGCGCCGCTGCCTTCAGAATCTCATTTCAAACGCCATTCGCTACACCGCGCGTGGAGGCGTGCTGATCGGCACCCGCAAGGCCGGTGACATGATCAGAATAGAAGTGATCGATACCGGCCGCGGCATTCCCGAAGACCAGTACGAACGGATATTCGAGGAATTTCACCGCGGAGGTTTGGGCAAGGGGGATGTCGAGCAAACCGGCCTGGGGCTTGGTCTGGCGATCGTGAAGCGAATTGCGACGGCTCTTGGTCACGAGCTGACATTGAACTCCGTGGTCGGGCGCGGCAGCCGCTTCAGCGTGAGTGCGTATCGCGCCGTCGGCACGACCGAGGCACCCGATACCGGCGCGCAGACCGGACCCGCCGTGCCGGACGGCGGATTTGCCGGCAAGCGCATTCTCCTCGTGGAGAATGACTGGGAAGTGACCAAGGCAATGTCCGTCCTGATGAATAGCTGGGGTTGCGCCTACAAGACCGCAGCCACGCTGCGCGAGGCTGTCGAGACCATCGATCCGGATAGCTGGGTTCCCGACTTGATCATCGCCGACCAGCACCTCGACCAGGACGATTTGGGCACCTTGGCGATCGAAGCCGTGCGGGCGACTGCCGACCGGAACATCCCGGCGATTGTTGCGACCGCCGATTCCGCGGCCGATGTTGCCGCCGCCTCCGCGGAAATAGGGGCGGAGCTCATGTCCAAACCGATAAAGCCGGCCCATCTGAGGGCGCTCATCAGCCATATGCTCGCAACGACCAATCGATAAGGCCGTTTCGGACGCCGGTGCGGATTGTTCGGCAGGGTTCCTAGCGCGAGCCTGTAGGGGATGTGCGGAAATTGTCTTCCAGCGCCAGAATATCCTCGCTCGCCAGCTTGGAAACCATGATCACGGCCTTGGTTCTGGAATAGGCCTCGAGTTTCCGCAGGATTTCCGAAACATGGGCCTTCACGGTGGTTTCGCCCACCTGAAGTTCATGGGCGATCTGCTTGTTGAGCAATCCGTCGCGCAACATCGACAGGACCCGCAATTGCTGGGGTGTCAGGCTGGAGAGCTTGCGGATAATCGCCTCGCGTTCCTTGCCTTCATCGTTGAGTTCGCCGGAGTCGTGGCCTTCCGGCCAGACGACGGCACCGCTCATGACGCGCATCAGCGCATCAGCGAGCGCTGCTTTCTTGCTCGATTTGGGTATGAACCCGGCAGCGCCAAGACCAATCACATCGTTCACAATGCGCGGATCTTCATGGCCCGAGATTATCACGACCGGCAGCCGCGGGAAGTTCGCTCGCAAATGCAGCAGTCCGTCAAAGCCCCTCACGCCCGGGATATTGAGATCCAGCAGGGCCAAATCGAAACCGGGGTCCCTGGAAAGAATGTCGACTGCTTCGGTGAAGGAAGCCGCATCGACCGTTTCAGCGTCGGGATAGGCAAGTTCGACCGCACTGTGAAGTGCTTCCCGAAACAGCGGGTGGTCGTCAATTATCAGGAACTTGCTCACCGCATCGTTCACAATCATCATTATGACGCTTTCACTATAGTGCCATTGGCCCCCTACCTCAACGCTGGCCATCAGCTGTCAAAAAAAGACCGGCCTGACAGGCCGGTCTTTTCCTTGCTGACGATCAGTTGCTGGCCATCTGCTTCGGCAATTTGAATGCCCAGACTGTGCCGCCCTGATTGATGTCCTTGACGGCCTTGGCGACCTCACCGCCCCAAAGCGGAACCGCTCCGCCCCAACCGGCGGCGATCGCGACCCACTGCTCGCCATCCTGTTCCCAGGTGATCGGCGAACCGACGATGCCGGTACCGGTATTGAATTTCCACAATACCTCGCCGGTCTCGTCGTCAAAGGCCATGAAATAGCCCTCGGGGGTACCGGCAAACACGAGGCCGCCGGCCGTGCTCAAAATGCCGCCCCACAGGGGAGCCTTGTTCTTGTACTCCCACTTGACTTCACCGGAAGCTGGATCGATTGCCTTGAGCGAGCCGATATGGTCGTCAAAGATCGGCTTGATGGTGAACCCGGCGCCGAGATAGGCGGCGCCCTTCTTGTAGGTCACCGGTTCGTTCCAGATATCCATGCCCCATTCGTTCGACGGAACGTAGAACATTGACGTCTTGGCCGAATAGGAGATCGGCATCCAGTTCTTGCCGCCGAGGAACGACGGTACGGCAAAAATCGACTTGCCTTTCTTTCCGTCGGCGCTTTCGGCCGGATTCCCCGGACGATTTTCCGGATCATAGATCGGGCGTCCGTTCTCATCGATGCCCTTGGCCCAGGTGATGTTCTGGACGAAAGGCGTTGCCGAGATGAACTTGCCGTTCGTGCGGTCGAGGACGTAGAAGAAACCATTGCGGTCGGCCGTGGCGCCGGCCTTGATGGTCTGGCCATCCTTCTGCATGTCGAAGGACACGAACTCGTTCACGCCGTCGAAGTCCCAGCCGTCATGCGGGGTGGTCTGGAAACCCCATTTGATGTCGCCGCTCTCCGGATCGATGGCGATGCGCGAAGCAGACCACCTGTTGTCGCCCGGACGAAGGTGCGAGTTCCACGGCGCCGGATTGCCGGTTCCGAAATAGATCAGCTTAGTGTCGGGATCGTAGGTTCCGCCGAGCCAGGTCGCGCCACCGCCGTTCTTCCACATGTCGCCGGGCCAGGTCTCGTTGACCTTGCCGGTCATGGTCGATTCCTTGCCGTCAAGCGTGCCCATGTGGCCTTCGATCACCGGGCGTTCCCAGACGAGCTCGCCGTTTTCAGGATTGCGGGCCTGGACAGCGCCGACGATGCCGAATTCGCCACCCGAATTGCCGGTGACAATCAGCGGACCATGGGATGCGGACGGGACGATCAAGGGCGCTGCGGTTGCCGAATAGCCCGCCTCGTAGTCACCGATCTTCTTGCGCCAGATTACCTTGCCGGTCTTGGCGTCGAGGGCGACGATCTTGGCGTCTAGCGTAACGAAGAAAACCTTGTCGCCGAGGATGGCGGCACCGCGGTTGATGACATCGCAGCACGGCAGGATGCCTTCCGGCAGGCGCGCATCGTACTGCCAGATTTCCTCGCCGGTCTTGGTGTCGACAGCCCACATGCGGCTGTAGGAACCGGTCACATACATGACACCGTCCTTGACCAGCGGCTGGGTTTCCTGGCCGCGCTGCTTTTCACCGCCGAACGAAAACGCCCAGGCAGGCATCAAGCTCCTGACGTTCTGCTTGCTGAGCGTCTTCAGGGGGCTGAAACGCTGTGCACGCGGCCCAAGACCGTAGGAAACAACATCCGCCGTGGTGGCCTGGTCATTGACGATGTCGTCGATGGTTACGCCGCCCGCATTTGCGCCGGCGAGACCGGCAGCGGACAGCAAAATGGCACTCGTGGTCCCGAGCAATAATGATTTGAGATTCATGCTTTCCTCCCGTTTGCGACCGGCATCCCGGCGTGCAAGTAAGCGTTGGGCCTTCCACTCCCATGGAAGGCGTTTAACGGTACGCCAGGCTGTTTCGATTGATTATTGCCAAATAGTACAGAGTCGGAAAACAAGGCACAGGACAGCGGAAGACAGTTGAATTATTGAGTTAATTCAATCTGTTGTTGCGGAGCGCACGATACTGCCTAACCGCGGTTGACCTCGACAGGCCGGAATATTTCCTCTTCGAGGCGCTGCCAAAGATGCACGACCGAACGGCGAAATTCCGTGCGCACGACTCCGAGTTTGACGAAGCGCTGCGGGATCGACTGGGCCATAGCTTCATTCTGCGTAAGGCCCCGGGCAACTGCCTCGCGAAGCGTGCCTTCGAGCCAGTCGAGATAGTCGCGTGTCTGGGTGATCGACCTGCCGGCCGGGTCGCCTGGACCATGTCCGGGCAGTATCATCGACAGGTCGGTCGCCTGGATCACCGCCAGCGCGTCACGCCATTTTGCGAGGTTGGCGCTGGGCGTAGTCGGCGCGCGGTCGAGGAAGGCGAGATCGCCTGAAAACAGCACCCCGGTTTCATCGTCGCGCACGGCGAAATCAGCACTCGTATGGCCAGCAAGCTTGAGAAAGCTGAAGCGCCGACCGCCAACGTCCTCGCTGTCACCCCCAAGTGCGGTTCCAGGTGATACCGGTTCGGTGCCGCGCATCCAGTCGCCGACCAGTCGGTACATGTTGTCAGCATAGGCTTCCCCGGCGGCCTCGATGTTGGCGATGACCTTTTCAGGCGCGGCGATCAGCGGCCGGTCGAAGACCTGGTTGCCTAGAAAATGGTCCGGATGATGATGGGTGTTGTAGACGCGCAGGATCTTTCGGCCCGGCAATTTGTGTGCGATCAGCGCCTTCAGCGCCGCACCGTAACGTTTGGACGGGCCCGTGTCGATTACCACCACGCCGTCCGGCACTTCGACAAACGCGGTATTGACGATATTGCCGCCATTGGCGAGCGAGAAATATTCGCGCGCGCCGAACACGCCCCAGGTCCGCGGCGCGATTTCGTCCGCTTTGAGTTCATATTTGAGCGCGGCCGCGTCTGCGCCGCCGCACAACATGCAACCGCAGCCGGCGAGGCCAAGGCCGAGTGCCTGGCGACGGTTGTATCTCAGTGCAAGCCGGTTGCGCATCGTTCAGTCCGCCGCTTGCCTTGCCGGGATGGCCACCCGGTACCGGTAAATATTGCCCTCAGTGTCGCGGGCGGAAAATTGCAAGTCTTCAACGCCCGGTCCCGCCGCCGCCTTGAAGGTGAAAGTCGGGTTCTCGCTGACCGGTTCGAACAGATCCAAATCCGCAACCGGCGAGCCATCTTCCCTCGCGATCGCCAGATTGCTCAGGTAGAAGGCCGGAATACCCGTAGCCAGCCCCGTATCCATCGGGTGGCGCATGCGCACCGACACGCGGACATTATTGTCGCCGATCCGGTTCACAAGCGCTTTGGTCTGGCCAAGCGTCGCGGTCCAGTTCGACAGACCATGCGCGGCAGCCGGCACCGAGCACCCGCCTCCGGCGGCGTCGACAATGCCACCGCCGACGTGCCAGGCGCCATCGAAGGTTCTGACGGCGGCGCGCACAGCGGTCGATTGCTCAACCTTGAGGCGGAATGCAATGAACGGTTCCGCATCGGCCGGCCGGTAGGCAAGGACGCGCGGGATCGGATTGAGATCGGCCAGCACGACGATTTCCGAAACGCCGGGCAGGCTCGACGCATCGACGGTCACCGGCACGGAGAGCTGGTCCTCGGCGGATGCGGGGATCATGACCCGCACACGCTGATCGAAAATGATATCGCCGCCCGCCAGGAACCGGTTCGCCATATCCCTCCACATCACCGATTTCAGCGGATCGTCCGGCAACTCGCCGCAGAACGCGGAGGTGGATGCGACCGCGCAGACGAAGAGCGACAGAATGGCGGGCCGGAACATCGCTACCACTCCCTCCCCTCGCCCGTTCATTCGATGACCGGCGGACGATAGGAAACACCATAGCGCGCGCAAATCGCTTCCAGTTTCCCCGAAGCCCGCAACTTTTCCATCACGTCGCCGACTGCATAACCGAGATCGCGGCTGTCCTGCTTGACCGCCATGCCGATCGGCCAGCGTCGACGCACGATCCCGGGCATCGGCGGCTGAACGATGGCCAGATTGCGCCCGGCCGCCAGGGTTGCGACATATTCCACCTGGGCGCGTGAACCCATCAGCGCCGGCGCCCGCCCCAGGACGAAAATGTCAAAAGCATCGAACAACGTGCGGCCGCGCCGGATTGACTGCAGCAATTGGCCGCGGAATGCGTTGGAAAGAAAAAAGTCGCTGGCCGAGTCGTTTTCCACCGCGATCGGCTTGTAGACAAAACGCGCGAAGGTCGAGAGTTCGGGGAGCTGGTCCTTGTCGTAAACGACGGCGTGTTCCTCGCCGAAATACGGATTGAACAGGACCGCCATCGATTCAGCGCGAATCTCCAGGGTCCGGTCATAGGGCACGTGGAGCATCACGTCGGCGGCCTTGTGCTCAACCAGGTCGCCCTTCCAGACATTGACGCGCAAATCGTCATCGACGTTTTCGTCGCCCTGGCGAACCAGCAGGTCGAGCCCGACGCCAAGACCCGATGCGATCTCCCGGGCGATCTCGACATCGATCCCGGTCATCCCGCCGTCCTTCTTCCACGACCAGGGCGGATAGTCAGCATAGACGAATATGGTAATCCGGCCCGCCTTTAGAACATCATCGAGCGGCCGGGCGCTGGCGAAAGAAAAGGCGGCCATGACGATCATGGCCGCCAAGGTGGTCGGGGAGATAACCGCAATAATTTTTCGTCCGGAAATCAGCTGCATCGCCACCTCCGAAGGTTTGTCTAATCCTCGGGCCGGGTCTCGATATAGGACCGGATCGCCCACATGGCTTCCTGGCTCAACACCTTTTCAAACGGCGGCATCTTGTACGTGCCGTTCTGGCTGTATCCGTGGCGGATGCGCTGCAGAAACCACTCGTCGCCATCGATCCCGTCATCGAGATAGCGCAGGTCCGGCGCAATACCGCCCGAGATGACCTCCAGGCCGTGACAACGGGCGCAATTCTGATTGTAACCCGACGAACCGATCTTGACCGCCATGTCGTACTGGTCGCCGCCCTTGAGGCGATAGGGGTTCTCTTCTGCCCAGTCTTCGCCAACGGAATCGAGGCCGGTTGTGTCGACCGGCTGCGGCTGGACATTGCCATGCGCGAAAACAAGATTTGCGGGGAACGTTGCGGCCAATAGAATGACGGCCGCCTGCAATGGACGGTTCAAACTCATCGATTTCCTCCCGAATGCGCGGCGGAAGTGACCACGCGCGATTGTTGCCGCCTTATTAGCGCCGGTGCCGGACGGGTGGAATTGTCCTTTGGTGCACATTTGCCCGCATCGGGCCTGTACTTTCGGACAATTTGACTTGGCGGCCGCACGTGCGACGTTTGACGCCAACAACGCCGGATCAGGGAGGATGCCGGTGAAGCGTACACTTTGGATGGGTCTGGGCGTACTCGCACTCGGTCTTGCGGCGATGTCTGCCGCGGTCCGTGCGGATTCGCTTGAGGTTCCCATCCTTTATCTCGAACAGCAGGTCAAACACCCGCCCGTGCTGTCCGGTCTCGTCGTCTGGCCAAAGGACGAAGGCCTCAGGGGAGCCGAACTTGCAATCGCCGACAACAGCACCACCGGCCGTTTTCTGAAACAGCGTTACAACCTTGAGCCTGTTGTCGCGGCGCCGGACGAAGATGCCGTGGGGATGGCAAGAAAGTTACTCGACGGCGGGCCGAGGCTCGTCCTCCTCAACGTATCGGGCCCGTCGGTGTCCGCCATCGCCGCACTGCCTGAAGCCGCCGACGACCTGATCTTCAATGTCGGCAGCCCGGATGTTTCGCTTCGCAATGAAGCCTGCATGGCCAAGGTCCTGCACACCCTGCCCTCGCGGGCGATGCTGTCGGACGCGTTGATGCAGTTTCTTGCCAAAAGGCGCTGGACATCGATTTTCCTGATCGAGGGCAGCCGGGCCGGCGATACGGCCTTTGCTGACGCCTTGCGCCTGTCGGCGAAGAAATTCGGCCTGTCGATCGATCATGAAAAGAAATGGATCGAAGACGCGGACATGCGTCGTAACGCGTCCGCCGAAGTGCCCGTATTCACCCAGGCGCGTTCCTACGATGTCATCGTCATTGCCGACGAGGAGCACGATTTCGGCCCTTACGTCATGTACAACACATGGCTGCCGCGTCCGGTGGCGGGCAGCGCCGGCATCGTGCCAGTCGCCTGGGACCGGGTCGTCGAGCAATGGGGCGCGGCGCAGTTGCAGGCGCGTTTCGAAGATCTCGCTGGCCGCGGCATGCGGAGTATCGACTATGCGGCGTGGGCCGCCGTGCGTTCGATCGGTGAAGCGGTGACCCGCACCGGATCGGCCGATCCGGCCGCGCTGCGCGCCTTCATCCTTTCCGACCAGTTCTCGCTTGCCGCCTTCAAGGGCGCGAAAATGTCCTATCGGCGCTGGAACGGGCAATTGCGCCAGCCGATTCCACTCGTTCACCCGCAGGCCGTGATCGCCACCGCCCCGATCGAAGGATTCCTGCACCGGGTCAGCGAACTCGACACGCTCGGACTGGACGAGCCTGAAAGCAAATGCAGCGCCATGGAGTGACTCGATGATTATCCGCATTTCTGCCGGCGCGGTTTTTGCCTTTTGGCTGACGGTCGTGCCCGCTTTCGCCCACTGGGTTTATGTGTCCAACGAGAAGGACAACACCATCTCGGTGATCGACACGGAAACGAACGAAGTGATCAACACGCTGGAGGTTGGCGAGCGCCCGCGCGGGATCACCCTGTCCCGCGACTACAAGCATCTTTTCGTCTGTGCATCGGATTCTGACGCAGTCCAAGTCTATGACATCGCAACCGGGAACCTTCTGCACAACCTGCCCTCCGGTGAAGATCCGGAGCAATTTGTCCTGCATCCGGACGGCAGCCATCTTTATATCGCCAACGAAAACAACGCGGTCGCAACCGTCGTCGATACCGAAAGCCGGACGGTCGTAGCGCAGATCGATGTCGGTGTGGAGCCGGAGGGCATGGCGGTCAGCCATGACGGAAAATGGGCCATCGTCACTTCGGAGACGACCAGCATGGCGCACTGGATCGACACCGCCACGTTCGAACTCAGAGACAATACGCTTGTGGATGCCCGGCCGCGCGAAGCCGAATTCACGCGCGACGACCGGGAGCTCTGGGTCTCGTCCGAAATCGGCGGCACGGTGGCGGTGATCGACGCCGGCACACGCCAGGTCACGAAAACGATCTCGTTCGCAATCCCCGGAGTATCCAGGGATCGTATCCAGCCGGTTGGAATCGAACTGACCGCAGACGGGCACTTCGCCTTTGTCGCGCTCGGACCGGCCAATCATGTCGCAGTGATCGATCGCACTGACGGCGACACCGTGGCCGGTTACATCCTGGTCGGACGCCGGGTCTGGCATATGGCGCTCACGCCGGAAGAAGACTTCCTCTACACCACCAATGGCGTTTCTGGCGATGTAACGGTCATCGATGTCGGGGCACTGAAAGCGGTCAAGACGATCAAGGTAGGCCGATATCCGTGGGGCGCGGCGATCCTTCCCAAAGACCATATTCCAAAGTGAGCTGTCTCATGAGCCTGACCGTCATCAAATCCGACAGCGCCCAAACCGTGTTAACCGCAGCTCCCGAGGTGCGATGATGCTTGCAATCAACCACCCTGCCCTGGAAATAGCGGGCCTTGGTTTCAGCTACGGTCGGCGCAAGGCACTGGACAATGTGTCGTTTTCGGTTGCGCCCGGCGAGACTGTGATCCTGCTTGGCCCCAACGGCGCAGGGAAATCGACGCTGTATGCGCTGATCTGCGGCTTGTTTTCCGCGAGGCATGGTCACATATCGATCTCCGGCCACGAACTCGGAGCAGCCGGCGCATCGGCGCTCGGCCCGCTTGGTATCGTGTTTCAGGCGCAAACGCTCGATCTCGATCTGACCGTGCGCCAGAACCTGCGTTATTTCTGCGCCCTTCGCGGGCTTCCCGGTGCCCTGGCGAACGAACGCATCGACGAAGAAGCAAATCGCCTCGGCTTTGCCGCGCGGCTCGACGACCGCGTGCGCGCCTTGAACGGAGGCCACCGGCGGCGGGTCGAGATCGCGCGCTCCATGCTGCACCGGCCGCAGATCCTTCTGCTCGACGAACCGACCGTCGGCCTTGACATCCCGACGCGCCGCGAACTGATCGGCTATCTTCATCGCCGGCCGGCTCAAGACGGCACCGCGTTGTTGTGGGCCACGCATTTGACCGATGAAATTGAGCCTTCCGATCGTGTCATCGTCATGCATCGCGGTCAAATAGCCGGTGACGGCAAGCCCGTCGACCTAATCGCCTCGACCAACACTTCGAATCTTGAAGAGGCCTTTGCCGCGCTCACCAGCAGCGTTGTCGAGGACGCCGTATGAACACACATCTGTCCGCGGCAATCGGCATTGTCCGGCGCGAATTGCTGCGTTTCATCCACCAGCGAGAACGGTTTTTCGCGGCATTGGTTCGTCCGTTGGTCTGGCTCGTGGTCTTCGCCGCCGGTTTCCGCGCCGCGCTTGGACTGTCCATCATCGAGCCGTACCAGACCTACATCACCTACGAAGTCTATATCGTGCCGGGACTGGTCGGCATGATCCAGTTGTTCAATGGCATGCAGTCTTCGCTCTCCATGGTCTACGACCAGGAGATGGGCTCGATGCGCGTGTTGTTGACGACACCGCTGCCGCGCTGGTTCCTGCTGTTTTCCAAGCTCACCGCCGGCGTTGCGGTGTCGATTGTCCAAGTCTACGCCTTCCTGGTCGTTGCCTGGCTGTTTGGCATCGACATTCCGCCGCTTGGGCTGGCCTTCATCTTCCCGGCCCTGATCATCAGCGGCCTCATGGTTGGCGCATTGGGCCTGCTACTGTCGTCGCTGATCCGGCAGTTGGAAAACTTCGCCGGCGTCATGAATTTCGTGATCTTCCCGATGTTTTTCCTGTCGACGGCGCTCTATCCCGTCTGGAAGATGCAGGAGGCGTCGATGGTGCTGGCCTGGATTTGCAAATGGAATCCGTTCAGCCAGGCCATCGAATTGATCCGCTTCGCGCTCTACGGCCAATTGAACTGGCAGGCACTGGCGTTGACTGTGGCCGGTTTCGCCCTGTTTTTTACTGTCGCCGCCATCGCCTATGATCCGGCAAGCCGGTTCCGCGCCCGCACGCTGTCAAACTAGTCCGGGGTAGGTCTCCGAGATTTCCTCAACCAACCTTGCGACAGTCACCGGACCGCGTAGGTCGCGCGCGATCTCGACCGGAATGACGCCACGGATCGTTGCCGGGCGCGGCGTGAGCAGGATGATGCGGTCCGCCAGTTCGACCGCTTCGCGCAGATTATGGGTCACCATCAGTACGGTCGTCGGCCTAGCGCGCCAGACATCGACGAGAAGTGCGCGCAATCGCCGCGCGGTCTCCTCGTCGAGCGATACGAACGGTTCGTCGAGCAACAGCAGCCCGGGTTCGACGGCGAATGCGCGCGCCATTGCCGCCCGGCGGGCCAGCCCGAGCGACAATTCCCCAGGATAAAACCCGCGCATCTCGGCAAGCCCGAGGATTTCGAACAGCGTGTCGAGGTTTTTGTCGCGCAGTTTGGCCGGTAGCGCCAGGCGAACGTTCTGCTCCACGGTGCGCCAGGGCAACAGGCGCGGTTCCTGGAAAATGGCCGCAACGCGCTGGCCGCCGTCGCCAAGCGAAACTGAACCGTCAAATCCTTTCTCCAACCCGAGCAGGATGCGCATAGTCGTGGTCTTGCCGCATCCCGATGGGCCAATCAGGCAGACGAATTCCCCGCTTTCGACCGAAAACGAAAGATCGCGGATCGCAGTCAGCGGCGTCCCGTCGGTCGCTGCGAATGTCTTTTCGCGGATCGCGACCTCAAGCATGGCCAAGCCGCCAGCGCGCGGCGGCTTTTTCCTGGGGCTGGAGGACCAGGAGTTCCACGGCCAGCATCACCATGACGAACGCAATGGTGTAGGCCAGGATCGCGGCCACGTCGAACAGTTGGAAATAGAGGTGGATCTGGAACCCGACCCCGTTTGACCGGCCCAGCAGTTCCACCACCAGAACGATTTTCCAGATCAGGGAAATGCCGGAACGCGCCGCCGCCGCCACGAAAGGCTGAAGTTGCGGCATGATAACGTGAAAAAACCGGTCGCGCGCCGAAAAGCGGTAGACCTGCGCCACTTCGAAATAGGCGCGGTCGAGTGCGCGGGCCCCTTCCCGCATCGTCACCACGACATTGGGGATCTTGCTCAGCGCCACCGCGCCTACGGCCGCGACCTCGTTGAGGCCGAACCAGATATAGGCCAGCACGATGATCACCAGTGCAGGCGCGTTGAGCAGCAAAACGACCCACGGGTCGAACAGCCGGTTTGCGGTTCGGTTGCGTCCCAGCCAGATCCCCACTGCCGTGCCGATAACCATGGCGACCGTGAAGGCAGCGGCCACCCGCCACAACGTCATCGCAAGGTGATGAGGCAGTTCGCCGGTCGCGATCTCGCGGACGAGTATCGCCGCCACCGCACCCGGAGGCGGAAACAGGCGCGGATCGGTGAACAGGGACACGAGCTGCCAGACAACCACCAACCCGGCCAGGGAGAGTGCGGTTCCCCCCGCCGGATTGATGGGATTCCTCGGTCGGATACCCGGTTCAGAACGCATTATGAAGCTTGGACCAGTATGTGCCCGGCGCCAATGCCTTCGACGCTCCGACCAGTTTCTCGCCACCCAGTTGAGCCAGAAGCGCGTATATTTGCGCGGCGTCCGCTTCCTCGTCGACCGCCGGACGCGCAGGGATGCCCTCACGGAAACGGTCGCGCAGCTTTGCGAGCGCGGCGCCTTTATCCTTGATGACGCCGTCGGCATGCAACTGTTCCCAAGCCGTATCGCTGGCCTTCAGAAGCGCTTTGGTCGCCCGCGATGCCCGCACGAAACCCAGCGCCGCCTCTGTGTGCTCGTTGGCCCATTTTTCGTGGAAGACATAACCAAGCGCCGAGACGTTGCCGACTGCGCCCAGTGCCGCCGCCGCGTCGGCGCCTGAGACAAGACGCGTGAATCCGGCCGCCTCGAGCCGCGCACAATAATGCCAGAAGTTCAGAACGGCATCGACTTCGCCCTGTTTGGCCTTCTCGGCGAGCAGTGGCGGAGCGCCATAGACGATCTCGTTTTCACTTGCCAGGTCGAGACCATAATCGCGCTTTGCCAGGCCCTGGATCATCAGCCAGTTCTTGTCGAGCGGCCCGCCGGCGATACCGATCTTCTTGTCCTTCAGGTCACCGAGCGATTTGATGGCGCTTCCCGGCGGTACCATGATCGCACCGACCGACGAGGAATACGGAACGAATGTCAGATCGTCGCCCATGGAACGGGCACGCGAGACATCCAGCCAGTCGGTGACGATGATATCGACTTCTCCAGCACGCATCGCAACCGCGGTGGCATCTTCGCCCGCGAAAGGTACGACCTGCAGCTCGAAGCCGTACTTTTCGTCCAGTTTGTTGGCTTTAAGCGCCTTGAGTTCCCAGTTCACCGTGCCGAATTTGAGGACCCCGATCTTGACGGTCTCGGCGGCTACAGTGGCGCCGGCAGCGGCGATGGTAACAGCAATTGCGGCGAGTGCCGCCGTTAGAAGCCTTCTCATGATTTCCTCCCGGCGCATCATTATCGGTTGAATACTGCGCTCCCCGCCAATCCTACAGGAACCGTCCAGGTCTAGAATTGCACTTTGGTACAGATGCGCCCGGGCGCACGGCGCGTATACTTTCAGACCGGAGGAAAAGGATGCTTCAGCACTTGCGCACAAGCGCGGCTGCGATTGCCATCGCGATTGCTCCTGGTACGATCCTGCCGTTGCCAGTATCCGCGGAAACCCGGCTGCCGGATGGGGTCGATGCCGGGACCGGTTTGAGAATGGAGCGCTACCGCGCCCCTGTCCCGGACTTCATTCCGGGCGGCAGCGTTGCCACGCTTGACGAAATGCGACGCTTGATCGCCGGCGGCCGGGCGCTGTTCATCGATGTTTATCCGCCGGAGGGCGCCGGTCCCGATCCGCTCGACGGGACATGGCGAAACACCGAAACACGCGAGAACATTGCCGGATCCGTGTGGCTGCCCAATGTCGGCCGCGGCTATCTGGAGCCCGATCTGGAAGCTTACTTCCGCCGCAATATCGAGCGCCTTTCGAGTGGCGACAAGGCGCGTCCGTTGGTCTTCTATTGCACCGCCGACTGCTGGCAGAGCTGGAATGCGGCCAGGCGCGCCATCCTGTGGGGTTACGCCGCGGTCTACTGGTATCCGGAAGGTACCGACGGCTGGACCGAGGCGGGAGGGCGGATTGTACCCGCCGAACCGGTCAATTTCCTGGAGGACGAATGACACAACGCCTTTCTCCACCTTTGCGGATCGGATGACCGGGATGGACGCACGCCTGGGAAAACAGCAGCCGGATTCGGCTCATGCGGCGGTGCTGGCTGTGCGCGATGCGCTGGTGGAGCGTCTGATCGGCCGGGCCGATCTCGTCGACCGGTTTGATCCTCCGTTTTCCTAAACATAACGGCGGACCACTTCATTGGGGGAGGATCACAATAAGGTTCCGCAATCCCGAGCTACGAAATCCCCTGTTCCGCAAAATTTCCCGAAAATCCCAATTATTTCAAACCCTCCACAAAAATTTGTCGTTGGCACTGATTGCGGAACTACAAACTTCCGCGATTGAGGAACGCTTCTTGCCCCTAACTTATTGCTTTCGCGCCAAACGCATACGAGCTAGCGCCAAAACTCTCTGATAGCCGTTTACACCCCAGCGCCAGAATTCTCTGCGCGCTCCAAATTGGTGCCTCCATAAATAGATGGCACCGTGCAGAAAATAATGGCGCCAACCGGGATCAGGCGGGATTAACCGGGATTAGACGGGATTAGACGGTTGTTACCGTTCGAATGCGGCTTGAATGCCGTCCGATTTGCGTTTGATCCACTTTCAGGAGCCATATTTGGACACTGCGGGATTTCCCTCTCCTCTGTCAGCGTCGGATGGTGGTATCGAAGAGATACCCGCCAATCCTTGGCATTGATCAAGAGAAAATGCAGCAGGTCGGCCCGACCGCCCGCGCCGATCGCGGCCCCAAGAGACTGTTCTTGTTCGCCAGCGCGGAGATCGCTGGTACGCTCTCGCATTGCTGGATTTCGGAATGTCGCTACGCTAGCCTTTTAAAACACTGCTCAGCCGTTGGTTTGGACGTGATCCGTTTTATTGAGAGGATAACCACGATGCGTGGACTTTGTTCTGTCTCGGTCGCCGGCATGGCTCTGGTGCTTGTCGCAAACCCGGCAAGTGCGAACGACTGGATCCGGCACAAGTTTGGCGACATGCGCGCCTATTTCGGCGACTGGCTGGGTGTTTGCGCAAATGAAGGCGAAGGGCCGTGCCGTGCGGTCCAAAGCGCCAAAGATCCCCGTTCGAGCGCGGCCTTCGATCGCAGGCTGACGCTCCATCGCGTACCCGACTCATCCGACTGGGCCGTCGAAGTGATGGACCGCGACATGCCTGCCGCGCGCCTCGAGACGGTGGTCTTAACCTTTGACGGCGATACGGTCGAGATCGACCCGAAGGACTGGCGTGCCGGCAGCCTTGACGCCATCAATGTGGCAGACACCATCACCATCACGAACCCGGAACTGACAGCTGATCTGATCGAGCGAATGCGAAAGGGCAACCGCCTTGTGGTCTCCTACATGCCTGCCGGCGCGGGAAACGGAAACGCTGAGTTCTCCCTGAGAGGCATCACTGCCGCAAGCCGGTCGATAGAGGAACGGTTAGCCGCGATACCGCAATCCTCTTCCGAACAGGACCCAGAGACAGACAAGCCATCGATGCATGCTGCCGATGACCAGCATATTGTCTCTACGATATGGATCTGGAACGGTTTCAAGGACGAGAGCGACGAAAACAACATTGTCGTGCCCAATCCCGAAAACTACCGCCTGCACCTCAGGCCGGACGGGACCTTTTCCTTCCGGGCCGACTGCAATTCCGGCAGTGGCAGCTACGACGTCGAAGGAAACAGCGTGACTTTCAATCCGCTGATGGCCAGCACACTCGCCGAGTGCGGGACCGGCTCGCTTTACGGCACCTATTTGCGCCTGCTCGCCGAGGTGCGAACCTTCGTTCGAAATGGCGACCGACTCTTCCTCAATCTCATGGCCGACGGCGGCAACATGGAATTCGACAAGTTCCATGCCGTCACCGGAATTATCATCGCGCCGGAGGGCGCGACCCTGCCCGATAGCGCGACGGTGGAAATCAAGATCAGCGATGTCACGCTCGCCGACGCCGTAGCCACCCAGGTTGGCGGCCAGAGCATTTATGATGCTACGCAGTTCCCTGTCCGTTTCGAGGCAACATACCACGCGCCCGGGATTCTGCCACAGCACGCCTACGCTGCCCAGGTCCGGATTCTGGACGCCAGTGGCAAGTTGGCGTTTATCAACACGACCGCGGTCGACGTGTTGACCCGGGGCAACCCGACCTATGACATTACCGTGCCGGTGGAAAAGGTGAACTGAAGCGAGATCGTATCGTCGATGAGTTGCTCTACGCGCGGTTTCGAACGGCGGCGGGCTCAAAATCAGTCGCGCGGACTGATGTCGATCACGCTCTCGAACAGGCGTACTCCATCATCGTAGGTAATGGTCAAACCGCCGGTGAAACCGTCGATTTGAGCGGTGCGGGTGTTGATCGAACCGGACACCGTGGTTACGTAGGTTCGTCTTGTGAAACCGTCATCCCGGCTCAATGCGTTGGCCCTGTTCGTTCCGGAAAACGGGATCAGGTAGCCTCTCTGCCTTTTAAGCGGATCCGCTGTTGCGACCTCGTTCGGAAGAAACTGCTCGTATCGCCGAAACAGGTCGAAAAACCGGTGGAACCGGGCGTCGACATCGGTCCCTTGCCCCAAGACATTCTTGAATTCCGTATATGACTTGCTGGACAGGATGGCCCTCTTCAGCTCGTCAATATAGCCGGACGACTTCTCGATCTTGTAGACATCGTCGATCGGCATCCTGTCGTTGAACCAACCATGCACACCTAAAAACGGTTCGATGACATAGACGGGAAACAGGAAGCTCAGCAGCTTTTCCTCGAACGGGAGTCCGCTGTCGAAAAGTTCGAAATAGCCGTCGTCTTCGAGTTCGATCTTCGTGATCTTCCCCGCCTTGTCGTAATATATGTTGAAGACCGGACTGTTTTCAGCGTCGTAAACGTAGGCATATTTCGCGTTTTTCACGCGCGCGCCGGTCAAAGAATAGGTCTGCCTGACGACGCCTTGCTCCATTCGCACCGAGCGGACCGAGAAATCCGCGTCGATTTCGAGCGCGGAACCGTTGCCATTGTGCCTGTACCGGGCATGGAATTTTTCCAGCCCGAACTCGCGGGGCAGAAGCGAGAGGTATTTCGGCACGTCGTCGCTTTTCAGATCGGGCAGAACCGGGGCAAGATTGGCCGCCAATCCGATGTTGAATTTCGACAATTCGTCCTTGTTGAAGACATAGATGTCCGACGGGGCGGTGGCGAGCATGATGTCCAACACGGTCGGATCGATGCGCGAATTGTTGATGATCCGGGTAACCTTCGAGAGATAGGTCTGGATGACGGAAATGTCGCCCCTGTTGTCCCCGGGTATGGACATTTGGTGGACGCCGACTGCGCCATCCGCATTCCGTTTTTCGCCCGCGGAAAATATGTAGAAACATGCCGACAAGCAGTAGTCGCCGTCCGGCACACTTGTGTCGAGCTTTCGGGAGTAGACGAGTTCCGCTATACCAAGCCCGTCGGGGACTGATCCACCGGGACTGTTCAGCACGACTCTCGCAATTCTCGGCCCGTAGGTATCGACGATGTGCTGAAATTTGGAATCGTCGCCTGGCAGTATCGGGCCGTCGATGATGACGTCGAGATCCTCGCTAACGTTAAGAACGTAAACTTCGGAACTAGCGGGATTAGCAATTATTATATAAGACAGAATAGATATGCATAAAATTGATACGCGTTTGATATAGTATCTCATATTTATTTATATCTATGATGTATTTTTGCTTTCGGACACCAATTTGAAAACAATGGTGGGGCGCAGCCAGTAAAAAGTCAATTCCGTGCATTGCGGAATGCCCGCGTCCTACCCGGAATGGCGCGGTTGCGCTATGGCATCGGCGCACCGCCCCTTTCCTGGCGCTGTCCGGTGGGCGCTGAGCCGGCGCAGGCGGTCAATGGATCTTCTGTTTCATATGTATTCTTGGTATGAAACGGGACAACCGTATTCGATCCCCGGGCGACCGAAGGTTGCAGCCGGGGTGCCTGGAAGAGCGGATCGGGGCGCGCCATCTGACGCCCCAAGGCTCGTTAAACACCATCTGGAGTAGTGGACAAATGGCTCAGTCTCCCAAAACCGGTGTGGGTACCGGCGATATCGAAAAGCAACTCCAGACGATCCGCGAGGACGTGGCAAAGCTCACCAAGCTCGTCACCCAGCTCGGCGAGGAAAAACTTTCGCAGTCGACCAAGTCGGTGCGCGAGGAGGTGGAATCCCTGGTCAGCGACGCCAGGAAGACGGCCGACGAGACCGCCGAGAAAGTGAAGCAGACAGCGAACTCGATCGAGGACCACATCAACGAGAAGCCGATCCAGTCGGTCATCATGGCGCTGATCCTTGGATTGTTCATCGGCTCCATTTCGCGGCGCTGACTGGGCATGGTAATGATCAGCACCTTGATCGCCTCGCTGTTCGCGGCCGAGATGGCGAACGTGCGGCGCGTGGTTGCGGGACTGTTCGTCCTGCTGTTCGCGGCGGTATTGGCCGCGTTGGGGATCGTGTTCCTGTTTGTCTCGTTCCATTTGTGGCTGACGACATATTTTGCCCCCTGGAAGGCGGCCCTGCTGGTCTCCGCCGCGGTCTTCGCCGCG
>JBNLDE010000114.1:0-9265 GCA_050304175.1 Zhengella sp. | reverse complement strand
AGGCGTTCGCGGCGGTCGCCCGTTTGCTGTTTCCGACTGCCGTCAAGCCGGCGCCGATAACTGGAGAGACCGGAATCTCGGCATCCGCGTGGGTGCATCCGGGCGCCACCGTCGAAGACGGCGCGATTGTGGAGGCCGGTGCGGTGATCGGGGAGAATGCTGCCGTCGGGCGCGGGACGGTCATCGCACCCAATGCCGTTGTCGGGCCGCACTGTCAGATCGGTCGCGACTGCCATATCGGCATCGGCGCCTCGGTACAGGCGGCGCTGATTGGCAACCGGGTGATGATCATGGCCGGCGCGCGCGTCGGTCAGGACGGATTCGGTTACGTCCCGGGTCCGGGAGGCCTGGAAAAAATTCCGCATGTCGGCCGTGTCGTGATACAGGACGATGTCGAGATCGGCGCTAACACGACCATCGATCGCGGCGCGCTCGACGATACGGTAATCGGCGAGGGAACCAAGATCGACAATCTCGTGCAGATCGCTCACAACGTCTCGATCGGGCGCAGTTGCGCCTTCGCCGGACATGTCGGCATTTCCGGATCCGTTACTGTCGGGGACTATGTCATGATGGGCGGCGGCGTGGGAATTGCCGATCACCTGACGATTGGCGACGGCGCGCGTATTGCCGCTTCCTCCGGTGTGATGCACAACATACCGGCCGGCGAAAGCTGGGGAGGAACGCCGGCGACGCCCATGGGCGACACGTTACGCCTGATCGCCATCCAGCGTGATCTCGTCAGGAAGGGCAGGCAAAGAAAGAACGGAAAACCGGAATGAACGACCAGTCGACCACCCTCGAAGCCGTCGATATCAACACGATCCTGCAGCTTCTTCCGCATCGCTACCCCTTCCTCCTGGTCGATCGCATCATCGATATCGACGGTGACAATTCCGCAATCGGGATCAAGAACGTCACGTTCAACGAACCGCATTTTCTCGGTCATTTTCCGTCGGTGCCGGTGATGCCGGGCGTTCTGATAATCGAGGCGATGGCACAAACCGCCGGCGTCATATGCATTCGCAAGATGTCGGAGAGCACGCCAAACCTCGTCTATTTCATGACGATCGACAAGGCGAAGTTCCGTAAGCCGGTGGTGCCCGGCGACCGGCTTGAGATTCATGTCCGCAAGGTCAAGCAGCGCGGGAACATCTGGCGGTTCACGTGCGAGGCAAAGGTAGATGGATCCAAGGTTGCCGAAGCCGAAATTTCGGCGATGCTGTCGCCAGCAACCACGGATTAGAAAGTTACGGACCGGATGGCCGAAGAAACCACCATTCATCCCTCGGCGTTCGTCGAGGATGGCGCGACTATTGGAAAACGCGTCAAGATCGGACCCTTCTGCCACGTCGGCCCGGACGTGGTGCTGGCCGATGGCGTAGAGCTGATGTCGCATGTGACCGTGCTCGGCGCGACCACTGTCGGGGAGGGGACACAGGTGTTCCCGAACGCGGTGCTGGGCTGCGAGCCACAGAACGTGAAGCACAAGGGTGGCCGCACGACGCTCGAGATCGGCCGCAACAACATCATCCGCGAAGGTGTCACGATGCATCGCGGAACCGACACCGACAGGGGCCGTACGACCGTTGGCGACAATTGCTTCATCCTTGCCTATTCGCACATCGCCCACGACTGTGCGATCGGCAACAATGTGACACTGACCTATGGCGTCGTGCTCGGCGGCCACTGCGTGATCGAGGATTACGTGATCATTGGCGGCCTGACCGCGGTCCATCAGTTCGTTCGTGTTGGCCACCACGCTTTCCTCGCCGGGTGCTCGGCGGTGACGGGCGATGTGATCCCTTACGGCATGGCGGAGGGAAACCGCGCCAGGTTGCACGGGCTCAATATCGTCGGGTTGCGGCGGTCCGGCATGCCGCGCTCCGAAATCCATGCGATGCGCGAAGCCTATCGCATGCTGTTCAATCCCGAGCGTCCGGTTGCCGAGAACATCCCGCTGGTGCGCGACGCTTTCGCCGGGCACCGGACCGTAAATGACATGGTCGAATTCTTTGCGAATCGTGGCAGGCGGCAATTCTGTGTGCCGGCGCTCGACGACCGTGGTAGTGGCGATGACCAGTCGACCGGCTCGTGAAATCCGAAGCGGTTTCGTTCCCGGCCCCGGCCAGCGGGTCGGCCTACTCGCCGGCAGCGGCGCGCTGCCGGCCCTGATAGCCGGCGCGCTCCGTGAGCACGGCCACGAACCGTTCGTTGTCCGACTGGCGGGAGAGGCGGGCGATGAGCTGGCGGCATTCGATGGCGTTGCGTTCGAACTGGAACATACGCCCAGGCTGATCCCGGTCCTACGCGAAGCCAAGGTGACACATCTGGTGCTGGCGGGCGGCGTAGGACGTCGGCCCGTGTGGAACCGCATGCGTCTTTCCTGGCCGGTAGTAAGGGCCCTGCCTGCGGCGCTCATGGCGTTGAGAGCGGGCGATGATGTCCTGTTGCGGACGATCACCGGCATTCTCGAACGATCCGGAATCACCGTGCTGGGCGCGCATCAGGTCATGCCCGACCTGCTGGCGCCGCACGGCGTCATGGGCAAGCACCGCCCGAAGAAGGGCGACCAGGTGACGATCAGGGCGGCGATGGACGCAGCCCATGCGATCGGCCGGCTGGATATCGGCCAGGCCGCCGTCGCGTTCGGCAGCCGCGCGGTCGCGCTGGAGGGAATAGAGGGAACCGACGGCTTGCTGGAGCGCACCCGCGACCTGCGCGATCATGGCCGGATCGCCACATCGAGACGCGGCGTCCTCGCCAAATGCGCCAAGCCAAACCAAGACCTGCGTGCCGACATGCCGGCCATCGGCCCCCGTACCGTCGAAATGGCGCATGCAGCCGGTCTTGCGGGCATTGCCGTGGAGGCTGAAAAGGCGCTCGTTCTGGGCTATGAGAGCACGGTTGAGACCGCGGACCGGCTTGGCCTCTTCCTAGTCGGGCAAAGCGAGGGCGAAGAATGACCTCGTCCGGGCCCATCAAGGTCGGAATCGTTGCCGGCGAGGAATCCGGAGACATCCTCGGCGCAGACTTGATTGCGGCGATCAAGGCCATGACCGGGCGCGACGTGGAACTGACGGGCATAGGCGGGTCGCACCTGGCCGGGCAGGGCCTCGACAGCCTGTTCGATCCCGGCGAAATTGCCTTGATCGGCCTGACCGAGGTCATCCGCCGCTTGCCCGCGCTCATCGCGCGGATCGGTCAGGTGGCCCGCGCTATCGTCGCGGCGCGGCCCGACATCGTGATCATCATCGACAGCCCCGATTTCACCCACCGCGTGGCGCGCAAGATACGGACCGCGGCGCCCGGCATTCCGATCGTCGACTATGTGTGCCCCTCGGTTTGGGCTTGGCGGCCGCAACGGGCCAAGACAATGCGCGCATATGTCGACCACGTGTTGTGCCTCCTGCCGTTCGAGGTCGATGCCCTGCGGCGGCTCGACGGGCCGGCCGCGACCTATGTCGGGCATCGCCTGACGGGCGATCAGCAATTGCAGGCCGCGTACGCCAACCAGCGGGAGCGGGTGCGCAATCCGGCCAGGCCCAATCTGGTCCTGCTGCCCGGTTCCCGCCGCAGCGAAGTGCGCGGGTTGCTGACATTCTTTCGCGATACGGTGGCCGCGTTGCACGAGGAAGGGCTTGCTCCGCAGTTGAAGCTCCCGACGGTCGGGCATGTCGAGGGGCTGGTTCGGGATGCCGTGTCCGGCTGGCCGTGGCACGTCGAGATCACCACAGGCGCCGAGGCGCGCCACCTGGCCTTTGGGGAGGCCGACGCCGCGCTGGCCGCATCGGGTACCGTGACGCTGGAGCTGGCGCTCGCAGGTGTGCCGCTTGTCTCCACCTACAAGGGCGACGTCGTGCTCTGGCTTATGCGCTCCCTGATCAAGACATGGTCCGCGTCGCTGCCAAATCTCATTGCCGACAGGCCGGTCGTCCCGGAACTGTATAACGACATGCTGCGGCCGAAACTGGCCGCGCGGTACCTGATGGCGCTGATCGAGCCCGGCGCCCAGCGCGACGCGCAACTCGCCGGTTTCTCGATCATTCGGGAGCGGATGGAGACGCCGCGTCCGTCGGGGGAAATCGCGGCCGAGGCGGTGCTCAACCTTCTACCCGCAAACACGAAGCCCTGAAAGGCGGAAGGGCGCCCGCTTGGCGGACGCCCCTCGCATTCAAATGCCGTGATCTCAGCGCTTGGCGACGGGAATGTAGTCGCGCTGGACCTGGCCGGTGTAAAGTTGGCGCGGCCGGCCGATCTTCTGGCGCGGATCCTCGATCATCTCTTTCCACTGGGCGATCCAGCCGACCGTGCGCGCCAGCGCGAACAGCACGGTGAACATGGTGGTCGGGAATCCGAGCGCCTTGAGCGTGATGCCGGAATAGAAGTCGATGTTCGGATAGAGCTTCTTCTCGATGAAGTATTCATCGGTCAGAGCGATGCGCTCGAGTTCCATCGCCACGTCGAGAAGCGGATCGTCCTTGATGCCGAGTTCGGCCAGGACCTCGTGCGTCGTCTTCTGCATGATCTTGGCGCGCGGATCGTAGTTCTTGTAGACCCGGTGGCCGAAGCCCATGAGCCGGAACGGGTCGTTCTTGTCCTTGGCGCGCGCGATGTATTCCGGGATGTTCTCCACCGAGCCGATCTCGGCCAGCATGTTGAGCGCGGCCTCATTGGCGCCGCCATGCGCGGGCCCCC
Source organism: Zhengella sp. (assembly GCA_050304175.1). Taxonomy (GTDB): domain Bacteria; phylum Pseudomonadota; class Alphaproteobacteria; order Rhizobiales; family Rhizobiaceae; genus JAIOIW01. Next base: position 4,567 of record JBNLDE010000114.1, on the reverse strand, counting down.
AAAGGCAGGCGATGCCGGCGGCGATGCAGGCAAACGGATTGGCGCCCGAAGAGCCGGCCAGGCGAACCGTCGAGGTCGACGCGTTCTGTTCGTGGTCGGCATGGAGGATGAAAATCCGGTCCATCGCCCGGGCCAGGACCGGATTGACCTGATAATCCTCGCACGGCACGGCAAAGCACATGCGCAGAAAGTTAGAGGCGTAGTCGAGGTCGTTCTTCGGGTAAACGAAGGGCTGGCCGATGTGATACTTGAACGCCATGGCCGCGATCGTCGGCATCTTGGCGATCATGCGCAGCGAAGCGACCATGCGCTGGTGCGGATCGGAGATGTCCGTCGAGTCGTGGTAGAACGCCGACATGGCGCCGACGACGCCGCAGACAATCGCCATGGGATGGGCATCCCGGCGGAATCCGGTGAAGAACCGGTTCATCTGCTCGTGCACCATTGTGTGATGGGTGACGCGGAAGTGGAAATCCTCGTTCTGCGCCTTGGTCGGCAACTCGCCGTAGAGGAGCAGGTAGCAGACTTCCAGGAAGTCGCCATGCTCGGCCAACTGCTCGATCGGATACCCCCGATGAAGCAGAATACCTTCGTCGCCGTCGATGTATGTGATCTTTGATTCGCAGCTGCCCGTCGAGGTGTAGCCGGGATCGTAGGTGAACCGGCCGGACTGTCCGTAGAGCGACGAGATGTCGATAACTTCCGGGCCGATTGTACCTTGGCGCACCGGGAATTCGAACGATTCTCCACCGACACTCAGTTTCGCCGTGTTATCGCTCATTCCGTGCTCCTTTCCATCCGGTTCATCTGCCCCGCAGGCGGCTTTTGCATTGCAAAATCAACCCGCGCGAGCACTTGCTATCCTATTTCCGACGGGCTGCCAAGCTGCCGAAAAGTTTAACAGTGCACTGCACAATAGGCTGTGTGGACAAGTTGCCTATGCGGCCTGGTCGCGGATCCGCGCCAGGCTTTCGGCGCGGCCCAGCACCGACAGGACGTCGAAGACGCCCGGCGAGGTCGCGCGGCCGGTCAGCGCGGCGCGCAGCGGCTGCGCCACCTTGCCGAGTTTGATCTCTTTCGCCTCCGCGTAGGCGCGCACCGCCCTGTCTGTTGTCTCCGCATTCCAGTCGTCGATCGCTTCCAGCGCAGGCAAAATCTCGCCCAGCAAGGCACGCGCATCGTCATCGAGGATCGACGATGCCTTTTCGTCGAGGGAAAGCGGGCGCTGGTCGAAAATGAATCCGGCGCTGTCGGCGAGTTCGACCAGAGTCCTGGCGCGTTCCTTCAAGCCGGGCATAGCGGCCAGCAGTTGCGGCCTGTTCTGGTCGTTCATTCTTGCCGCCAATTCCGGGCCGCCCGGCAGGTGGGGCAGGGTATCCAGCAGCAGGTCATAGAGCTCCCGGTCGTCGCAAGCGCGCATGTAGAGGCCGTTTAGCGCCTCCAGCTTCTTGAAATCGAACCGCGCCGCGCCCTTGTTGATGTCCTCGATCTCGAACCACGAGATCATGTCGTCGAGCGACATGACCTCGTCGTCGCCATGGCTCCAGCCGAGGCGGACGAGGTAGTTACGCAACGCGGCCGGCAGGTAGCCCATCTCGCGATAAGCCTCGACGCCCAGAGCGCCATGGCGTTTGGACAGCTTGGCGCCGTCGGGCCCGTGGATCAGCGGAATATGCGCCATCACCGGCACGTCCCAGCCCATCGCCTTGTAGATGATCGTCTGGCGCGCGGCGTTGGTCAGGTGGTCGTCGCCACGGATGACGTGGGTGACGCCCATATCGTGATCGTCGACCACTACCGCATGCATGTAGGTCGGCGAGCCGTCGGACCTGAGCAGGATGAAATCGTCGAGATCCTTGTTGGGAAAGCGCACATCGCCCTGGACCTTGTCGGCGACCAGCGTTTCGCCGTCCTGCGGCGCCTTGATACGAACGACGGGGTTCACGCCTTCGGGCGCCTCGGCAGGGTCGCGGTCGCGCCAGCGCCCGTCATAGCGCGGCGGGCGGCCTTCGGCGCGGGCTTTCTCCCGCATTTCGGCCAGATCCTCGGGTGTCGCATAGCAATAGTAGGCCTGGCCGCGTGTGACCAGTTCGAGCGCGACTTCGCGGTGGCGTTCAGCGCGTGCATACTGGGAGATGGGCTCCCCCTCCCAGTCGAGACCGAGCCAGGCAAGGCCGTCCTTGATCGCCGCAGTCGCCGCCTCGGTGGACCGCTCGCGGTCGGTGTCCTCGATGCGCAACAGCATCTTGCCGCCGGTGTGGCGGGCGTAAAGCCAGTTGAACAAAGCTGTGCGGGCACCGCCGATATGAAGGTATCCGGTTGGAGAAGGCGCAAAACGGGTGATCACGGTCTGGGTCATGGGTATCCGGTACAGGATTGAGAAGGTCGGTGGCAGGCCGCCATGGCATTTTTTCGCGCTTCATGTAGCATAGGCGGGGTGGGGTGCAAGTGCTGGCCGCGTTGTGAGTGCGCTTGGCAGGCGACCTGCGTCAGGGCGAAAATGCGGAACGGACCCAGTTCCACGCCGGCATCTCCCATGCCGCGGGCAATCCTCTTTCTCAGGGGGGCGAACCGACAACATTCGTGACGCCAGTTGCGCGCGCACGCACCGGCCTGCCGGCAAAGCGGCGCTTGCGTGTCCGGGCCGCGCGCCTGGTCCGTTCGCGCCCGTCATTCTCCGGGGCGGTGACTGACGAATGGGAGCGCGGCGCAGCCTATCTCTTCCTGCCCGTCCTGTTCGGGTCCGGCGCCACGGCCTATTTCGCGGCAGGGTCGGAACCCCGCCTTTCGGCCCTCGTCTCCGGGTTGGTCATTCTCCTGGCCGCGGCCTGTGCCGCGCGCAACATGTTTGCGCTCAAGACGATGCTCCTGGCGATGGCGGTCATCGTCGGCGGCATGCTGGCGGCCAAGACCGAGACCATGCGGCGCAGCGAAATCGTCACCGGATCGCCGGTCACGACCACGATGACGGGAACGTTGGTCACGTTGGAGCGGCAAGCGTCGGGGCGCGTGCGCATGGTGATCGACGTAACTACGACAGCACGCCCGCGCCTGAAATACCAGCCGGCGCGCATCCGTGTCACCGCCGGATCGGCGCCGCCGGAAATCCGGCCGGGCGACCTGCTGACCGGTCGGTTGCACCTGATGCCGCCATCTGGCCCGGTGCGGCCGGGCGGCTACGATTTCTCGTTCGCCAGCTTCTTTGCCGGGATTGGCGCAACCGGCTATTTCCTTGGCCGACCGACGCGGATTGGCCCCGACCGGTCCGGAAACTGGGCGGCGGCGCTGCGCACGGGGCTTGAGCGGGTGCGGGCGGGCCTGACGCAGCGCCTACGGGCCCGGATCGGTGGCGAGGAGGGCGATGTGGCCGCTGCGCTGGTGACCGGCGACAAGGGCGCGATCAGCGACGATGTCGAGGAGGCGCTGCGCGCGACGGGCCTGGCCCACATCCTGTCCATCTCCGGCTTGCACATGGCGCTGGTCGCCGGGGCCGTGGCCGGGTTTCTCCGCGCCGGTCTCGCGCTGTTTCCCGACTTCGCCTCGCGCCATCCGGTGCGCAAATACGCGGCGTCGGCTGCGCTGCTTGCGGTTTCGGCCTATCTCTTCATCTCTGGCGCCGGGGTCGCCACCCAGCGCAGTTTCGTGATGCTGGCCGTGATGTTGGTGGCGCTGCTTTTCGACCGCGCGGCGCTGACGATGCGAAACCTGGCGACCGCCGCCCTTGTGGTCCTGGCATTCGAGCCGCACGAAATCGCCGGGCCCGGCTTCCAGATGTCCTTCGCCGCGACGGCGGCTCTGGTCTCCGCCTACGCCGCCTGGAGCCGGTGGCGGGCGTACCTCCTGGCGGGCAAGGAACGTGGCGACGTCGGGTTTTTGCGGCTCCTGATCCGCTATGCCGGCGCCCTGCTTTTCACGTCGCTGATCGCCGGAGCGGCAACCTCGATCTATGCCGTCTATCACTTCCAGCGCGTGGCGCCGCTCGGAATCATTGCCAATCTGGCCGCCATGCCCGTCGTCTCGCTGGTCGTGATGCCGGCTGCCGTTGCCGCCCACGCCCTGATCCCCTTCGATCTCGACGGGCCGCCGTTCAGGCTGATGGGCTGGGGGATCGGCCTGGTTATCGCGATTGCCCACCGGGTGGCCGAATATTCGCCGGTGGACTGGGTGCCGGCCATGGCACTGCCCGCGATGCTGGCGATGAGCGCCGGGCTGGTCGCCGCCACGCTGTTCTCCGGCTGGTTCCGCCTTGCCGCGGTTCCGCTGTTCGCCGCGGCCTCGATTTTCGCGGCGGGGCAGGGCCGCCCTTCCGCGATGATCGGCGAGGATGCGAAACTGGTCGCGCTCGATCTCGGCGGTGGTCGCCTGGCGGTCAATCGGACCCGTCCGAGCCGCTTCGTCGTAGAGAACTGGCAACGGGCCTTTAAGGCGCGAACGATCGTCGCGCCGGTCCAGGTGGCGGAGGGGATAACCGAGCCCACGGCCAAGCACGCCGAGGCGGGCGTGAAAGCCATACCGCAGAAGACAAGCGGCGATCCTGCGTCCGGCGCGCCACCCGGCCAGGTGTTCC
>JBNLDE010000113.1:0-12571 GCA_050304175.1 Zhengella sp. | reverse complement strand
GCGACCGGCGCGTTGAGGCGGACGGTTCCATCGAAATCGGCGACGAGCCTGTTAACGTATTCGCGGCTGCCGCCCCTGACGGTCCGCCAGGCCGGGCGGTCCGAGAGCGACAGCAGGCCGTGGCTTTCGAAGAAGCGGATGAACGCGCGAAGCGGGTAGGCCCTCATCTCGTTGGCCGTCGTGGACCAGATGGCCGCCCCCATCGGGAGAATGTGATCGCGGGTGAATTCGGCCGAATAGCCCTGCCGGTCGAGAAAATCGCCCAGCGTGATGTCGACGCCGTCATGTGCCGCCAGCCAGGCCGGCGTTTCGCGGTAGAACCGCAAAATATCGCGCAACATGCGCCAGAAGCGCGGGCGGGCGATATTGCTTCTCTGGCTGAGCATGCCGGTGAGGCCCGATCCGGAATATTCGAAACGGCCGCCGTCGAGCGAAGCCGCGAACGACATGTTGGACGCCTGGGTCGGTACACCCAGCCGGTCGAACAATGCGACCAGGTTTGGATAGTTGCGCTCATTGTAGACAATGAAGCCGGTATCGACGGGGATCCGTCCGGTCGCAGTCTCCACCTCCACGGTGTGGGAATGGCCGCCGAGACGGCTGTCGGCCTCGAACAGGGTGACGTCGGCGCTCTTGTCCAATAGCCAGGCCGCACTAAGTCCGGAGATGCCCGACCCGACGACCGCGATCCTGTTCGGCCGGCTTGCCCCGGCGGTATTCAATCTATTCGGCATGTTCGACTTTCCTTCGCCAACTGCCTCCCTCTACGAGCGCCGCGGGCAAATGGATTGAAAATCGGAAAAATTCCCCCGATGCTGTGATCCGGCGGCGCAGTCGGGCCGTAATGGGAGCATGCAAACGGTCGTTCCCAGTGCGGTGCCCGCAAAGATTATTGGTCCGCCGCCCGTGAGGGGGCGCGTACCGCTGCAGCGCAATTGGAGGGCTGGACGCCTGAAAACGAACACGCCCAATCAACAACCGGACGGGGACGATTTTACCGCGCGCCTGGTTGTCGTCGGCACCGACGCGAATCTGGACGCCTTCGAGGCCCTGTTCAGGCACTTCGGTCCGAAGATCCGCGCGTTCATGATGAAACGCTCTGCGGACCGCCAGCTGGCGGAGGAACTGATGCAGGAAACGATGATGACTGTCTGGAACAAGGCGGCGCAGTTCGATCCCGCCCGGGGCTCGGCATCGAGTTGGATCTTCACGATTGCCCGCAATGTGCGGGTGGACGCCTATCGCAAGAGCAACCGGCCGGAATTCGATCCGAACGACCCGGCATTCGTGCCCGATGCGCCGATGCCTGCCGACACGATGATGGAACTGGGGCAGGATGCCGAAAGGCTGCACGCCGCGATGGCGAACCTGCCGGACGAACAGGTCGAGCTGCTGAAATTGTCGTTTTTCGAAGAAGCTTCACACAGCGCGATCGCCGAGACTCTCGGGTTGCCGATCGGGACCGTAAAATCCCGTATACGGCTTGCATTTTCCAAGCTGCGCGATGCGCTCGGGGAAAGAACATGAACATACAGCATCACATCAGCGACGAGCTGTTGCTCGAATATGCCAACGGCTCGCTCGAAGAAGGCTGGAGCATCGCGGTCGCGACCCACCTGGCGCTTTGTCCTGCCTGCCGCAAGCGGCTGGCGCAGATGGAAGCGGCCGGCGGCGCGCTGATCGAGACAATCGAGCCCGAACCCGAGGCGGGAGAAGACAGCAGGTCGTGGGAAGCGCTCAGGCAGCGCCTGGGCGACAAGCCGCAACAGAAGGCGGAGGCGCGGAAACCGGCGCCGCTTCCCGCGGGACGAAACGTGCCCGAGCCGCTGCGCTCCTATCTCGGCAGCGGTCTCGACACGGTCAAATGGCGGGCTCTGGGGCTTGGTGCCTATCACCACCCGATCAAGACCGGGGACAGTTCGACCTCGGTTCGGCTGTTGCGGATCCCGGCTGGCAAGCCGGTTCCGGAACACGGGCACCGGGGGCGGGAACTGACGCTCGTCCTGACCGGGGCGTTCAACGACGACCACGGGCGGTTCGGCCCCGGCGATTTCGAGGAAACGGATTCCGAGGTCGAACATCAGCCAATCGCCGAGCCGGGCGAGGACTGCATCTGCCTGGCGGTGACCGATGCGCCGTTGAAATTCCGCAGCCGGATCGTTCGGGTCATCCAGCCGCTGCTCGGCATCTGACCGGCCAAACACCTGGAACGCGACAGCGGCCCGGCGCCGCGACGGATATGCTTACCATGCGCCCATATATTGCTTCCTTCGTTGCCACCGCGGTCGTTTTCTTCGGGCTCGATTTCATCTGGCTGTCGCAGATGATCGGTTTCTATCGCGCCATGCTCGGCGATCTGCTGGCGCAGCAGCCCGACATGGCGGCGGCCATCGCGTTCTACGTTATCTACCTGGCCGGCGTGTTCTATTTCTCCGTCCTGCCGGCGATCGCGCGCGGGACGCTTTCAAGCGCGCTGTTTTCGGGCGGGCTGTTCGGCTTCGTCGCCTATGCGACCTATGACCTGACCAACATGGCGACGCTTCGGGACTGGCCGCTGATACTGACCGCGGTCGACGTGGCGTGGGGAGCCTTCGTCACGGCGGCGGCTTCCGCCGCCGGCTATTGGCTGGGCACGCGCTACACCGTTCCCGACAGGGCCAACTAGGCCGGCAATTCCGGTTCGTCCCGAAATCCACCAGGCAGCTTTCGACGGTGCGCGCGCGGTGCGCGCGCAATCAATCCCGGCCTCAACCGGCTGTTCGCGGAGAGTGATGTTCGTTGGACGGAATCCGCATCGCCGGGACCGCGGCCTCAGGTCGACCTGATCGAACCGAGCCTCGATGCGTCAGGCAAGGGCGGCGATCCTTCGCCGCGACGCGGCATAGATCGCGCCGACGATAGTCAGGTTCATCAAGCCGAAGATTGTCGCGTTGGCAAAGGACCAGAAATAGGCGCCCGTGAGATCGAAAAAGACGCCGCCTTGCCAGCCACCCAACGCATGGCCGAACCATGCAAAGGCCAGAACAATTCCCGTGGCCGATGCCCTGCGCGATGCCGGTGTCAGCGCCCGCACCGAGACCAAGACCCCTGTCATTACCCCGCCGTAGCCGAATCCGTAGAGCGGCGCGAACAGCCAGAAAGACTGTAGCGAGCCCAGCAGCATGAACCCGAGCATCAGGGCGGTCTGCCAAGCCGTTGCGGCCATCCATGCCCGCAACGGGCCGATTTTATCCGCGAGTCGGCCAAAAAAGACGCGCCCGCCGATTGCGGCCACCAGCATCAGCAGCAATGGTCCGCCCGCCTCGGCTCCCACGCCGCAGACACCCTGGATCAGCGGAACCAAATGGATCAGCGGCACCGCCATCCCCGCGCAACAGCCAAGGACGGCCAGCGACAGGGCCGGAAGCACGATCTTCGCCGAGATCCGCGGGCTGTCATCCGTCGCGTCGCCGGTTTGCAGTTCGGACTTCGGCGGATCGAGCATCACAAAAGACAGCGGCACGAGCGTGACGGCGGAAAATGCGCCGAGAATCGTCAGCGCGGTTGCCCATCCGGACGTCTGGATCAAATACCCGGCCCCATAGGGCACCAGCCCTTGCCCGAGGGCCTGCCCCGCCGATGCAACTCCGATCGCCAACCCGGCACCGGTGCGGAACCAACCGCCGACCAACGCGATGACCGGCGCGAACAGGGCGCCGCCGCCTATCGCGCCGGCGGCGAAGAACAGGGCATAGAATTGCCAAAGCGAGTTCGCGTGGGCTGCGATCAGAAGTGCCAGGGACAGGCTTGTTGCCCCAACAAGGCAAACAGTCCGGACGGCAATTCGGTCGGCGATAAGCCCCATGATGACGCCGCCCAACGCAATGCCGATCAAACCGAAGGAATTAATCGCCGCAACCTCCGACCGCTCCCATCCGAAATGCCCTTCAAGTGGCACGAGAAAAGCCGACAGTCCGTTGACGAGCGTGCCCATGGCGATGCCGAGCACCAGCGCTGCCGCCGCAACGACAACCCAGCGAAACCGGGATTCGGGCGGTGTGACCGGGTTTTCCATGCGTACCTGCCTCCAAAGCGCGGATCGCCCTGCTGCCGTGGGCCCGCGTCGATATTTCGAAACTTGGCATTCGCTGGAATTTGTGTCGCCTCACTAGTTAGTATACATATACGGCATGAACCCCAGCGCCCCCAGCACCAAAGACCGCATTCTGCAGTCCGCATACAGCCTGTTTTATCGTGAAGGGTTCTCCCGAGTCAGTGTCGACGCCATCGCCGAGCGCGCGAAACTGACCAAGCGGACCGTCTATTATCACTTCAAGAGCAAGGACGACATCGCCGCGGCTGCCCTGGAGGATCTGCACCGGCACCTGATGCCGCAATTTCAGAAATGGGCGGGCCCAGATACGGCCAGACCGGTTGAGTTGGTGACCAATCTCTTCAGCGAACTGCAAGCATGGGCGGACCGCGACTCGTGGCTCGGATCCGGGTTTTCGCGTATTGCTGCCGAGCTTGCCGACCTGCCGGGTCACCCTGCGAGGCACACGGCAAGCGCCCACAAAGACGCCGTCGAGCGCTGGTTATCGCAGCAGTTGGAAAAGGCTGGATCGAAAAGTCCGGCCCAGCTTGCCCGACAGATCATGGTGCTTGTCGAGGGCAGCATGAGCCTGGCACTCATTCATGGGAACACACAATATATACAGTCGGCCGGCAACGCCGCCGCGCATCTCGTTGCGGCGGTCGACCGCTAGTCGAAATCGGCGGAGATTTCTTCGGCGGCTGGCTTGGGTTCATTCGGACTTGCGGACAATGGGGCTCACAATCGGTACCCGAGGCCCATCTGCGACGAACCGGATCACCTACAGCCCCCAGATCCGCTTCGCGTTGCCGGAGAGCAGCCTCGCGCGTTCGTCGGCGCTGGTTCCTTCGAGCAGGGCGTGGGTCGCCGCGACCCAGTTCATGAGCCCGCCGCCGAGTGTGCAGACCGGCCAGTCGCTGCCCCAGACGACGCGGTCCCAGCCGAATGACCCGATAACGTGCTCGACCCATGGCCGCAGTGTTTCGGCGATCCAGCTTTCCGGGTCGGCATAGGCGACGACACCGGAGATCTTGGCGATGACATTGGGGCGCCGGGCGAGTTCGACAATCCCGTCATGCCAGGGCTGGCGGGCCTCGCCCTTGATATCGGGCACGCCGCAATGGTCGAGGACGAAGGTGACGCCGGGCGCCAGATCGACCAGCGCGATCGCATTGTCCATCTGGCGCGGCAGCACGCACAGGTCGAAGGTGAGGCCGGAGCCCGCCATACGGGCGATGTTGTCGCGAAAGAGCGGCTGCTCGGACAGGTCGTCGGGCATGACGTGAAGGACACGGCGAAAGCCCTTGACCAACGGATTTTGGCGCTGGCGTTCCAGAAAGGCCGGGAAGCCGTCCTCTTCCGGCCGGCAGGACGAGATCGCGCCGGCGATCAGGCTTTCGGGCCGCGCGGCAAGATCCGCAACATAGGCGGTTTCGTCCTCGATCCGTGCAGGAGCGACATCGACCTCCATGTGCAGCGTCCGCCCGATCCCGGCCCGGCGCGCCTCAAGCGCGTAGGCGTCGTAGGACCAGTCGCGGTTGAGCGCGTCGATCCCGTCAAGCCACGGATAGTCCAGCGCGGAGCGGTCGATGACATGGAGATGTGTGTCGACGATCATGCTTCCTCCGTGCAGGTCCGGCGCCGACCACCATCCTACAGGGAAATAGCATATTCAAAAAAGAATTCACGATGCTCTTTTGGTGTCCGCCCCGGCCAGTCCGGACAACTGTTGCGCGGTCCGGTTCAGCAATTCGAGAGTCTGGGTGACATCGGGCGCCTGCGGCACATTGACGAGCGTGATGTAGGGAATCGTCAAGGCGGCGACCGCGCGCCCGTCCGGTCCCAGAACCGGTGCCGACAGATTGTAGACGCCCGCAGTCTGCGCGCTCGGCATCATCTCGTAGCCGCGCTCGCGGATCTGGTTGAGGCGTTCGAAGAATTCGTCGGAAACGGTGGTGTGTTCGGAACTGCTCGTAAACTCGTTGGCCATCATCATGCGCTCCTCCTGGGAGCGAAATGCCAGCAGCACATGTCCGGACCCGGTGTCGTAGAGGCCGATATGGGAGCCGACCCTGATCGAAATGCCCCAGTATCCGGGCGCTTCCTGCTGGGCGACGACGACAACGGAACCGCGATCGAAGACCGCGAGCTGGTTTGCCTGCCGGGTTTCCTCCGCAAGTTCGCGCATGAACGGCGTCGCGTAGGAGACGAGGCGGCGCACCGGCGCATGCAGCTGCGCCAGGCCGAACAGCTTTAAAGTCAGCGAGTAGCGATCGCCGTCGATGCGGGTCACGTAGCCGCGCCGCACGAGTCGGTCGAGCATGCGGTAGAATTCGTTGGGACTGCGGCCGAGCCGCTTGGCGATTTCAGCCTGCGTCAGACCGCCGTCAATCTCGGCAAGGAGCTCGAGAATGTCCAACCCCTTGTCGAGGGCGGGCGCGCGGTAGCGGTCTTCATCCGAATCCATATGTTTCTCCGTGAATGGAAGCATTCATATTCGGACAGGTCGACGATATGCAACCAATCTCCATCTCTTGACCGCTGGTGGGGATGAAGTTTGTATATGAATGATCCGCTTATTCGTGAGGATATGCCCCTTTGTTCAAATGTCTCGGGAGGAGGCTCGCGGACAAGCCAATGGCCGACGTTTCAGCCGGAGTCATTGCATCGATTGCCATCAGCGCAGCACAGGCCATGACCTGCCGGGCAAGTTCGAGGGCGTCACCATCGTCGCCAAGCCGATTGAAAACCGGCGGTCCGAGTACCTCTGTTCAAGCATTGGCGAGCGGGAAAAAGGCGACCCGCGCCACGAACTATCTGTGGGACGACCCCGGTCAGGGTTTCGCCTCGGACACGTTCGAGCGCATGCTTGATTCCAGAACGATGCGGCCCGGCGAGCGGATCGACCTCAGCCAGGCGCATCAGTCCGATGCCAAGAGCGGCAGGACGCCGAGGAGGTAACCGGATGGCCCGCATCGAAAACATCGAACTGCGGATGGTCGACCTCGCTCCGAAGGTCAGGCGCACGGATGCGATCCAGAGTTTCGTCAGCCAGGAAACGCCATTCGTCACGATCACCGATTCCGACGGGGCGACGGGTACGGGCTACAGCTATACGATCGGCACCGGGGGATCGTCGGTGATGCGGCTGCTCGCCGATCACCTCGCGCCTCGCCTGATCGGCCGCGACGCCGATTGCATCGAGGCGATCTGGCACGAGCTTGAATTCGCGACCCACGCGACGACGATCGGCGCGATCACGTCGATCGCGCTTGCCGGCGTCGACATCGCGCTGTGGGATCTGCGCGCGCGCAAGCAGGGCCTGCCGCTGTGGATGCTGGCCGGTGGCGCAAAGGACCGCTGCCCGCTCTACACCACCGAGGGCGGCTGGCTGCATATCGACACGCTGGCGCTGGTCGACGATGCGCTGGAAGCCAAGGCAAAGGGTTTCCGCGGTTCCAAGGTCAAGATCGGCCGCCCGCATGTGGCGGAAGACCATACGCGCCTCGCGGCGGTGCGCGCGGCCGTTGGCGACGATTACGAGATCATGACCGACTGCAACCAGGGATTCACCGTCGACGAGGCGATCCGCCGCGCCGATCGGATGCGCGATCTCGATCTCGCCTGGATCGAGGAGCCGCTGCCTGCCGACGATATCGACGGCCATGTCCGCATGTCGAATGCGACAGCGATTCCGGTGGCGGTCGGCGAGTCGCTCTATTCGATCCGGCATTTCCGCGAATATATGCAACGCGGCGCCTGTTCGGTCGTCCAGGTCGATGCCGGCCGCATCGGCGGCATCACGCCCTGGCTCAAGGTGGCGCATGCGGCGGAGGCGTTCGACCTCCCGGTCTGTCCGCACTTCCTGATGGAGCTGCATGTCAGCCTGGCCTGCGCTGTGCGGAACGGGAAATATGTCGAGTACATCCCGCAACTGGACGAACTGACCGCCAGCCGGATGACGGTCGAGGACGGGTGCGCCGTGGCCCCGTCCGAGCCGGGGATCGGCATCGACTGGGACTGGGATGCGGTCCGCGCCCGCAGCATCGACGAATTCACCACCGCGATCACCGAACGGGGAGATTGAACCATGCAACGCATGGGAATGGTGGGCGATGATGGAAGAGGTATTCCATCATGACTGACCGCTTCGATCCGGCCAGCCTGGGCCAGAGCTGGCCAAGGCCGTCGGCGCCGCGCCCGATCGTCACTCTCGGCGCCGGGTCGATCGTCGGCGACGCCCATTTTCCCGCTTATCGCAAGGCCGGTTTCCCCATTGCCGGGCTTTACGACCCCGACCGCGAAAAGGCAGGGGCGCTGGCCGAAAAATGGGGCGTGAAGGCCTTCTCGTCTCCGGACGAAGCGGCCGCGGTTCCCGGCGCGGTGTTCGATCTCGCCACGCCGCCGAGTGTCCATGCCGACGTGTTGCACCTGTTGCCGAACGGCGCCGCCGTGCTGATACAGAAGCCGATGGGCGGTGACCTGGCCGGCGCAACTGAGATCCTGCGGATCTGCCGCGACAAGGACCTTCGGGCGGCCGTCAACTTCCAGCTCCGTTTCGCGCCGATGATGCTGGCGCTGAAGGATGCGATTACAAAGGGCTGGCTCGGCGAGGTGGTCGATTTCGACGCCTGGCTGGCGATGGCGACGCCGTGGCAGCTCTGGCCCTTCCTGAAGGGCTTGCCGCGCATCGAGATCGCGATGCATTCGATCCACTATCTCGACCTGATCCGCCAGTTGCTGGGCGATCCGGCGGGCGTACACGCCAAATCGATCGGCCATCCCAACCACGACGTGGCGCAGACGCGCACAAGCGCAATTCTCGATTATGGCGAGCGGGTCCGCTGCCCCTGACGATCAATCACGACCACGATTTCGGCCGCCGCCACCAGGCCAGCGAGTTCCGCGTCTGCGGCACCGAGGGGGCGGCCTACCTGCAGCTTGGCGTCAATCTCGACTATCCGCGCGGCGAACCCGACATTCTCGAGATTCGTCCAAGGGGCGGCGACGAGTGGATCCCCGTGCCGCTCGAAGGGTCGTGGTTCCCCGATGCCTTTGTCGGGCGCATGGCCAATCTCCAGCGATATGCCGCCGGCGAGGACGCCGAACTTGTCAGTTCGGTGGAGGATGCCTGGAACTCCATGGCGCTGGTTGAAGCCGCCTACCAGTCGTCGGCGTCGCCCGCGACGCCGCTTGAGGCGAAGCCCTGACATGGAACTGACAACCTTTATCGAAGAATACGCGATCGGCCGCGAGCGCGTTGCCTATGGGCGGACGATACCCGAGACTGATTTCGCCGTCCGGGCCGGCGCTGTCTGATTTCGCCAACGCTTCGAGACCGTAGGCAAGACGGCTTTGCCGCTGCGCGAGCCGAAGTTGATGCGCGATCACTTGATTAGCATTCGCCGTTAAGATCACCGTAATCCCTTTCCAGCATAGTCGCCACAATTCGCTAGAAACGGGATGGGTAAACTTATGGCGGGGAAGTTCCTTGAGTTGGCGAAAAAGGTTTCCTTTTCGTCGATCAAAGCAAAATTCGCGGGTCTGGTCGTCGGCGCGGCGCTGGTGTCGTGCATGGCGGTTGGCATACTCAGCTACCAGATCGGCAAGAACGGCCTGATCGATGCAAGCAAGATCAGGCTCGACATGGTTGCGCAGAACCAGTCTTCGAAGCTGGAATCCCATTTGATCCGGCTCAACCAGGCGCTCGCCGAGTTCTCGCAGAACAATGCCGTGGCCGATGCGATCGACTCGGTGACCGGCCTGCTGAAGGCCGAGACCAAGGACATCCAGGAGGCTTTTCAAAAACCGGGAAGCGCCGTCGATGAACGCGCCGAATATGACGGCGCCGGCCTGAAACTTATGTACGCCGTACAATATGCCAAGATCCACGGATCGTTCCTCAATACCTGGAGGAACACGGGCGCCAGCGACATCTACGCGATCGACGAAAACGGCATCGTCACGTTCTCGGCCACAAAAGGTCGTGAGCTGATCACCAACGTCACGGAGCCCGGCAACGAGGTTCTGGCCGATCTCGTGGCCAAAGCCTCGGCCGGCGAACTTGATGCTGTCTACAAGACCGGCTTTGTTCCCTATGACAGCGAAGACGGCAAGATGTCGGCCTTCATCGCGCGTCCACTGCTGTTCAGCGGCTGGGGCAAGACCACGCGCAAGGGCACGGTCGTGATCCGGATCTCGGCAAACGCCCTGTCGGACGTTGTGGCGCCGAAGACCACCGGCAGCTCGATCGAAGAGGCGTTCCTGCTCGACAAGGACGGTGCATTCAGGACAGGGACGGCGATGCCGGAAGTCGTTGCGAAGGCGCCCGCCGAGTTGGTCGAGGCCGCGGCCGACGGCGCAACCGGTGCCGCATTCGCGTCCGCCGGCGGTCAGGAGATGTTTTATTCCTTCGTCCCGGTCGAGGTATTCGGCGAGAAGCACTTGCTTGCGATCGGCGAGCCGAAGGGGTCCATCCTCGCCTCGGCGAACGACCTGGCCTGGCTTGCCTTCCTGACAACCATCGCTGTTGTTGCCGTGATGTGCGTCGCCGGATATTTCGTGTCGTCGCGGATGACCAAGCCGCTGGTCGGCCTGGCCGATCTGATGAACCGGCTGAACGATGGCGACAAGGAAGTCGAGATTGCCGGAACCGAGCGCAAGGACGAGGTCGGGGCGATGGCAAGGTCGCTGGAATCCTTCCGCCAGAGCGCCCTCGAAAAAGACAGGATGGAGGCCGAAGCGGTTTCCCGCGATCTCCAGGTCGGCGAGGAACGGCGCCAGCGCGACGCCGAAAAGGAGCGCAGTGCCAAGGAACTCGAAGCCGCGGTGTCGGCGCTCGGCAACGGACTCACGCATCTCGCCCAGGGTCGGTTGACCTGGCGGATCAACGAGCCCTTCGTGCCGTCGCTGGATGAATTGCGTGTCAATTTCAACAAGTCGATGGATCAGCTCGAAGCCACCATGCGGGCTATCAGCGGCAGTGCCGACTCGATCCGCGACGGCTCGAGCGACCTAAAGGACTCGTCGGAAAACCTGTCGACGCGCACCGAGCGCCAGGCGGCGGCCCTGGAAGAAACGGCGGCCGCCATTGCCGAGATGAACAGGTCGGTCAAGGCCGCGCTCGAGCGCTGCGAAACCGCGGTTGAGGCAACCGGCGGGACGCTGCGCGACGCCGGAGAATCGGCTCGAGTCGTCAAGGACGCGATCGCGGCCATGGAGCGGATCGAACAGTCTTCCGGCGAGATCCGGCAGATCATCGACCTGATCGACCAGATCTCGTTCCAGACGAACCTGCTGGCTCTGAACGCCGGTGTCGAGGCAGCGCGCGCCGGCGACGCGGGCAAGGGCTTTGCCGTGGTTGCGCAGGAAGTGCGCGAGCTGGCGCAGCGGTCCGCCAGCGCGGCCAAGGACATCAGCCAGCTGATCTCACGCTCGACCAGCGACGTGGAAAACGGTGTGGCGCTGGTGTTGAAAACCGGCGAAGGCCTGGAGCATATCGAGGCCAATATCAACGTCATCAACGAGCATATCGGGGTGGTCGCGCAGAACTCGCGCGAACAGGCCCTCCAGCTTGGCGAAGTCAGCACGTCGGTCGGCGAACTCGACAAGATGACGCAACAAAACGCGGCGATGGTCGAGGAAACGGCCGCCTCGACGTTCTCGCTGGCGAAAGAAGCGGCCGGGCTGCGCGAACAAGTCGGGCATTTCTCGCTCGACGCCGGGACCAGCCGGCTGGCCTCAAGCCGCGCGGCCTGACAGGGGAAAAATTGCCGCGCCGTGATCCTGGAGATCGCGGCGCGGCGAGTGCTCCGGCGCGCAAGACCGAGGCGTCCGGGTTGACGCTCAAACCTGTCCGGGCGATCGTTGCCAGATCCGGAACGGAATGCGGCGCGTGACGAAATTTTCGGCCAATCTGGGCTTTCTGTGGAGCGATATTCCGCTGCCTGACGCCATCCGCGCCGCGGGTGCCGCAGGCTTTGACGCGGTCGAATGCCATTGGCCCTACGACGTTCCGACAGAACAGGTTACGGCGGCGCTCGACGCGACCGGGCTGACGATGCTCAGTCTCAATACCCGGCGGGGAAATCCCGATGCTGGAGACATGGGGCTTGCCGCGCTGTCCGGACGCGAAGGGGAAGCGCAAGCGGCAATCGACGAGGCCATTTCCTACGCCGCCGCGACCGGAACGCCGAACATTCACGTCATGGCGGGAATCGCCTCGGGCGCGCAGGCGCATGCCGTGTTCGTCTCCAACCTCGCCCTGGCTTGCCGGAAGGCCGCCGCGCATGGGGCCACGATCCTGATCGAGCCGCTGAACCGCCACGACGCCCCCGGCTATTTCCTGACCACCACGAACCAGGCCCGGGCGATCATCGCCGAAGTCGGCGCACCCAATCTCAAGCTGATGTTCGACTGCTATCACGTTCAGCGGACGGAAGGGGATGTCGCCGCCAAGCTTAAAGACCTAATGCCCGTCATCGGCCACATCCAGTTTGC
>JBNLDE010000112.1:0-19604 GCA_050304175.1 Zhengella sp. | reverse complement strand
GGCCGTCTGCGTGGGCACGCCTCCGGGTGCGGCACGGAAGAACTCATGCACGTTGTCGGCATCGGTGCGCTTGACGTCCCATTGCGCGAGCGCGGCCTGCATGGTTTCCGTATGCACGGTCGGCAGCGTCGTGTCGATCAGCCCGGCCCGGTCGAGTTCGCCGAGTATACCCATGATCCCGCCCGCGCGGTGGACGTCCTCCATATGCACGGTACTGACCGAAGGCGCGACCTTGCACAGAACCGGGACCTTGCGCGACAGCTTGTCGATGTCGGACATAGTAAAATCGACCTCGCCTTCATGCGCCGCCGCGAGCAGGTGGAGCACGGTGTTGGTTGAGCCGCCCATTGCGATGTCGAGCGCCATGGCATTCTTGAACGCCCCGAAGGATGCAATCGAGCGCGGCAACACGCTTTCGTCGTCCTGCTCGTAGTAGCGCCTGGCCAGATCGACGATCAGGTGTCCCGCTTCGACAAACAGCCGCTTGCGATCGGCGTGGGTGGCAAGCGTCGAGCCATTGCCAGGCAGCGCCAGACCAAGCGCTTCCGTCAGACAGTTCATCGAGTTGGCGGTAAACATGCCCGAACAGGAGCCGCAGGTCGGGCACGCCGCCCGTTCGATCGCCGCAACCTGGTTGTCGCTCACCTTGTCGTCGGCGGCCGCGACCATGGCGTCAACCAGGTCGAGTGCCCTTTCCTCACCGTCCCACTCGACCTTGCCGGCTTCCATCGGGCCGCCGGAGACAAACACGGTCGGAATGTTGAGCCGCAGCGAGGCCATCAACATGCCGGGCGTGATCTTGTCGCAATTGGAGATGCAGACCATGGCGTCGGCGCAGTGCGCATTGACCATGTATTCTACGGAATCGGCGATGATCTCGCGGCTCGGCAGCGAATAGAGCATACCGTCGTGGCCCATCGCGATGCCGTCATCGACCGCAATGGTATTGAACTCCTTTGCGATCGCGCCCGCCGCTTCGATTTCGCGGGCAACCATCTGGCCAAGGTCCTTCAGGTGCACGTGGCCCGGCACGAACTGGGTGAAGGAATTGACCACAGCGATGATCGGCTTGCCGAAGTCGGTATCCTTCACGCCGGTGGCGCGCCACAGGCCGCGGGCGCCGGCCATGTTTCGGCCGTGGGTTGTCGTGCGGGAGCGATAGGCAGGCATGACATTATCCTTGCAGATTTGAAGAACAGGCGTTGTGGCGCTGATGTGCGACGATTTCAAGGGATATCGGCGATTTTGTTGCCGTAGTGTCAGACAGGCAATCGATCTACTTTCAGTTCGCAGCGCGCGGCGCAGCGTCCATTGGTGCGACATGGATGTCGTTGGCGCGGACCGCTTCGCCCTGGCCGCGTCGTGCCACGACGATCAGGCCTTCGATGGGCTCGCCGCGGTCCATGCGGATGAAATGGCTTTCCAGCGACAAGATCTCAAATCCGGAACGAAGGAGGACGTTGCGCAGATATGTCGGCGAATGAGCAAAACGACGTGAGGGACGCAGCATCATCGGCTCCGACCCGTCGTGACGCTCTGCGGAAAAGGCGAACAGGCCGCCGTCAATGCAAATCCGAGCGGCGGCAGCGACAATGCGTTCAAGCGCGCCGAGATAGAGGAAAACATCAGCAGCGACAACGAGATCGGCCTTAAGATCGGCGGGATTGAAAGTCTGCAAATCCTGCTGAGAAAGCCGATCATAGACGCCTTTGGTTTCAGCTTTCCTCAACATGCCAGCGGAGATATCGTAGCCATCGATGAAACTCGCCGTCTGGCGCAGGCGATCGCCCATTAGACCTGTGCCGCAGCCAAGATCGACAACATAGGCATAGGCGGTTGGACCGACCGCACCGAGAGCGCGCCCGATCAGTTCGGGCACCTGGTAATCCAAGCTCTCTACAAGTGCTTTGTCGAAACGCTCCGCGTACTGGTCGAACAGCGCAGCTATATAGGCGCTCGGCGGCGCATCGATCCGGTGCGCCGCGCCGGCGAGTTCGAGCTTGAGGCTGGCTCCAAACCGATCTTCGGGGTCAACACGCAATGTCTCGGTCCAAGCCTCGATCGCACCGGCGATTTCGCCGGTCGCCTCGCGCATCTCGCCCAGCCTGAACCAACCGGCCGCCCAGCCGGGTACCAAGTCGAGAACATCGGCCATAAGGGTGGCAGCAGCGACAAGATCGCCGCTCTCAAACAACATCTCGGCGTAATCGGCGCGCTTGTCCGCGACCAGGTCACCCGAGGAGAACTGCATAAGAGTCATGTGGAAGATCCGGCATCCGGCAAGAGCCGGGCGGCGGCTTATCCGTCAAGTCGCTGGTATTGGCAAGGAAAATCGTTCGGGGGCCGGAGTCCGCAGGATTCCGGCCTCATCTTTATCCCCGAAAAGGGCTTCACCAGTCACGCGCGGAGCGCTTCGCTCGATTGCGAACGTAGATTTCTCGTAGCCTCCGCATCCACCGCCAGCGGCTCACCGGCAAGCGCGACACCGAACAATTCGCGCGCCTGTTCGACCGTATAGCGCTCCATGCGCACATCCTCCAGAACGTCGGCAGGATCTCGCGCGTAGGCATTTCCATAACCACCCCCGCCCGGGGTCTTCACGCGCACCCGATCTCCGGGCTCAAGGGCAATATCCTGCTCCTTCGATAGATGCTCCGGTATATAGGCGTCGCCGTTTCGCCAGACCGTCACCTCGTTGGGCGCGCCATCGGCTCCGCCGAGCGCGCCCTGCGGGCCGTATCTTCCGTGATCCATGACAAAACTGGCCAGCGCATGGCCGCGTCTCAGTTCGATCTCGTAATCGAGGCCAAGCCCGCCCCGGTGGTTCCCCGCCCCTCCGGACCCATCGCGGAGCGCATAGCGGTGGTAGAGAACCGGAAACGCCTGTTCCATGATCTCCACTGGCGGTGCCTTGGAGATACCGATAGTCGAGCATCCATTGGCCAGGCCATCGGTCTCGGCATTGCCGCCGTATCCGCCGCCTGAAAGCTGGTACATGACAAAGTCGCGATTGCGCTCCGGATCGTGACCGCCAAGGGCGAAATTGCCGGACGTACCTGCGGGCGCCGCAGTGACGCGGTCCGGTAGCGGCTTGACCAGCGCAGCGAAGACGGCCTCCGCAATGCGCTGCGAGACCTCCGCCGCACACCCGGAAACCGGGCGCGGATATTTCGCGTCGAGAAAGGTACCTTCGTAGCCTTTGACATGCAGCGGCTCAAAGGCTCCCGCGCTGATTGGCACTTCCGGGAAAATGTGGCGCATGGCGAGATAAACCGAACTCATCGTGGTCGCCAGCACCGAATTCATCGGACCGATACAGGGCTTGGCGGAGCCGGTAAAATCGAACGTCAGCTCGCCCCCTGCCTTGGTTACCGCCAACCGGATCGCCAGTGGCTCGTTGACCACGCCGTCGCTATCGACCCAGGCGACCGAGTTGTACGTTCCATCGGGTATTTGGCCGATCAAGGCGCGCATCTGCTCATTTGCGCGGGTACGCAGCTCGGCGATCGCTTTGCGTACAGTCCCGTCCCCATAGCGGTCGAGCAGTTCGTGCAGACGTTCCGCACCGACCATCAGTGCCGCCGCCTGGGCCTTCACGTCACCGATGCGCTGGTCGGCAACGCGGATATTGGAGCAGATGATTGCGTAGATTTCCTCGTCGAGCACGCCCTCCTTGAACAGACGCACGGGCGGCAACCGCAATCCTTCTTGCTCGACCGCTGTCGCTGAAGCAGAAAATCCGCCCGGCACCGAACCGCCGGTATCGGGCCAGTGACCCGTGTTCGACAGCCAGCAAAACAGTTCGCCCTTGCGGTAGAACGGACGGGCAAACCGGACATCCATCAGATGCGTCCCGCCAAGATAGGGGTCGTTGACGATATAAATGTCGTCAGGGCGCGGCTCGGCGGCCCTGCCCTGCGCGATCATTTCGATCAGGGTTCGCGTCGAATATTGCATGGTGCCGACGAAGACCGGCAGGCCGCCCGCGCCTTGCGCGATCAGGGCACCGTCCTCGGCCGCATAAATCCCGTCCGACCGGTCGTTCGCCTCCGCGATAACCGGCGAGAATGCGGCGCGTGAAAAAGCCAGGTCCATTTCGTCGCAAACCTGCTGCAAGCCGGCCTGGATAACGCTTAGGGTGATCGGATCGAGGCTCATTGGCGCACTCCCACCGTGATCAGGATGTTACCATCCGGGTCGCCGGTTGCCATGTCATCGGGTTCCAGCAGGATCGTGGTGTCCATCTGCTCGATGACGGCGGGCCCGGCGAGGTCGAAAGCCAGCGGAAGGTGATCGCGCCAATAGACCGGCGTATCATGCCAGGTATCGTCGAAATAGACAGGCCGGCGGCCGGTCTGAGCCTCGGCCAATGCCGGTTTGCGCGATGCCGGATCGATTAGCGTCGACAAATCGAAATCGCTGCGCCGGCCGATTGACGAGACATTCACGTTGACGAGACCGGCACGGATTTCGCCAAGCTCGACACGAAAGCGCTTGAAGTAGGCCTCCTCGAACAGGCGCCGAAGGTCCTCGCGCGTTGGCGTGGCCGACGGAAGCGGCACGCGGAGCAGATGGGTCTGGCCGACGAACTGCATGTCGACGCTCAGCGAGTGCGCAATTTGCTCGACCGTGACATTCTCGCGGGCGATCAGGTCGTGCCCCTCGGACATGCGCTCTGCCATTATGGCGTGGACATGTTCCATATCGACACTGTCGAGCGGACGGTTGATCGTATTGACGAAGTCATGGCGCAGGTCGGCCACGACACAACCCAGGGCATTGGTGATTCCAGGACGGCTCGGCACGAGCACCTTCGGAATCCCGAGTTCGCGGGCCAGCGCCGTCGCGTGCAGCGGACCTGCTCCACCAAAAGCGAACAGCGTGAAGTCGCGCGGATCTGCGCCAAGTGACACCGACACCATGCGGATGGCGCCAGCCATTCGGGTGTTGGCCATGCGGATCACGGCGGCGGCGGCACCTGTGGCATCAAGTCCGAGCCGGTCGCCAAGATCGTTTTCGAAGATCGCGGCGACATGCTCGACAGATGTGCCTCCTTTTACAGACTTCAATTTCGACGGATCAAGACGGCCTAGCAACAAGTTGGCGTCAGAGATCGTCGGTCGCATGCCGCCACGGCCATAACAGATCGGGCCGGGATCGGCGCCGGCGCTCTCAGGGCCGACATCGAGCAAGCCTGCCGCGTTGACCCTGGCGATCGAGCCACCTCCTGCGCCGACAGTGCGGACGTCGACCATCGGTACATGGATCGGCATGGCGTATTCGATTTCGATTTCACCCGACACCGACGGTTCGGCATTGCGGATCAGGGCGACATCGGTCGACGTCCCGCCCATATCGTAGGTGATGAGGTTGCCAATCCCCGCGCGTTGCCCGGTGTAGGCTGCTGCCTTGACGCCGGAAGCCGGCCCCGACATCACTGTCTTGGCGGCTTCGCGCGCGACTAGCTGTGCCGACACCATGCCGCCATTGCCATTCATCACCAATACTTCGCCACGGTACCCTTTGCCCGACAATTCGCCGGTCAGGCGCTTCAGATAGCGCTCCAGCAACGGTTGGACCGAAGCATTCACGGCCGCGGTTACACCGCGCTCGAATTCGCGGCTTTCCGACAAAAGGGCGTGACCCAGCGTCACATGATCATTGGGCCACAACGCCGACACGATTTCGCCGGCGCGCAATTCGTGGGCTGGATTGGCATAGGAGTGGAGGAAATGGACAACAAGCGACTCGCAACCGGCATCACGTAATTTCGTCGCGGCGGCTGCGACCTCGCCCTCGTCTAGCGGCAGCACGACACGGCCAGCAGCGTCCATCCTCTCGGCAACCTCCAGGCGAAGGTCACGCGGAATGATCGGACGAAACTCGCCCTTCATGCCATAGGCCTGCGGACGGGTTCTTCGGCCCAGTTCGAGAACGTCGCGAAAACCTCCGGTCGTGATCAACCCGGTTTTGCTCAGTTTCCGTTCAAGAACAGCGTTGGTAGTGGTGGTTGTACCGTGAACAATCAAGTCCACATTCGCCAGATCGACGCCCCCGTCATCGAGAGCGGCCAGAACGCCGAATGCCTGGTTGTCGGGCGTACTCGGAACTTTGGCGAGTTGGACTTCTCCGGTCACCTGGTCCAGCAGGATCAGATCGGTGAAGGTGCCACCGACATCGACTCCCACCACTTGGCCTTTTCCCTTGTCTGCCATGCACGCGCGGTTCCGGTTCGTTGTTATACAAATGAAATCCGCAATCCGCTGCAAAAGTCAACGTGGGCCGGGGCTTTGCTGCATTTCAATTGCCTGCGCGCTCGGCCATAGTGCCGGCATGTCCGCCTTACATCCGCAACTGCCGATTCCACTCCGCGCCGTCCTGCGTTGCGCCGGCCGGGCCATCACGGCAATTGCGGTTTTGCTTTGGACCGGTCCGGCGCTTGCCCATGTCTCTTCCGAACAGGCCTTTGTGCTGCTGCTGCCAACGGACATCTATCTTGCTGCGGGTGTCGCTGCCGTAGCATTGACAGTCGTCCTGCTGGGCGTACTGCCCGATCGCTGGACGCT
Source organism: Zhengella sp. (assembly GCA_050304175.1). Lineage (GTDB taxonomy): Bacteria > Pseudomonadota > Alphaproteobacteria > Rhizobiales > Rhizobiaceae > JAIOIW01. The sequence continues at coordinate 13,038 of JBNLDE010000112.1, read as the reverse complement.
TGGTCTGTTCCGCACCTTCGCCGCAACAGGGATTACCCGCCCGAGGCTGCAGGTGCTGACGAGCACAGTGTCCTTCCTCGTTCTCGCCGCGGCCGTCGGTACCGGGTTTTTCGGGCCGCACAATCCTCTCATCAATCCCCTGTCGCTGTTGATCTGGACAATTTGGTTCGTTGCTCTTCTCCCGCTTTTCGCGGTGTTTGGCGATCTGTGGCAGTGGATCAATCCGTGGACGGGTCCCTACCGCCTGTTGTCGCCCTTGTTTGGAGTTTCGCGTCCACTGAAGCTGCCATCCCGGCTCGACCTCTGGCCCGGTGTCGCGCTCTATATCGCTTTCGCCTGTTTCTATCTTGCCGACCTGGCGCCGGACGATCCTGGACGTCTGGCGACCGTGATCACGGTCTACTGGCTTGTCTCCCTGGTGGCCATGATCCTTTTCGGCGAACGTGAATGGCTCGATCGGGGCGAATTCACATCGATGCTCGCATCCAACTACGCGACGGTCTCCCCGTTCAGACGCGGCTCGCAAACCCTGTCACTTGGACTGCCGGGCCACCGTATCGTCACTGCGCCGGCGCTCACGGTCGGCGGCGCGGTCTTCGTAACCTCGATCCTGGCGACCGGGTCATTTGACGGGCTCAACGAGACCTTCTGGTGGTTAGACAATATCGGCATCAATCCGCTGGACTATCCCGGCAGGTCGGGCGTGTTCTGGTCGAATGTCGGCGGATTGATCGGCGCCAATATATTGCTGGCCTTGATTTTCACGCTCTGCGTCTGGCTCGGGTTGCGACTGGCAGGCGGCGGCGTTCCCTTCGGCGAGGCACTCGGACGCTTTGCGCACGCAATCATGCCGATCGCGGTGGGCTATCACGTCGCCCACTACCTGACCGCGCTGCTCGTCAACGGCCAGTATGTTCTCGTAGCCGTGAACGATCCGCTGGAGTCGGGGGCAAACCTGCTCGGATTTACAAACGCGCACGTCACCACCGGTTTCTTCAATACCCGCGACACAGTACGTGCCATTTTCCTCACGCAAGCGGGTGCAATCGTCGTCGGGCATATGCTCGCTGTCATCGTTTCACACGCCATTGCCTTGCAATTGTTTGGTAACTCGCGCCGCGCCCTGCTTAGCCAAGTACCCATTGCCGTCCTGATGATCGCCTATACCCTTTTCGGGCTTTGGCTGCTCGCAACCGCACGCGGCGGCTAAGCGTTTCTTTGCAGCGCACCTAGACAAATCGCACCGCCGTGGACCATCATGGCAAGCGCATTCTTTGCTTTTGCCCGCATGAGGAGATCGATCATGCCCAGTTCCAAGAAATCCACCATCGTGACGTCGCGCCGAAGCGTATTGAAATCTATTGCAGCTGGCGCCGGCGTTGCCGCCATGCCGGGATTTGTGCGCTATGCGCAGGCGCAAAGCGCCGCGCCGATTAAGATCGGCTTCCAGGTGCATCGCACCGGTATCGGCGCGGCCTACGGCCGCTGGTATGACCGGACGACCACGGCGGCCGTGAAACTGATCAACGATGCGGGCGGTATCAATGGACGGCCGATCGAGATTATCGCCGAGGATGACGGAACCGATCCGAAACGAGGTGCTGAGGTTGTCGAAAAACTCGCGAGCCAGCACAATTGCGATGTCGGCTACGGAACGTTGTTCAGCCATGTGGTCATGGGTTCCGCGCCACGCGCGGGTGAGCTTAAGCTGCCCTATTTTGTGGTCTCGGAGGGCCACCACGTGGCAAGCGGTGCACTCAACCGCTACACGATGCAGCCGGGCATCACCGACGTTAAAAGCCAGGTCAAGTCGATGGCGCCGTTCGTCCTCGGCAATCTCGGCAAGAAGGTCACGATGATCTTTCCTGACTACGCGTTCGGGCACGATCACCGGGACTATTTCTCTGCCGCGGTCGAGGCCAATGGCGGTCAAGTGATCGAAATGATCGCGATCCCACCGACCGAGACGTCGTTCACCAAGTATTTCCCGAAAATCCCGCGCGAGACCGAGGTGATCTATCACGTCATGGTCGGCCCCGCCGTTTTGACCTTCGTGAAGGAAATGGGTGAGTTTTACGGCCCGAACAAACCTCAGATCTTTGGCTTCATCGATAGTCTGGAAGCTGTCGACTTGAACAGTCCGGGCCTGGAATTCCTGGATGGAACCTATTTCTGGGAAGGCATGCCGCGTTACGCCCAGGCCGACCAGACCGATTTCGACAAGCATTATCGCGCCGCTGTCGGTGTCGACGAGAATGGCGCGTCGGTAGCCGATCCGAAAGACGTGTCGACCTTCGCTCACATGTTCGGCTGCTGGGAAACGCTCCATGTCATCAAGGCAGGCATGGAAGCGGCCGGCTACCAGGGACCGCAGGATCGAGCCAAGCTGATCGAGGCGGTCGAAGCGATGACCGACATGCCCGCGTCCAACGAGCATCCGCAGGGCGCCAAACTGTTCAACGGAAAGACGCACCAGGTTTTCGGCCCGCAATACATATCCAAGGTCGAGGGCGGTAAACTGGTAGTCCAGCACACAACCTCGCTGGAAGACGGTTTCTATCCCGACGAAGTCGACTACACGACGCAGTCGTTCTAGCCCTTTGACGCCCCGGCCTTTCCGCCGGGGCGCATCATTTTCATGGATTTTGGCCCCTATCTCTTCCTGGCTTCGCTCGAAGGAGCTGTCACCGCTGCGGTTCTTGCCCTGACCGCGGTGGGATTGAGCCTGGTGTTCGGCGTGATGCGCGTGGTCAACGTCGCCCACGGCGAGTTCTTCATGCTGGGCGCTGTCGTTGCGTGGTGGGTCGCGTCAACAGCAACCGGGCATCCGGCGGTCGGTTTTGCGATGGCGCTAGTGGTCGCTCCGTTGATTGGAGGAGCAGTTGCGGCTGTAACCGATTTCCTTGTACTCAAGCGTCTGGATTACAATCCCGAGCGAACAATCGTGGCGACGATTGGGCTGCTATACATCATCCAGCAAACCGTGCTGATGACATACGGGCCTGAGGCGCGCCCGGTCGAAGCGCCATTCAACCTGCGGCTCTATTTCCCGTGGTTTGGCTATTCGGCCTATAAGTTCTTCGTCATAGGAGCCGCTGTCGCGATCCTGCTTGGTGTCTGGCTGTTCATGACGAGAACCCGGTTTGGCCTCGTTATGCGAGCGACGCAACTCGACCGCGAAACCGCACTCGCTTTCGCAATCCCCGTCGACCGGGTCTATGCGGGAGTGTTCGGATTAGGAGCCGCCCTTGCTGCACTTGCCGCCGTACTGATCGTACCGATCCAGCAGGCGCATTACCTGATGGGCGGGGATCCCCTGCTGCTATCCTTCATCGTGGTGATCATCGGCGGACTCGGCAGCCTGACCGGGACGGTCGTCGCAGCGGTATTGGTCGGCATGAGCGACGGCATCATTTCGGTCTTCTTCTCCCCGACGCTCGCCAAGATCATCGCAACTTTGCTCGTCGCACTGGTCCTCGTTTTTCGCCCGCAAGGCCTGTTCGGGAAGCGCGCATTGTGAGTGAAACGGCTAAATCGCTGACCTTTCATGGACTCGTCGTAGCCATGCTGGTGGCATTGCACTTTGTACTGCCGACCTACCATCACGGCAATCTGGCGCGCATCATGGTGCTCGCGGCGTACGCCATGGGTTACAATATCCTCTTCGGATACAGCGGCTTGCTCAGCCTGGGCCACGCCATGTTTTTTGCCGCCGGAATGTACGGCCTCGGCCTTCCGATGCAGCATCTCGGGCTCAGCGCGGGGCCTGCACTCGTCTGTGGTGTGGCTGCGGCGACCACGCTCGGTATGGCCGTCGGGTTTCTTGCGCTGCGCACAACCGGCGTCGCCTTCATGATCGTCACCTTGATGTTCTCACAGGCCGTGTTTCTCACCGTCCTCTATTTCGGCGCGTACACCCGCGGCGACGAGGGTTTCGTGATTGCCCAGGCAAGCCGAGCCCTCGCCGGTTTCGACCTGAGTACGCCGACCAACCGCTACTTCGCTGCGCTCGCGGTGTTCTTCGTTAGCCTTGTGGTTGCTCTGCGCCTGATCCACATGCCATTCGGCCATGTCCTGATCGCCATCCGCGAAAACGAGGAGCGGACCCGGATGCTCGGTTACGACGTGTTTGCCCACAAGCTCGGGGCGGTCGTTGTATCGGCAGGTCTATCCGGACTGGCTGGGGCGGCCTATGCCCTTCTGTTCGGTTATGCCGGAGCCACCTTCGCTTCGGTGCAATATTCCATCCTGCCGTTGCTATGGGTCCTTCTCGGAGGCGCAGGAACGATAATAGGGCCACTCGTGGGCACGGTCTTCATGTTCTATCTGATCGACATTTCGAGCGGCCTAACATCTGCCTACATGCTGATCGCCGGCATCGTGCTGGTGTTGCTGACATTGTTTGCCCGCCAGGGACTGGCCGGGGAACTGCGGCGGAGGATGTTGCCATGGCTGCCGTGACACCGCTGCTGTCGACAAACAACCTGTCGAAGAGTTTTGGCGGGCTGCGCGCCGTGCACCTGGTCGACTTCTCGTTGCCGGAAGGACAGGTTCGTGCGTTGATCGGCCCCAATGGCGCAGGGAAGACCACCTTCGTCAGCCTGTTGTGTGGACGGCACTTGGCGGATGACGGCGAAATCCGGTTCCGGGACGAGGATATTACCAGCCTTCCGGCCCACATGCGTATTCGCCGTGGGATGGCCTACACATTCCAGATTACATCAATCTTCACCAAATTGACCCTTCTTGAAAACGTGGCGCTGGCCCTGCGCCGCCGGCTTCGCGGCAAGCCAGCACAGGTGCGCACCGAAGCTTTGCAGGCACTGGACCAGGTCGGGATTGCCGATCGAGCAATGCAGATCGCCGGTGATCTGTCCTACGGCCACCAGCGATTACTCGAAATCGCGATGGGCCTTGCCCAGACGCCGCGACTGCTCATTCTCGATGAACCGACACAGGGACTGGCCGACAGCGAGATCGAGGATTTCAAGGCGTTGATCGGCACGATCGCTGGCCAGACCACGGTCCTGCTGATCGAGCACAACATGGACGTGGTCATGCAGACCGCAGAATTCATCACGGTGATGGACGCCGGTGAGATCCTGGCCGAGGGATCGCCGGATGCCATCAGGGCAAATGCCGCGGTCCAGGCCGCCTATCTGGGGACAGCCTGATGCTGCGGTTGCGCGATCTCGAGGCTGGTTACGGTAACGCCATGGTCCTGCGCGGCCTGTCGTTGGAAGTTGCTCCGGGAGAAATCCTTTGCCTGCTCGGCCGGAACGGGGCCGGCAAAACAACGACCATGAAGGCCATCATGGGCCTAATTTCGGTAAAGGCAGGCGAAATACTGCTCGACGGCGAGGATCTGACGCAGATAGCAGCCCACGAGGTTCCAAAACGGGGCATCGGATACATTCCGCAGGGTCGGCGGCTGTTTGCCGATCTGACCGTAGCGGAAAACCTCGAAATCGGCCTGATGGTCAGACATCACGGCGCTGCGACCCGCGACAGAGTACTCGACATGTTTCCTCGCCTGCGGGAGCGGTTGCGCCAGCGCGCCGGAACGCTGTCAGGCGGCGAACAGCAGATGCTGGCGACAGCACGGGCGCTGTGTATCGAACCCAGTGTATTGTTGCTGGACGAACCGACCGAGGGGTTGCAGCCGTCGATGATTGCACTGATCCGCGACGTGGTCGTCCAACTCAAGGAACACGGCGTTGCGATCCTACTGGTCGAGCAACGCGTCGATGCCGTGCTGGCAATTGCAGACCGCGTGGCCTTCATCGAAAACGGCCGGAACCGCGATATGGTCGATGCTACTGTCTTGCGCTCGGATCACAGCCTCGTGACCCGGTATCTCGGGGTCTGAGCGATACCGTTTGACGAAGATCAGGCAATTCCACCGAGGTCGAACCGAACGCCGCGGCCGGTCATTTCCGCGATTGCCGCTTCGAGTGAACCGTCAAGGTCGATCGCCCGGCACGCCTCGGTAATCACCGTCGCCTTGAAACCCTGTGCCACGGCATCGATCGCCGAATAGAAAACGCAAAAATCTGTGGCCAGGCCGACAAGCACAACCTGCGTGACCGCTCGCTCGCGCAGGTAGCCCGTCAGTCCGGTTGGTGTCATCTTGTCATTTTCGAAGAACGCCGAATAGCTGTCGATTGCCGGCCGGAATCCCTTGCGGATGATCAAGTCAGCGCGATCGATGTTCAGATCCGGGTGGAAGGCAGCGCCGGACGTACCCTGAACGCAGTGGGTCGGCCACAAGAACTGGTCGCCATAGGGCATCTTCACCATCGAAAAGGGAGTCGCGCCATCGTGATTGGCCGCAAAGGATGCATGATCTGCCGGGTGCCAGTCCTGCGTCAGGACGCGAACCGAAAATCGCTCCTGCAGCCGATTGACAAGCGGCACGATCTCGTCGCCCTTTTCGACCGCCAACGCCCCGCCGGGACAGAAATCATTCTGTATGTCGATCATCAATAAAGCGACGTCGGTGCCAAAATCCGTCATTCGGGCGTCCCCACACATGTCCAGCTGCCGGCACACAGCAAATGCCGGTGAGCCTAACTACGCCATCGGGCACAACAAATCCAGAAACCCGCCCATTTGCACCCAAGAAATGCCTCTCAATCGTTCACCTCGCCCGCTTAACCGATATTGACAGCGTTCGGTGCGAAGCGCAAAATCCGTTAGTATACGATCAAATAATGCGAACCCGGATTCGGGGGAAGCCGGCTGTGACCTACTTCCGACCTGCCAAATTGGACGATGCGCTTTCCTGGCTGACGGAGCACAATGGTCGGATCGCGGCCGGTTGCACAGACCTGTTCGCCTCGACACACGACAGCAAGCTGGCCGGCCCGATACTCGACGTGACCGGCGTCGGCGAGCTCCGCGGTATCCGCGAAACAGAGGACGGTTGGCGCATTGGCGCCACGACCACGTGGAGCGATATTGTACGCGCGCCGCTGCCCGCAGGATTCGACGGGTTAAAGGCAGCCGCTCGCGAAGTTGGCTCTCTGCAAATCCAGAATGCCGGAACCATTGCCGGCAATCTGTGCAATGCTTCGCCCGCCGCCGATGGCGTCCCGCCCCTACTGACGCTCGACGCCAGCGTCGAAATTGCATCCCTTCGTAAACGACGTTCCCTCCCGCTGCAGGAATTCATAACCGCGCCGCGACGCACATCGCTTACCGGCGGCGAAATCGTCACAGCCATAAATGTTCCCAAAAACGTAGCAGACAGTCGTTCAACCTTCCTCAAGCTTGGTGCGCGGCGATATCTGGTGATCTCGATTGCCATGGTCGCCGCACGCATCGTCGTCGACGGCGGAACCATAAGATCTGTCTCCATCGCGGTTGGCGCATGCGGTCCGGTTGCTGCACGCCTTGTGTCGGTTGAACAGGCTTTGGGGGGGCAAAATGCTGCCGACGCGGCGGAAATCGTGACGGACGAACTGGTCGGCAAACATCTGTCACCGATAAGCGACATTCGCGGCGATGGCAGATTCAGGTTGACCGCAGCGGCGGAACTCGTGCGGCGCGCCATTCGCGAATGCATGGCGCTCGAAGTTGACGGGGCGGCCGCATGAATATCCGTCAACCGACTATCGCACTGCAAATCAACGGCACCGAGCACCTCGTCTCGGGGCATCCCGGGCGCCGGCTCAGCCACGTGCTGCGCGAGGATCTCAGACTGACCGGCACCAAGGTGGGGTGCGATGCCGGCGACTGCGGCGCCTGCACGGTTCTGCTCGATGGCGAACCCGTCTGTGCCTGCCTGACGACGGTAGCGCAAGCCGCCGGCCACACCGTACGCACCGTCGAAGGCCTTTCCGACGGCGCCCTATCGGCGCTCCAGGAATCGTTCCTGCGGCACGGCGCAGCCCAGTGCGGCATTTGCACACCCGGGATGCTGGTCGCGGCGGTGGCGTTGCTGGATCGTGTCCCCTCGCCTTCCGCCCGCGAGGTCGAGGACGCGCTCGGCGGCGTGCTGTGCCGCTGTACCGGCTATCGAAAGATCATTTCCGCGGTCTGCGATGCCGGCCGTCATCACGCGCATGTTTCTCGACCGGTCGCCGGCGCCGCCGTGGGCGCAGCAATCGAGCGCCTCGACGGCAGACCCAAGGTCGCGGGGAGCGAGTCATTTGGTGCCGATGAATGGCCAAAGGACGCACTCCTTGTCCGCGCCATCCGTTCGCCGCACCATGCTGCCGCGTTCAGGATTGGCGATATCGCGGCCTGGAAGCGGGCTAATCCGGATATCGAGGCGGTGTTCACGGCCGCCGACATTCCCGGGCGCAATACGTTCGGCGTCATTCCTCCTTTCGCCGACCAGCCCGCGCTTGCCGATGGTGAAGTCAGGTTCCGCGGTGAAGCCGTTGCGATTGTCGCCGGGCAAGCCGCAGCGATGGGTGATCTCGACCTGTCCGGTTTCCCGGTTGACTGGGAACCGGGCCCCGGGATGATGGATATCGACGCAGCAATGGCGCAAGGAGCCCACCTGATCCATTCGGCGCGCGACCGCAATGTGCTCATCTCGGGCACGGTCGTGACGGGAGACGTCGATACGGCCCTCGCCAAAGCCGCGCATGTCGCGCAAGGTACGTTCGAGACAAGCCTTGTCGAACACGCCTATATCGAGCCGGAGGCAGGCACCGCCTGGATGGATGGCGATACGCTGGTTGTCCGCGCCTGTACCCAGGCGCCGATCATGGACCGCGATGACACGGCGGCAATTCTCGGCCTGCCGCCGGAACAGGTGCGGATCATCCCCGCCGCCACCGGCGGGGGGTTCGGATCGAAGCTGGACGTATCGCTGCAACCGCTTGTCGGACTGGTTGCGTTGAAGACCGGCAAGCCGGCACGGATGATCTACTCGCGCGCCGAGTCCATGAGTTCCACGACCAAGCGCCACCCGGCGCGCATGCGCGCGGCGATCGGCGCGGACAAGAACGGCCATATCGTGGGCATGCGCTTTGACGGCGATTTCAACACCGGTGCCTATGCAAGCTGGGGACCGACGGTCGCGGTTCGCGTGCCGGTGCACGCAAGCGGCCCGTACCGGACGCCCAATTACCGGGCAAGCGCGCGCGCCATCCACACGAACGCCCCGGTGTCCGGCGCGTTCCGCGGTTTCGGCGTCCCGCAAGCGGCCCTGATACAGGAAACGCTCTACGAAGATCTTGCGCTGGCCTGTGGCATCGACCGACTGGAATTCAGGCGGCTCAATGCGATTGCAGACGACGACAAATCGGTTTGCGGCCAGGAAATGGTCGGGGCAGGCATTCGGGAATGCCTCGATGCGCTTGCTCCCGCGTGGAAGAGCGCCCTTGAACACGCTGATGCGTTCAACACCCGATCAGGTACGCTCAAGCGGGGCGTCGGCGTCGCGTCCTGCTGGTACGGCTGCGGCAATACCGGCCTCACGAATCCGTCGACAATCCGCTTGGGCATCACCGCTGACGGCCGCGTGAAGCTGCATCAGGGTGCTGTCGATATCGGCCAGGGCTCCAATTCAGTCGTCACACAGATCTGCGCCGATGCACTCGGTTTGCCGGTCGACCGGTTTGAATTGATAGGCGGCGATACGGCGCTGACACCGGATTGCGGGAAGACCTCGGCGTCGCGCCAAACCGTGGTGACCGGGAAAGCGGCCTTGCTGGCGGGTCGCGCGTTGCGCGAGACGATCCTGCGCATGGGCAATATGGGACCCAATGCGGCAATCAACATCGAAGGGGAACGCATCGTCATCACCGAGGGCGCAGCGCAGCGTGGTATTGAACTCGCCGGCATGCCGGTCGATGCAAATGGCTACGTGCTGGCGGCGGAAGAAACGTATGATCCCCTGACTGTGCCGCTGGATGAATCCGGCCAGGGCGCGCCCTATGCCGTCTACGGTTACGGCGCACAGATTGCGGAAGTGGAAGTGGATGTCCGGTTGGGAACCGTGCGCGTGGTGCACATGACGGCGGCACACGATGTCGGCCGAGCCATCAATCCGTTGTTGGTGGAAGGCCAGATCGAGGGCGGCATCGCCCAGGGCCTCGGCATGGCGCTGATGGAGGAATATATTCCCGGCCGAACGGAAAACCTGCATGATTACCTGATCCCCACCATAGGCGACATGCCGGAGGTGACATCGATCCTGATCGAGAAACCCGACGCTGAAGGCCCGTTTGGCGCCAAGGGGCTCGGCGAACATGTGCTGATACCGACCGCGCCGGCCATTCTCAATGCGATCCGGCATGCCTGCGGGGCGCGGATCACGCGACTGCCAGCCCTTCCGGACCGCGTTCTGGCTGCCATCGGCGATTCAGGATAACTGCTATGAGCGAAATCGCAAAAGCCGTTTCCGCACCTGAAAAGAGCGAAAAGATCCGCTGCGACGCCTGTCCGGTGATGTGCTACATCGCGGAAGGACGGGCCGGCGACTGCGACCGCTACGCTAATGAGAACGGCCGCATCATCCGTTGCGATCCGCTTACGATACTCGACAAGCGTATTGCCGCCGGCGATCCGGTCAAACCCTTTCTTAAGTCGGATTGGGACGGCGAAATCGCCAGCGAAGCAGCGGTGTTCGTCACCGGTCTCGGTGCGGGAACGACCTATCCCGACTATAAGCCCGCCCCTTTCATCATCAGTCGTGAGGTCGATGGGGCCGATTTCGTTACCGTCGTGACCGAGGCAATCTTTTCCTATTGCGGCGCGAAAATAAAAATCGACACCGACCGCCACCTTGGCAACGAGGGCGCCACCGTGCGTGCCGAGGGCGAGGCGATCGGCCACGTCACAACTGGCGAATACGGTTCGCAAATGCTGTCTCTCGGCGGCGTGACGCACCTAACCGGAGGATCAAAGGCAGAAGGCCGGGTTACTTGCGACTCGCTGATGCGCCTTTGCAACGTGGAGCCCGTTGAACTCACCATCGATGGCGGCTCGAGCGTCGTGGTCCAAGCCGGCAGATCGCCGATCGTCGACGGCACGCAGGAGATCCGCATGCGTGTCGGCTGCGGATCGGCCACGATCGGCATGTTCGCCTCGCAATGGAAAGGGCTGGTCGACGAAGTGGTGGTAGTCGACGACCACATCACCGGTGTCGTGTCGGAGCATCAGGCCGGAAAGGTGCTTGGCTGGCCGGACACCGGAATTCGCATCAAGGGACGCCGCTCGACACCGGGACGCTACTTCAAGGTCGCAGAACCGGGACTGGGCTGGGGTGGAACGGATATCGAGGACCCGCTGGTCATCCTCGACGACTGGAATTCCAAGAAAGGCGCGAGACCGGGCCTGACCATGCTGATGGTTTCGACCACCGGCGAACAATATGGTTACTACGTGCTCGACGACGATTTGCAGCCGCAGCGGCGCGAGCTACCGGCCAACCTCGTGCCCACCGTCGAACTGATTGCCGAAAACTGCGAACCCGCCTTGTGCACGGTACTGTTCATGGGCGGCGCCGGCGGATCGCTGCGTTCGGGCGTAACACGCAATCCGGTGCGTTTGACAACATCAGTGCAGCAGGAAAGGACGAAAGTGACCGTCGGCGGCGCGCCAGCCTATGTGTGGCCCGGGGGCGGCATTACCATTATGGCCGACGTCACGTGCATGCCGGACCGGTCCTTTGGTTACGTGCCGACCCCCGCGATCGTCGCGCCGCTGGAGTTCACGACGACCCGCGAAGAATACCGCCGCCTCGGCGGGCATGACGAAGCTGTGCGGACGATCGCGAACATGCTCGAAAAGGGGGGCGAATATGGCGATGCAGTGCGCGGCGTCCGCCCACCACCCGGGGGCCATTTCCTGCCGCGTACGGACAAGGCCTGAGGCGCCGCGAGCACCAACAGATTCGTGTTCCGGATTGCCGGCAGTGTCAGCCGACGAAAGCGCGTTCGACGACGTAGTCGCCCGGTCGGCTGTTTGAGCCCTCCTCGAAACCGCGGGCCTCGAGAATCTCCTTCATGTCCAGATTGAGTCCCATCGACCCACAGATCATGACGCGGTCATTCGCGGGATCGAGCGGTTCTATGCCAAGGGTCGAAAACAGGCTGCCATTTTCGATCAGCGTCGTGATCCGTCCCATATGCTCGGTCTGTTCGCGTGTGGTGGTGGCGAAATGAACCAGGCGCTGCGAGGCATCCTCTCCGACGAGAATGTCTTCGCTCGCGAGTTGCGCGACGTCATAGCCATATTTCAGGTCCGCGACATCGCGACAGGTATGGGTCAGATAGATGCGATCGAATTTCTCATAGGTCTCGGGATCGCGAATCAGCGAAGCGAACGGTGCCATGCCGGTTCCGGTGGAGATCAGGAAAAGCCTTTTACCGGGTCGCAGGGCGTCGAGCACGAGCGTTCCGGTGGCTTTCTGCCGCATCAGGATGGTGTCGCCGACCTGGATCTTCTGCAGGTGTTCAGTCAACGGGCCGTCCGGAACCTTGATGGAAAAGAATTCGATCTCGTCGTCCCAGGCCGGGCTGGCAATCGAATAGGCGCGGAACACGGGTTTGTCGCCGCGCGGCAGGCCAATCATGACGAATTCGCCGGAGCGAAAGCGGAAACTTGCCGGCCTGGTGATGCGAAAACGGAACAAACGCTCGGTATAGTGCTCAACCTCGACCACCGTTTCGGCGAAGGTGTTCGCCGGAAGGACGAACTCGCGCTCGATGCCCTGTTCCATGATCATTGCTGCCTGCGTCATACCTGTTCTGCTCCGGGTTCGGGGGCACATATACGTATTCGTTCATATGTCGCCTTGACCAAGATCAAACGATTGCGGTCCGGCGAAGCCCACGAAAAGTAAAACGCGCCGAAGCGCGTTTCGAGCGAGTATCGTTGTAATCGGCGAGCCCGCCGGAATTTTAGTTCCAATGGGCTCGCCGGAAGCGGATTTTATTACTCGATGATGGAAGCGACGATACCGGCGCCGACGGTGCGTCCGCCTTCGCGGATGGCGAAGCGGAGCTTCTCTTCCATCGCGATCGGCACGATCAGCGTCACGTCGACCGTCACATTGTCGCCCGGCATCACCATCTC
>JBNLDE010000111.1:0-6184 GCA_050304175.1 Zhengella sp. | reverse complement strand
AGGCGCACGAGCGCACTCGACGAGTCGACAACGCCGGACAGATGAGTCAACCGCTATCCGAACTTGACATCCAAGCGCTTCAGCCGGGCGACATTGCATTGTTGCTCGATTTCGACGGCACGCTTGTGGAAATAGCCGGGCAGCCGGACAATGTCGTCGTGTCGCTTGGAACCGTCCGCGTGCTCGCCGACCTTGACGCGGCGCTGTCCGGCGCGGTCGCGATCGTGTCGGGGCGCAGCATCGCCAGCATCGACGCGCTTCTTGAGCCCTGGAAATTGGCGGTTTCGGGCACGCATGGCATGGAACGCCGCGACCATTTCGGCAACCGTCACGACAGCCAATATGACGCCGGTGATCTCGACGCCGTACAGCGGGAACTGGCGGCGGCGACCGCCGGCGCCCATGGATTGCTGCTGGAGCGAAAGCCGGGATCGGTGGCGCTGCATTACAGGCAGCGGCCGGATCTCGCGGCGGCCTGCCTCGAACATGCCGCGAAAGTGGCTGATCGCCACGAAAACGCAAGCCTTCTTGCCGGCAAGATGGTTGTCGAGGTCAAGCTTGGCGCGCGCACCAAGGCGGATGCCGTCTTTGACTTTATGGCGGAAGCGCCGTTCAATGGCCGCACGCCGATCTATGCCGGCGACGATTTGACCGACGAAGATGCCTTCCGCGCCGTTGCCGACTTGCACGGAACCTCGATCACGGTCGGACGCGACACGAACGCCGCCGATTATCGCGCCGCGGACACCGCATCATTCCTCGACTGGCTGACCGCGCTCGCAGCGCATCTGGACCAGCAATCGACCGGCTCGACGGGAAAGGAACAGCCCATTGAGTAATCTGGACCTCGGTTTCATCGGAAATTGCAGCTACTGCGCCCTTGTCGACAAGCGCGCGCGCATCGTCTGGTGTTGCCTGCCGCGTTTCGACGGCGACCCGGTCTTCTCCTGCCTGCTGGGCGGAGAACAGCACGAGGACCAGGTCGGCATCTTCGAAATCGACCTGCACGGGCAGATGGAGGCCGAACAGTCCTACCTGTCGAACACGGCGGTGCTTCGCACCGTGCTGCACAGCGCCGAAGGCAGCATCGAGATCATCGACTTCGCGCCCCGGTTTTTCTGGCGCGACCGGATATTCCGTCCGCCGATGCTTGTGCGCCGGGTCAGGCCGCTGTCGGGAAGACCGCGGATAAGGTTCCGCCTGCGCCCGACCTTCAACTACGGCGCCTACGCGCCCCGCATCGAGCGGGGATCCAACCACGTCCGCTACAGCGGGCCCGACGAGGCGCTGCGGCTGACCACCGACGCGCCGGTCGACTACCTGCTCGAGGAAAAGCTGTTCAATCTGGACGGCGAGCTGAACCTGATCTTCGGGCCCGACGAAACCCTGAACGAGGGCATTGCCGGCACCGCTCGAACCTTCATGGAACGCACGGTCGCCTACTGGCGCGACTGGTCGAAACGGCTGTTTCTGCCGCTGGAGTGGCAGGAGGCCGTGATCCGCGCCGCGATCACGCTGAAACTGTGCACCTACGAGGAAACGGGCGCAATCATCGCCGCCGCCACGACCAGCATTCCCGAGGCGGCGGACAGTGGCCGAAACTGGGACTACCGCTATTGCTGGCTTCGTGACGCGTTCTTCGTCGTCCGTTCGCTGAACAGCATCGGCGCCGTGCAGACCATGGAGAACTATGTCCGCTGGCTGATGAATGTCATCGCGCAGTCCGATGGCACACGATTGCAGCCGGTGTTCGGCGTTGGCCTGGAGAGCGACCTGACCGAACACATGGCCGACAAGCTGCCTGGTTACCGTGGCATGGGGCCGGTGCGGATCGGCAACCAGGCCTACGAGCATTTCCAGCACGATGTTTACGGCAACGTCATACTGGGCGCGGTCCAGACCTTTTTCGACACGCGCCTGCAGGTCCGCGCCGGGCTGGACGATTTCACACGCCTGGAGACGGTCGGCGAACTGGCGTTTCAACTCCATGACCAGCCCGATGCCGGGATGTGGGAACTGCGCTCGCGCTCGGGCATCCATACCTCCTCCAGCCTGATGTGCTGGGCGGCCTGCGACCGCCTGGCCAAGATAGCGCGTCATCTCAACAAGCCGCGCCGCGGATCCCACTGGGAAAAGCGGGCCGGCAAGATCAAGTCCTTCATCCTCGACAATTGCTGGTCGGAGGAACGAAAGGCGTTCGTGGACAGCGCGGGCGGGCGCTATCTCGACGCGAGCGTGCTGCTGATGGCCGAGGTGGGTCTGCTGGCGCCCGACGATCCGCGATTCATCGCCACCGTCAATCTGCTCGAAGAAACCCTTGCGACCGGACCGCACATGAAGCGCTACGAGGCGCCCGACGATTTCGGCGTTCCCCACACGGCATTCAACATCTGCGCTTTCTGGCGCCTGGACGCGCTTGCCCAGATCGGCAGGTACGACGAGGCACGCGAGATTTTCGAGACGCTGCTGGCCTGCCGCAACCATGTCGGGCTGCTATCCGAGGACATCGACCCTAATACCGGCGAGCTGTGGGGAAACTTTCCCCAGACCTACTCGATGGTCGGCATCATCAACGGGGCGATGCGATTGTCGCGCCCCTGGGAGGCCGTGGTATGAGCCGGCTTGTCGTCGTATCGAACCGCGTGGCCGATCTGCAGAACGCGACCCAGTCGGGCGGCCTCGCCGTGGCGATGCAGGAGGCGCTTGGCCGGCATGGCGGTCTCTGGTTCGGATGGAACGGCGAGACCGCCGCAGGCCGCACCAACGGCGCGCCGCGCACCGAGACGGTTGCGGGCGTCACCACCGCGACGATCGCGATCGGCCAACGCGACTTCAAGGGCTATTATGGCGGATTCGCCAACAGCGTCCTGTGGCCGCTGTTGCACTACCGGCTCGATCTCATCGCGTTCAAGCGCAGCGACCTCAACGCCTATATCAGGGTCAACTCCCGGTTCGCCGATGCGTTGACCTCGCTGATTCGCGAGGAAGACACGGTCTGGGTGCACGACTATCATCTCATTCCGCTGGGTGCCGAATTGCGCAAGCGGGAGATAAGGAACCAGGTCGGCTTTTTCCTGCACATCCCGTTCCCGCCGCCGGAGATCCTGACCGCCCTGCCCGAACACACCTGGCTGGTTCGGTCCATGCTCAGCTACGACCTGATCGGATTCCAGACACATCAGGACGTGAGCAATTTCAGCGACTATCTCAAATTGTTCGGTGACGGCGGCGTCGACGAGAATGGCAACGCGCGCGGCTTTGGCGCCCTGACTCGGGTCGGCTGCTTCCCCATCGGCATCGATGTCGACAATTTCAGGAAAATGGCTTTCTGTCCCGAAGCCGACCGGCAGATCGAAAGGCTGCGCCAATACACGTTCGGCAGGAAGCAGATCATCGGCGTCGACCGGCTCGATTACTCCAAAGGACTGCCCGACCGGTTTCTAGCCTACGAACGTCTGCTCGAGTTCTATCCGGAGAACCACAAGGCAGTCTCGTTCATGCAGATCGCGACGCCAACCCGGGAAGAACTGACTGCCTATGCCGATATCCGCGACGAACTCGAGCGGCTTTCCGGGGCGATCAACGGCCGGTTCGGCGATATCGAATGGATGCCGCTGCGCTACATTCACCGGCTGGTGCGCCGCGACCAGCTTGCGGCGCTGTTCCGGGGTTCGGCGGTGGGATTCGTGAGCCCGTTGCGCGACGGCATGAACCTCGTCGCCAAGGAGTTCGTCGCCGCGCAGGACGAAGACGATCCCGGCGTCCTCGTCCTGTCGAAATTCGCCGGCGCGGCGGAGGACCTGCAGGAGGCGCTGATCGTCAATCCCTACGACGTCGACGTGATGGCGCAGAACCTGCAGACAGCGCTGCGGATGCCGCTTGAGGAACGCAGGGAACGCCAGCGCGCCCTGATGGCTCGCATTCGCCGGCACGACGTGCACGCCTGGTACACCAGCTTCCTCGATGCGTTGTGTCCCGAAACCTACGCGGCCTGAGGCCGGTGCGGATCTCCGCCCAGGCGAAATATCGCCTCCGCTCCTCCCCGATATCCACATTTGTGACACACAAGATGTAGCGTCACAAAAGATTCACGAAACGAATCCTTGACGGTCTGAAACGAGTCGCTTTTTAATGGGTCATCGTTCGCGTTAGGGGCGTGGCCGGAATGTAAATACCCCGGCCTTTTTTCCGCATTGTGTTGCAGTTTCGCGTGGTGAAACCCCGGTTTCCCACGGGCGGCGAAGCTTTGCCGCGCGGCGGAAAAGTGATCGCGTGAGGGGATGCGTAAATCACTTGTTAACACTATATTTAGTGTTTGCGATCGATCTTATCCCTAGATACGGTGAGAGTCTCTCCCAGAGAGAATCACCAGCAGGTACCAATGGGGCCCCGCGGTCCCGACGGAAAACGCCAGCGGCGCCGGGGCGCTGCCGATCGTTTGCCGCCAGAGCCGCGGTACAGGGGAACCGGTCCCCGCAAGGACCGGATTGAAGTGGCGGACAGCCGGACGCCCGTGCGCTATATTAGAGGAGCGGCGCGCGGGCCTCGGCACCAAATATGGACAAGGGGAAAACCAGATGCGCATCGAACGTCGTTTCACCAAGGCAGGACAGGATGCCTACGCGAAGATCAAATTTCGCAAAGCGGTGAGCGAGATCAAGAATCCGGACGGCTCGGTCGTATTCCGGCTCGACGATATCGATGTGCCTGCGCAGTTTTCCCAGGTCGCCGCCGACATTCTGGCCCAGAAATATTTCCGCAAGGCCGGCGTGCCCGCGCGCCTGAAAAAGGTCGAGGAAAACGACGTTCCCTCGTTCCTGTGGCGTTCGGTGCCCGACACCGACGCGCTGGCGGAGCTGCCCGAGGACGAACGCTACGGTTCCGAGATCGATGCGCGCCAGGTGTTCACCCGTCTCGCAGGGACCTGGACCTACTGGGGCTGGAAGGGCGGCTATTTCGATTCCGAGGACGACGCGCAGACCTTCATGGACGAGCTGTGCTACATGCTCGCCACCCAGCGCGTCGCGCCCAATTCTCCGCAATGGTTCAACACCGGCCTGCACTGGGCCTACGGCATCGACGGTCCCGGACAGGGCCATTTCTATGTCGATCCGTTCACCGGCAAGCTGACCAGGTCGAAATCCTCCTATGAGCACCCGCAGCCGCATGCCTGCTTCATCCAGGGCGTCGGCGACGACCTCGTCAACGAGGGCGGCATCATGGATCTGTGGGTGCGCGAGGCGCGCCTGTTCAAATACGGCTCGGGCACCGGTTCCAACTTCTCGCACCTGCGCGGCGAGGGCGAGCGACTTTCGGGCGGCGGCAAGTCGTCGGGCCTGATGAGCTTCCTCAAGATCGGCGACCGGGCGGCCGGCGCGATCAAGTCGGGCGGCACCACGCGCCGCGCGGCCAAGATGGTGGTGGTCGACATCGACCATCCCGACATCGAGGAATACATCGAGTGGAAGGTGCGCGAGGAGCAGAAGGTGGCCGCGCTCGTCACCGGCTCCAAGATCGTCAAGCTGCATCTCGCCGCGATCATGAAGGCCTGCGTCAATTGCGAGGGCCAGGACGACGATTGCTACGATCCCAAGCTCAACTCGGCACTCAAGCGCGAGATCAAGGCGGCCAAGAAGAGCCAGGTGCCCGAGAACTACATCAAGCGGGTGATCCAGTTTGCGCGCCAGGGCTACAAGTCGATCGAGTTCCGCACCTACGACACCGACTGGGATTCGGAGGCCTATCTGACCGTGTCGGGCCAGAACTCCAACAATTCGGTGTCGCTGAAGGACGACTTCCTGCGCGCGGTCGAGGCCGACGGCGAGTGGAACCTGATCAACCGCATCGACGGCAAGGTCGCCAAGACGGTCAAGGCGCGCGACCTTTGGGAGCGCATCGGCCACGCGGCCTGGGCCTCGGCCGATCCGGGCCTGCACTTCAACACCACGATGAACGACTGGCACACCTGCGCGGCGGCCGGCGCGATCCGCGCGTCGAACCCGTGCTCGGAGTACATGTTCCTCGACGACACCGCCTGCAACCTGGCCTCGATCAACCTGCTGCCCTACCGCAATTCAGACGGCACGATCGACATCGCGGCCTATGAGCACACGGTGCGGCTGTGGACCATCGTGCTGGAAATCTCGGTGATGATGGCGCAATTCCCGTCGAAGGAAATCGCCCG
>JBNLDE010000110.1:0-8836 GCA_050304175.1 Zhengella sp. | reverse complement strand
GCCTTCAGCCAGGAGCGCCGCTACGACAGCGTCGACGCTAACCGCGAGACCGGGGTGATCCGCAACGCCGAGCACGCCTTTTCCAAGGATGGCGGGCTTGCGGTGCTCTACGGCAACATCGCCGAGGACGGCTGCATCGTGAAGACCGCCGGTGTGGATGAGTCGATCCTGAAATTTTCGGGTCCGGCGCGCGTTTTCGAAAGCCAGGACGCATCGGTCAAGGCAATCCTGTCGAATGAGATCAAGGCCGGCGATGTCGTCGTCATCCGCTACGAGGGTCCGCGCGGCGGCCCCGGCATGCAGGAGATGCTCTATCCGACGAGCTACCTGAAATCGAAGGGGCTGGGCAAGGCCTGCGCGCTGGTCACCGACGGGCGGTTCTCCGGTGGCACGTCTGGCCTGTCCATCGGCCATGTCTCGCCGGAAGCGGCCGAGGGCGGCACGATCGGCCTGGTGCGCGAGGGCGACACGATCGAGATAGACATCCCGAACCGCACGATCCATCTGGCGGTGAGCGACGAAGATCTGGCGCAGCGCCGCGCCGAGCAGGAAGCGGCGGGCTGGAAACCGGTCGAGCCGCGCAAGCGCAAGATCTCGACCGCGCTGAAGGCTTATGCCGCGCTGACGACAAGTGCTGCCAAGGGCGCTGTCCGCGTGGTCGATTGATCGTTCGGACCGGCGGAAAAAGCATATGGCGCGCGCGCTCGATCATCTGGTGCTCCCGACCGCCTCTCTTGACACGGCGTGCGAGAGGCTGGGCGCGCTCGGTTTCACGGTTGCGCCGGAAGGCGTCCATCCGTTCGGCACGGTCAATGCCTGCGTCTTTCTCGACGACGGCACGTTTCTGGAGCCGTTGGCTGTCGGCGATAACGCGGTCGCGGCAGCCGAAGTCCGGCGCGGCAACGTGTTCGTTGCACGCGATGCGGCTTTCCGCTTCCGCAATGGCGAGGAGGGCTGCTCTGCCGTGGTGTTCGGTAGCTCCAATGCCAATGCCGACCACGCCGAATTTTCCGGCAGCGGCCTGTCGATCGGCGCGCGGCTGGATTTCTCGCGCGCGTTCAAGACGCCGGATGGCGACGAGGGCGAGGCGTCGTTCCGGCTTGCCTTTGCCGGCGACTGGCGCTCGCCCGACTGCTTCTTCTTCACCTGCGAGCGGCTCAACGTTCCAAAGGTCGATCGCACCGCCCTTCAGGCGCATGCCAACGGCGTAACGGCGATCAGGGAGATCATCCTGCGCGAGGCCGAGCCAGGCGCGTTTTCCGATTTCCTCGAATCGCTTTGCGATACGAAACCCGTGGCCGACGGGGCAGGGCTGTCTGTCGATCTTCGCGGGCATCGCCTCTCGGTACTGCCGCCTGCGGAACTGACGCGGCGGTTTGGCATCAAGGCGGGCCACGGACGCGGCCTGCGTCCCGTCGCGATCACCTTCGTCGCGAAGGATCTGGTTGCAGTTGCGCAGCTGCTGGACCAAAACGGCGTCGCCTTCGAGAGGCGCGAGAACCGGATCGTGGTGCCACCCGCGCCGGGCCAGGGAACAACCTTCATCTTCGAGGAAGCGTGATGACGACGCCGAATTCCACGGTCATGGCCGGCAATATGCGCTTCGCCAATGACGCGCCGCTGGCGCTGATTGCGGGGCCCTGCCAGATGGAGAGCCGCGGCCATGCCTTCGACATGGCGGGCAGCCTGAAGGAGATCGCCGGCCGACTGGGCATTCCGCTGGTCTACAAGTCCAGTTTCGACAAGGCGAACCGCACGTCGCTCTCTGGCCGGCGCGGGATCGGCCTGGAGGAAGCGCTGCCGGTGTTCGCCGATATCCGCAAGGAGTTCGGCTTGCCTGTGCTGACAGACGTCCATACGGCCGAGCAGTGCGGCATGGTCGCGGAAGTCTGCGATGTCCTGCAAATCCCTGCCTTCCTATGCCGGCAGACGGACTTGCTGGTGGCGGCCGCAAAGACAGGGCGCGTCATCAACGTCAAGAAAGGCCAGTTCCTGGCGCCGTGGGACATGGCCAACGTGCTGGACAAGGTCACTGCGTCGGGCAATCCCAACGTCTTGCTGACCGAGCGCGGCGTCTCTTTCGGCTACAACACGCTTGTTTCCGACATGCGGTCGCTTCCGGTCATGGCCGAAACCGGCGCGCCTGTGATCTTCGATGCCACCCATTCGGTGCAGCAGCCAGGCGGGCGAGGCGGTTCGTCGGGGGGCGAGCGGCGTTTCGTCGAGACGCTTGCCCGCGCCGCTGTCGCCGTCGGCGTTGCCGGGGTGTTCATCGAGACGCATCAGGACCCGGACAACGCGCCGTCGGACGGCCCCAACATGGTGCCGCTTCACGACATGGAGCGCCTGCTGGAGACGCTCATGGCGCTCGACGCAGTGGCCAAGTCGCGCCAGTCAGCGGGCTAGATTCCGGTTAAGGAAGTCCAGATAAATGCGGCGGCTGGCCCGGGCCGCCACGGCGTTGTAACCGATTGGGTGCATCCCGCCGACTCCAGCAATGAGCTGATAGCCGAGCCCGACCAGATCGAACGAATGATAGGCATTCTTGAATAGCCGCACGTCTGCTTTCCCGCTGCCGGGTTCCGCGCGCAACCGCTGGCATCTTGCGGCAGGTGTCCACTTGTCGAGGGCGCCGGCGAGGATCAGGACGGGCGGCCCGAAATCGCTTGAATACAAACTGCGGCCATATCGTTCCAGGCACCATGGATAATAGGCGATAATCGCCCTGAAGACGTCGGCGCCGCGCGGCCGAAGTTTCTTGGAAGCGAGAAGCAAGGCGACCGAACCGCCGAAGCTTTGCCCGAGAAACCCGATCCGCCGCCTGTCGATGCGGCGATCTTCTGCCAGCAACACCGCGGCAGCAACCGCATCTCCGGCTGCCTCCCGCCTGTACCGGTCAAGAGCGGCCCCGCTCGCGCAAATGGAACGCTGGTTACGGGGTCCCAATACGTCGAGAACGGCAGCGGAGATTCCTTGTTTTATTAGCGCCTTCACATGCGCGCCAAGCCCGGCCTTGACCGGCATCGGACCGTTTCCACTACATCCGGGCAACAGAATTATCGCCGGAAAAGGGCCTTTGCCATCGGGAATGGTCACTATCATACGCCAGCTGGCGCCGGACCGGGAGAAGCCGGCGGCTGCGGCCGTCCCGCACAACATGGCAATTGCGATCGCAATGGAAAGCAAAAGACATCGCAATGGGCTATCTCCCGTTGGATACGCCAGATTGCACATCTGGAAGATCGAATCCAAGCGCGGCAGAGTCGTTTTTGCACATCGGCGTCCGTTGGGTCTTTTACCGATGCGCCCATTCCGCTAGAGAAGGCGCACCTTTCCCCAACCCAAGGACGCTTCCCATGACCGCCATTATCGATATCGTCGGCCGCGAAATTCTCGACAGCCGCGGCAACCCGACCGTGGAAGTGGACGTGACGCTTGAAGACGGCTCGACGGGCCGCGCCGCCGTTCCCTCCGGCGCGTCGACTGGCGCCCACGAGGCCGTCGAATTGCGCGACGGCGGCCCGCGTTATCTCGGCAAGGGCGTGCAGAAGGCGGTCGATGCCGTCAATGGCGAGATATTCGAGACCATCGGTGGTCTCGATGCCGAGAATCAGGCGCATATCGACCAGACGATGATCGAGCTCGACGGCACGGCGAACAAGAGCAGGCTCGGCGCCAATGCCATTCTCGGCGTTTCGCTGGCCGTGGCCAAGGCCGCCGCGCGGGCGTCGGGCCTGCCGCTCTACCGCTATGTCGGCGGGGTGAACGCCAGCCTTCTCCCGGTGCCGATGATGAACATCATCAATGGCGGCGCCCACGCCGACAATCCGATCGACTTCCAGGAATTCATGATCATGCCGGTCGGCGCGGAGACGTTGCGCGACGCGGTGCGCATGGGCGCCGAGGTGTTCCATACGCTCAAGAAGGACCTAGCGGCGGCCGGGCACAACACGTCGGTCGGCGACGAGGGCGGTTTCGCGCCGAACCTGAAGAGCGCCGAAGCGGCGCTGGATTTCGTCATGAAATCCGTCGAGAAGGCCGGCTACAAGCCGGGCGACGAAGTGGCGCTGGCGCTCGACTGTGCGGCTACCGAATTCTTCAAGGACGGCAACTACGTCTATGCCGGCGAAGGAGTGACCCGCTCGCCGGACGAACAGGCCGCCTACCTGGCCAAGCTGTGCGCCGACTATCCGATCCTGTCGGTCGAGGATGGTATGGCGGAAGACGACTGGGACGGCTGGACGGAATTGACGGCTGCTGCCGGCAGCAAGGTGCAACTCGTCGGCGACGACCTGTTCGTCACCAATACCGCCCGCTTGCGCGACGGCATCCGCATCGGTGCGGCCAATTCCATCCTCGTCAAGGTCAACCAGATCGGTACCCTGACCGAGACGCTCGATGCGGTGGAGACCGCCCACAAAGCGTCGTATACGGCGGTGATGTCGCACCGTTCCGGTGAGACTGAGGATGCGACCATCGCCGACTTGGCGGTCGCCACCAATTGCGGGCAGATCAAGACCGGCTCTCTGGCGCGTTCGGACCGGCTTGCGAAGTACAACCAGCTCATCCGTATCGAGGAGGAGCTTGGCACGCAGGCGCGCTATGGTGGACGTTCCGCCATCGGTAAATGATCCTTTCCATAGGCGTGTGGGCGGAAAGGCGGGGCTACGGCTCCGCTTTTTTTGTTTTCGCTGCGCCTCGTTCATCTCCGCCGTAACCAAGCCTTAAGCATGCCCGGCGCAATATCGTTACAGAGTATCGAGTAGCAGTTTCTGCCATGTGGACACGCCAGCGCAAGCGACGCAATACAGGCCGCCTGATCGTCCCGGTCATGACAGCGGCGTTTCTCGGCTATTTCGGCTACCACGCCTATAACGGCGAATACGGTCTCTATTCGAAATACCGGCTGGAGCGCCACGCGAAGGACCTCGCGGTAAAACTCGCCGAAACGGTCAAGCGGCGGGAACGCCTTGAAGCGCGAACCAGCCTGCTTCATGATGGGTCCATCGAGAAGGATATGCTCGACGAGCAGGCGCGGATTGCCCTCGGTTGGGCGCGAGAGGACGAAGTCGTCGTTCTTCTGAAGTGAACAGTAGAATTAACTGAAGTTCAGTTAATTAGAAAATAATACTGTAAAAATATGATGTTACATGCATGGCTCCCATGCGTTTTGGCGGCTATCTCGGTGCACGTTCGTGTGGTACGTTTTCTATCAGCCTCGGCATGAGGGATGGGTTCGAAAAAGTACCCTTGGCCGGGAAGGAAACACTGCAGGGAGCGATACCATATGGCATCTCCGACGAGGAAGGCGACCGCTTCGCGATCGAAATCGCAAGGTGGCGCAACCAAGCTTGTACGCAGCGCGCCGAAACCGGCCGAATTCAGTAAGGACGACGAATTTTCCGCTTATCGCGACATGCTGTTGATCAGGCGCTTCGAGGAGAAAGCCGGCCAACTTTATGGCATGGGATTCATCGGTGGCTTCTGCCATCTCTACATCGGCCAGGAGGCAGTGGTGACTGGGATGCAGGCGGTCCGCAAGCCGGGCGACCAGGTCATTACCGGATATCGCGACCACGGCCATATGCTTGCTTGCGGCATGAGTCCGCGCGGGGTGATGGCCGAATTGACCGGTCGCCGCGGCGGCTTGTCGAAGGGCAAGGGCGGCTCGATGCACATGTTCTCCAAGGAAATGGATTTCTACGGTGGTCACGGCATCGTCGGTGCCCAGGTGTCGCTCGGCACGGGCCTCGCATTCGCCAACCGGTACCGTGGAAACGACAATGTCTCCATGGCCTATTTCGGCGACGGGGCCTCTAACCAGGGGCAAGTGTACGAAAGCTTCAACATGGCCTCGCTGTGGAAGCTGCCGGTGATCTATGTGATCGAGAACAACCGTTATGCCATGGGTACATCGGTTGCGCGGTCCTCGGCGGAAACGCAGTTCTCGCATCGCGGTTTGTCGTTCAACATCCCCGGTATGCAAGTCGACGGAATGGATGTGCGTGCGGTCAAGTCGGCCGCCGAAGAAGCGGTGACCTGGTGCCGCGGCGGCAACGGCCCGATCATCCTGGAGATGATGACCTACCGCTACCGCGGACACTCGATGTCGGACCCTGCCAAATACAGATCCAAGGACGAGGTGCAGAAGATGCGCACCGAACAGGATCCGATCGAACAGGTCAAAGCGCGCCTGATTTCCAAGAAGTGGGCAAGTGAAGACGAACTGAAGAAGATCGACAAGGAAGTGCGCGACGTTGTCGCCGACGCCGCCGATTTTGCACAGACCGATCCGGAGCCTGATGTCTCCGAACTCTACACAGACATTCTGCGTTAAGGGAGGCGAAGACATGCCGATCGAAATTCTCATGCCCGCGCTTTCCCCGACCATGGAGGAAGGCAATCTCTCCAAATGGGTGAAAAAGGAAGGTGACAGCGTTGCCGCGGGCGACGTGATTGCCGAAATCGAAACCGACAAGGCAACCATGGAGGTCGAAGCTGTTGACGAAGGTGTCATCGGCAAGATCCTGGTTGCCGAAGGGGCAGAGGGCGTCAAAGTGAACACCCCTATTGCGGTGCTTTTACAGGACGGCGAAGGTGCCGATACAATCAAAGCATCGCCACAGGCGCCTGCCGCACCGGAGGCCGGTCCCGTTGCGGAGCCAACCCACCAGGCAGAGGCCGCTGACACTGTTCCTGCTGCGCCGAAAACTGAGGCGGCGTCGGATCCCGACATTCCCGCGGGAACAGAAATGGTGCCGACCACCGTACGCGAAGCGTTGCGCGACGCAATGGCTGAGGAGATGCGGCGCGACGACGACGTTTTCGTAATGGGCGAGGAAGTCGCCGAATACCAGGGTGCCTACAAGATCACCCAGGGTTTGCTGGACGAATTCGGGGCAAAACGCGTTGTCGACACCCCGATCACAGAACACGGCTTTGCGGGTATCGGTGTAGGTGCGGCGATGGCCGGCTTGCGGCCCATCGTCGAGTTCATGACTTTCAACTTCGCCATGCAGGCGATAGACCAGATCGTCAATTCGGCGGCCAAGACGCTCTACATGTCGGGTGGCCAGATGGGCGCGCCAATCGTCTTCCGCGGGCCCAACGGTGCAGCGGCGCGTGTTGCGGCACAGCACAGTCAGGATTACTCGGCCTGGTATAGCAATATCCCGGGCCTTAAGGTGATCCATCCCTATACGGCTGCAGACGCCAAGGGGCTTCTCAAGGCAGCGATCCGCGATCCAAATCCGGTGATCTTCCTGGAAAACGAGATACTCTACGGCCAGACCTTCGACGTGCCGAAGCTCGATGATTTCGTCCTGCCGATCGGCAAGGCGCGCATCCATCGCACGGGCACGGACGCCACGGTCGTCTCGTTCGGAATCGGCATGACCTACGCGGTCAAGGCGGCGGAAGAACTGGCAGGCATGGGCATCGACGTCGAGGTCATTGACCTGCGGACAATTCGGCCGATGGATCTTGATACGGTGATCGAGAGCGTGAAGAAGACCAATCGTCTGGTGACGGTCGAGGAAGGCTTCCCGCAGTCGTCGGTCGGCGACCACATAGCTTCCCAGATCATGCAGCGCGCATTCGATTGGCTCGATGCGCCGGTCGTCACGATCTGCGGAAAGGATGTTCCGATGCCCTATGCGGCCAACCTGGAAAAGCTCGCCCTGCCGAATGTCGGTGAGGTGATCGAGGCCGTGAAGGCCGTTACCTACAAGGCGTGAGGGGGAGAGACAGATGCCGATTGAAATTACCATGCCTGCGCTCTCTCCGACCATGGAAGAGGGCAATCTCGCCAAGTGGCTGGTCAAGGAAGGCGACAGCGTTTCCGCCGGCGACGTGATCGCCGAGATCGAGACCGACAAGGCGACCATGGAAGTCGAAGCCGTCGACGAGGGCACGGTTGCGAAGATCGTCGTGCCGGCGGGCACCGAGGGCGTAAAGGTGAACGCCGTCATCGCCATCCTGGCCGAGGAAGGCGAGGACGTGGCCGCTGCATCAAAGGGCGGCGCACCTGCTGCAAAAGCGGAAACGCCCGCGCCCAAGGCCGAAGCGAAGCCCGAGCCGGCACCAGCGGCTACCCCGGCTGCGCCGGCATCCGCTCCCGCCGCAGCATCCGCTACCGCGCCCTCCGTCAATCGCACCTTCGCGTCCCCGCTCGCCCGTCGCATAGCCAAGGATGCCGGGATCGATGTCGCGGCTCTCGCCGGCTCCGGCCCGAAGGGCAGGGTGGTCAAGGCCGATGTCGAAACCGCGATCGCCACCGGCGGCGCGAAACCCGCCGCCGCGGCGCCGGCGGCCGCTGCCGCGCCGGCTCAGCTCGCGGTCGGTCCCTCGACGGAAACCGTGTTGAAACTGTTCGAGGAAGGCTCCTACGAACTGGTCAAGCACGACAACATGCGCAAGACCATCGCCAGGCGCTTGCAGGAATCGAAGCAGACGATCCCGCATTTCTACGTCTCGGTCGATGTCGAGCTCGATGCGCTGCTGGCGCTGCGCACGCAACTCAATGCCGCCGCGCCGGTCAAGGACGACAAGCCGGCCTACAAGCTGTCGGTCAACGACATGGTCATCAAGGCGCTGGCGCTGGCATTGCGCGATGTGCCTGACGCCAATGTCTCGTGGACAGACGAGGCGATGGTCATGCACAAGCATTCCGACGTCGGCGTCGCCGTCTCCATCCCCGGCGGGCTGATCACGCCGATCATCCGCCGCGCCGAGGAAAAGAGCCTGTCGACCATCTCCAATGAGATGAAGGACTATGGCAAGCGCGCCAAGGAGCGCAAGCTGAAGCCCGAGGAATACCAGGGCGGCACCACCGCGG
>JBNLDE010000109.1:0-9763 GCA_050304175.1 Zhengella sp. | reverse complement strand
ACCTCCACGCCCGCGCCCGGCGGCTTCTCCCAGACCAGCAGGCTCTTGCCGGAACAGTAGTAGCTCCCGAGGTCTTCCGCCAGGCGCCGGCGGCGGATCGCACCGTCTTCCGTCGGACGCGAATCCTTAACCTGGGTATCTTCGGACTGGCAGTAGGGACAACGCATCTTCGCTGGAGGTTTGCCTACATACCACCGTAGATCGGGAAACGGTCGGTCAGCGCGATCACCTTGGCGCGCACCTCTGCCTCGACCGCCGCATTGCCCTCGTCGGAATTGGCCGCCTTGAGCCCGTCGAGAACCTCGGCGATCAGATTGCCGATCTCGCGGAATTCGGCTTCGCCAAAGCCGCGCGTCGTGCCCGCAGGGGTACCGAGCCGGACGCCGGAGGTGACGAACGGCTTTTCGGGATCGAACGGAATTCCGTTCTTGTTACAGGTGATGTTGGCGCGGCCAAGCGCGGCTTCCGCGCGCTTGCCGGTCGCGTTCTTGGGGCGCAGGTCGACCAGCATCAGGTGGTTGTCGGTGCCGCCCGAAACGATGTCGAGACCGGTTTCCTTGAGGCTGGCCGCAAGCGCCCTGGCATTGGCGGCGACGGCTTTTGCATAGTCCTTAAACGAGGGCTGCAGCGCCTCCCGAAAGGCAACCGCCTTGGCGGCGATGACGTGCATCAGCGGGCCGCCCTGCAGGCCGGGGAACACGGCCGAGTTCAGCTTCTTGGCGATATCCTCGTCATTGCACAGGATCATGCCGCCGCGCGGGCCGCGCAGAGACTTGTGCGTCGTGGTGGTCACGACATGGGCGTGGGGCACCGGCGAGGGATGCACGCCACCGGCGACGAGACCCGCGATGTGGGCCATGTCGACCATCAGATAGGCGCCGATGGAATCGGCAATCTCGCGGAACCACTTCCAGTCCCAGATGCGCGAATAGGCAGTGCCGCCGGCGATGATCAGGCGCGGCTTGTGTTCCTGCGCCTTGCGCTCGATCTCGTCCATGTCGAGCAGATGGTCGTCCTCGCGCACGCCATAGGATACGACGTTGAACCATTTGCCGGACATGTTGACCGGGGAGCCGTGGGTGAGATGGCCGCCCGAATTGAGGTCGAGGCCCATGAAGGTATCGCCCGGATTGAGCAGGGCCAGGAACACCGCCTGGTTCATCTGGCTGCCGGAATTGGGCTGCACGTTGGCGAAGTTCGCGCCGAACAGCATCTTGGCGCGCTCGATCGCCAGCGACTCGGCGATGTCAACGAACTGGCAGCCGCCATAATAGCGCTTGCCGGGATAGCCCTCGGCGTATTTGTTGGTCATGATCGACCCCTGCGCCTCGAGAACGGCGCGCGAGACGATGTTTTCCGACGCGATCAATTCGACCTCGTGGCGCTGGCGCCCCAACTCGTCGCGGATCGCGCCGAAGATCTCGGGATCGACCTCCTCGAGCGGGGAGGAGAAGAAGGATTTCGAGGAAACTTGATTCAACATGCGCGGAGGCCTCTTTCGCTCTCGGGGGCCCGGGTCTAGCGCATTGCCGCTGCGGAACCCGGAAAGTCGCCGCGCATTAACACGATTTTTGCACGGGTTCCACGTGCTGAAAGCGAAATAATCGGGCCGCTTTACGCCGTCGATTTTTCTCAGAGCGAGCTGGACAGCTGGAGTTCGTCCACACCGTCGCGGCCATAGATGTCGTCGCGGAAATGGACTACGCCGTCGCCCGTAGACCAGGCCGAAATGTAGGTGAAATAGACCGGGACCGGCTCGGACAGCTCGACCGGTGTGCTTTCGCCGGTCTTGATGGTCTGTTCGAAACGCTGGCGGTTCCAGCCATCGGTGTCGCGCAACAGCCAGGTCACGAGGTCGCGAACGTTTTGAACGCGCACGCAACCGGACGATTCAAAGCGCAACAGCTTGTTGAACAGGCTCTGCTGCGGCGTATCGTGCATGTATACGGCGTGCGGATTGGGGAAGTTGATCTTGACCGACGCCATGGCGTTGATTTTCCCGGGATCCTGACGGAACCGGTAGTTGGCCGCCTCCTCGGTCGACCAGTCGACCGATCGCGGATCGACCTCGTCGCCCTTCGCGTCGATCAGCCGGATGTTATTGCGCTCCAGATAAGTCGGATCCTTGCGCATCAACGGAATGATGTCCTTGCGCACGATCGATTCCGGCGCATTCCAGTAAGGATTGACGATCACTTCGTTGATCTTGGAATTCAGGATGGGTGTCTGGCGCGAGATCCGCCCCACGATCGCGGTGTGACGCTGAACGACCTTGCCGTTTTCAACCGCTTCGATCTGCGCGGCGGGGATATTGACCATCACGTAGCGCTCGCCGAGGAATCCGGACATCGAGCGCAAGCGCACAAGGTTGGTCTCGAGCTGGCCAAGACGCACCTGGGCGGACACGTTCATCGCCGCAAAGGTATAGCGGCCCATCACACCGTCGCTCGGAAGCCCGTGGCGCGCCTGAAAACGCTTCACCGCGGCGTCGACATAAGTGTCGAAGGCCGGCGAAATGCCGGCGCGGCGCGACAGGTCGCCGGAGATCATCAGGCGGCGGCGCAATACTTCAACGTCGGGATCGACGACGCCGAGCCTGAGCTTCTTGGTTGCCGGCACGACAGGCCAACCGCCCTGCGCGACAATGGCGGAATATTCGCCGATCGCGCGCTCGACGAAGGAAACGGTTTCAGGGCTGAAAATCGGAAGCGTGCTGGCGACCTTTGCGCCATGGGAGGAACTGGCATCGAACTGGTCGTTCCAGTTGCCGCGACGGGGCGAGTTGATGATATCGCGGATGACATCCTGCGCCCGCGCGCCGGTGACCGACAAAGCGCCGAGGGCAGCAGCTCCTGCTAGGAAAAACCGGCGACTGGTGTTCATCGTGCCTAACCCCCGTGGCAAAATCCGGAACGATCTGGAGCCCTATTGCCAGAATATGGGACCAAACCCAAATCGTGCAACATCAGCATACCGGAAACCTTGTCCGGGATGAGGCGCCCGCCGCGCAAGTTAATGCGCCCCGCGTGAGTTGACGGGGAATATGGCGGTATCGTGGCCAACTCCTACACAAGCCCGTGAAGCCGGATTGTTTTTCCGGAATCGAAACGCCCGGGACCAGCCCGGGCGTTGCGCAATCCGGCCTAAGACCCGGATTACATCCGATAGGCGATGGTATCGTTCCAGAAGCGGTCCAGGCGCTGCAATGCCCGGTTCATCTGGTTGAATTCCTCGGCGTTGATCCCGCCGACCTGCTCGATCGATCCGACATGGCGGTCGTAAAGCCCCGCCACGACATCGGCGACTTCGCGCCCCTTGTCGGTCAGGGATACACGCACCGAACGGCGATCAACACGCGAGCGCTGGTGGTGAATGAAGCCCAAATCGACCAGTTTCTTGAGATTGTAGGAAACATTCGAGCCGAGATAGTAGCCGCGGCTGCGGAGTTCGCCGGCGGTCAGTTCCGAATCGCCGATGTTGAACAGCAGCAGAGCCTGCACGGCATTGATATCGCTGCGGCCATTGCGCTCGAACTCGTCCTTGACCACATCCAGCAGCCGGCGATGCAACCGTTCCACCAGATGTACAGCTTCCATGTAAAGCTGGCGGATCGGTTCCTTTTCCGCCTTGGCCGGACTGGCGGCCGCAGGCACGGTATTACGTGCGTTCATCATTTTAGTGCCTCTCCTGTTGACGCCGGTGATCTGTTTTTTGTTCTCACCTTGGCCGCAACATATCGATTGCACCTAAAATTCGACTTAAACGCTTGGCTTAATAATTACTTACCAACGGCAACACTGCTTGAATGGACAACAACGGGTTAACGCAGGCGTTCTCGCTGCTGTAACCAGATGACCAGCTTGAACATGGCGTAGAGGGTCGCGATCGCCAGGTGCGACACCACGATGGCGGTGCGCGTGCCATACAGATCGGTCATGACGCCATACATCACGACTTCGCTTGCCGCGCACACGAACCAGACCACCGGCCCCCACGATGCGAGCGTCCACAGGCCGATCGCCGCGAACGGGTAGAGCACGGCCAGGCTGACCGCCGCCACCTGCCAATGGGGCGGCATCAGGTCGAAGCGCCACAGATTGCCGGGGAAGAAGCCGATCAGGCGGATCCAGTAGAGGATGCCGAACAGCAGGCTGTAGCTGGCGACGACGCGCGACAGCCAGACCAGCCCGGTTTCGGCAAGGCTCGGCCGCAGGATCCGAAGGCCGGTTTCGTTGCTGTTCATGGCAACTCCAGTTCGGCTGTCCCGAGAGGCGCGAAATAGGCATCGACGGCGGCGTCCGTGACGCTCGCCAGATCGGCCGGCCGCCAGCGGGGCGTATCGCCCTTGTCGATCAGGACGGCGCGGATGCCCTCGTAGAAATCCTTTCCGGCGAGCATCCGGTTGAGGATGCGGAACTCCATGCGCATGCAGTCATCCATCGACAGGCGCGCGCCCTCCCGGATCTGACGGAAGGCGACGCGCAGGCTGGTCGGCGACTTCGCCAGCATCGTCTTCAGCGTGGCGGCCGCAAATTCGTCGCCCTCGCCCGCCGCGGCCTGCAGCGACCGCACGATCGCATCGAGCGAGGCGCCGGAGAAATGCCGGGCGATCGCCTTGCGCTGCCCCGCGTCCATCTTCGCCGGCACTTCGGCGGCGAAAGCGGCGGCAGCCGCATCGGCGTCGCCGGTCTCGCACAACCGGTCGAGCACGGCGTCGAGATCGGCCGAGGCCACAGCATGGGTCGCAACCCCGAGCGCAAGGCTGTCGCCCTGACCGATGCGCGACCCGGTCAGGCCAAGCCACATGCCGGCATGGCCGGCCAGCCGGGGCAGGAAATGCGCGCCGCCGACATCGGGGAAGAAGCCGATGCCGACCTCGGGCATGGCGAAGCTCGCATTGTCGCCGAAGACGCGGTGCGAGCCGTGCACCGAAACGCCGACACCGCCGCCCATCACGATTCCGTCGATCAGCGCGACGTAGGGTTTGGAAAAGCGCCCGATATGGGCGTTGAGGCGATACTCGTCGGCAAAGAAGCCGGTCAGCGGCGTTCCGGCCCTGCCGGCATGGTAGATATCCATGATGTCGCCGCCGGCGCAAAAGGCGCGGCCCTCGCCACGGATCGCCACGAGATGCACGGCGTCGTCGCGCTCCCATTTGGTCAACGCGCGTGCCAGCGCCAGCACCATGGTGTGGGTGAGCGCATTGAGCGCCTTCGGCCGCGTCAGCGTTACGATCGCGGCCCTGCCCTGCCGTTCGAAACGAATCTCCCCGTTGCCGCCGAAATCCGCTTCCACGCATCGTCCCCCTGCAATTGACCGGCCTTCGGCTTACGGGCGGGCGCACTTTTTTGTCAATGGCGCTGTTGCGGCGGGTCCGGTTTGGTGGTTCAAACGGGCAGTTTCTCGATCGGAGGCCGCGATGAACTCGCACGACCCCATTTCCGCCCGCCCGCCCCGCACCGTCGACGAGATCACCGGGTCGCGGCGGCTCAGGCGCATGCGCAAGGCCGACTGGTCGCGCCGGCTGGTCCGCGAGACCCATCTCACCGTCGACGACCTGATCTGGCCGATCTTCGTGATCGAGGGCGAAAACCGCAAGGAGCCGATCTCGGCGATGCCGGGCGTGTTCCGGCTTTCGCCCGACCTCGCCGCCAGGGAGGCCGAGCGTGCGGCGAGACTCGGCATCCCGGCGATCGCCACCTTCCCCTATGTCGAAATGGGGCTGCGCGACGATACCGGCTCGCACGTGCTCGACCCCGACAACGTGATCAACAAGGCGACGCGCGCGATCAAGGACGCGGTACCCGAGATCGGCATCATCACCGATGTCGCGCTCGACCCTTTCACCAGCCACGGCCATGACGGCATCCTGCGCGACGGCATCATCGTCAACGACGAGACGGTCGCGCTGCTCGCGCGCGCGGCGGTGACGCAGGCCGAGGCCGGTGCCGACATCATTGCGCCGTCCGACATGATGGACGGGCGGATCGGCGCGATCCGCGACGCGCTCGACGCCGGCGGCTTCTCCGACGTCGCGATCATGAGTTACGCGACCAAGTTCGCCTCAGCCTTCTACGGTCCCTACCGCGAGGCGGTCGGCACCGGCGGTCTGCTCAAGGGCGACAAGAAGACCTATTACATCGACCCGGCCAACACCGAGGAGGCGCTGCGCGAGACCGAACAGGACATCGCCGAGGGCGCCGACATGGTGATGGTCAAGCCTGGCCTGCCCTATCTCGATATCTGCCGGCGGCTGAAGGACACGTTCCAGATGCCGACCTTCGCCTACCAGGTGTCCGGCGAGTTCGCGATGATCCATGCGGCGGCGCAGAATGGCTGGCTCGACTACGAGCGGGCGATGATGGAAAGCCTGACAGCGTTCAAGCGGGCCGGCTGCGACGGCGTGCTGACCTATTTCGCGCCGGAGGTGGCTGAACTGCTGAAGGGGTGAGCACTCTATCTCCCCGCTTGCCGGGGAGAGATAGGGCCGCGTTTCACCGGCGCCACGCCCGGGTTTTGCCCCGTCTGGCCATTTTCAAAGTTCGCTCCCCCGGATCACGTGGGGGAGATGGGAAGACGGCGATCCACGTCACGCTCGTCTAACAAACTATGTGCGATCCGGGGATCGCCGCCCGGCGATTTCTGTCCGCGTCCGTTCCGCTTCCAGGAAGCTGGATCTGCAAGGTCCTTTCGGGTCCTCGCGCGTCGGGGGCCAGCCAAGGTTTTCCCCGTCTCCCCTGCTCCCCTTTAAAGTGCAACCGTCCGGCACGCACGGGTCATAATGCCCGCAGGGGAACCCTTGAACGCGGCCTCCCCGGCCACGGCTCACGAGACCGCAACGGAGGCGCCGGTTCCTCCCCGCAATCCCGCCGTCGCGACGAAGCGATCCCGCGGAAGGAACTGGCCCAAGGATACGCGCGGTTGGAGGGGCGGGGATAAAATTAGTGAAAAATACTTCGAGGGGAGAAGGGAAAAGCGCGGCTTTGGCCTCGCCACAGCACCAAATCTTGAACGGCAGCGGCCCGTCTTGCACTTGACCGAGCGGTGGGGCACCGTGTGAAAGTGGTCCGATGCGAATTGATGGCGGTACCGACATGATACCGGGTCCGGATTGCAAATTTACCTTCGCCCGGCTGCCGGACATCCCGCCCGAGACGATCATCGCCCATATGTCCGACCCCAGGGTCGCCGCGCACATGCCCCTTCTCACATTCGAGTGGGACCGGCAGAGGCTGGCCGCGTTCGTTGCCGCAAAGGAAGCATTCTGGCACCGCGACGGGCTGGGCCATTGGGCGATCCTGTGCGACGGCACCTATGTCGGATGGGGTGGGTTTCAGAAGGAGGGCGAGGAATGGGACTTCGGGTTGGTGCTGAAGCCGGACTGTTTCGGACTTGGCGCCCGCATTGCCAGGGAGGCGATCGCGTTCGCCAGGGCCGATGAGCGAATTCCCTTTGTCACGTTTCTCCTTCCGCCGTCGCGCAAGCACCTGGGCGGGCTCGCACGGCTCGGCGCCCGGTTCGTCGGCGAGGTCGAGCACGCGGGAGCCCGGTTCCTGAAATACCGCCTGGACACCGGTTGACAGCATCTCAGGCGGGCTTTCCGGCCAATTCAGCCTCGAGCTCGGCTATCCGCGCGGTCAGCCTCTCCAGCTCGGGACGCAATTCCCCGGCCGTGAACCGGGGGAGGATGTGCTGGGCGCAGTTCCAGTCAAAGGCCTCGACCTCGATGACGATTCCGCGCTCCACGGTCGCGGTGGTGCCGGGTACGGCAAGCTGCGCCAAAAGCGTGTCGCCGCTTCCGACTATCCGCGCCCGGCCGACCAGCTTGAGCCTTGCCCTGTGGACGTAGTCCATGAAGAACAGGGAAACGCGGTTGTCGGCCGAGATGTTTCCGACACTGATATACTGGCGATTGCCGCGGAAGTCGGCAAAGCCGATCGTCTTCCCGTCAAGAACACGGACAAAGCCCGGTATCCCGCCGCGGTGTTGGACATAGGGCCAGCCGTCCTCGTTTATGGTGGCCATGTAGAAGCTGTCGCGCGCGGCGATGAACGCCGCGACCTTCTCGTTCAGGCTATCTGCCTGCCCGGCGTCGTCGGCGTGCCTGGCCAGATAGTTCGCATAGGCGGCTCGGCTGCCTGCGCGATCCTGCGCCTCCCGCACCGCGCGGGTGAAAAACACGGACTGATAACGGGCCGTCACTGGTCAGCCTCCGTCGCCCGGCCGAGCAATGTCTCACGTATGCCTTCAAGGCATTCGGCAAACGGGTACGTTTCTCCCAGGCCGCGCGACATCACGAGGCTGCCATGCAATAGAGCAACAGCCCGAACCGCCCGTTTCCGGGCCAGTTCCGGTGCCATGCCCGCATCCTCGGCGATTGTCCCGAACCCGTCTGTCAGGGCCGTGAACCCGGCCCTGATGCCTGCATCCGTCGCGCGCAGTGTTCCGTCCGGCGCCGACAGCATGTTGAGCAGGCAGGCGAGCTTTCCGTTCGCATAGAACTCCGCCAGGGTCGTCAGCGCCGCGTTCAGGCGGTCTTGCGGCGTACCATCGCCCTGCAGCTTTCCGACGACGTTTGCGCCGAACCATTCAAGCGCATTGGCCAGAACCTCCTGCGCCATTTGCTCCTTGCCGCCCGGAAAACGGTGATAGAGGCTGGCCCGCTTGAGCCCCGCTGCCTGGGCGAGATCCGAAAGCGAAGCGCCTTCAAAGCCCTCGTCGCGAAACACCATCGAGAGTTTAGCAATCAGGTCGGAATCGTCGAGTGTTCTTGGTCTTGCCATTTCAGCTCCGGGTTTTCGAACGTTCGGTAAATTATGCTTGACGCATCCTGTTCGTACCGGTACCTGTTATATACCGAACGTTCGGTAATTACAAGGAGGCAATTATGCCAAAGACTGCGATCATCGTCATGTCGGATCCGAACACGGGTGGAGAGGAGGCGCTCGGGCGCGTCTTCAATGCCCTGGTTCTGACCCTCAGCCTGAAGGAAAAGGGCGAGGACGTGGACCTGTCCTTCCAGGGGACGGGCACGCGCTGGCCCGCCGAACTGGTGAAGCCCGCCCATCCCGCAAACGGATTGTATGAAGCCGTCCGCGACAGGATATCCGGGGTGAGCGGCGGATGCGCCGACCTCTTCGGAGCCGCGCAAGGGGTGTCAGATCTCGGCCTGAGCCTGACCCGCGACCGCGCATTGCCGGGGACCCACGGGCTGGCGGATCTTTCCAAACATATCGGCGCCGGGTCAACCCTGTTGGTATTCTGACGCCAGGTCGAAGCCCGGGCATCCATGGCGTAATCTGCCCGAGAGCACATGGCTTTCGCTACGGAGCGGAGGCCGGTGCCATGTGCGTTTATCTCTTCCTGCGGTGGAGAGACTCTTCATGGCACCAGCCTGCTGCCATGCGCGATGCAGCAAAAAGCTTTGCTTGCCGCTCCGGCCGTTGCCTGACACTGTCCGGGCATGAGTGCGACAGAGGCCCATGTGAACGAGGAAGACGGCGGCGACCTGGCCGGCATTGCCGCGATCGTCGCCGGCATGGTCGCGATGTCGACCAACGACATGCTGGTCAAGTTCCTCGGCGGCGGCTTCCCGCTGCATCAGATCATCTTCGTACGCGCCTCGACGGCAATTCTGGTGACGCTGGCGATCGTCCATGCCGAGGGCGGATTCGGGAACCTGAAAACGCAAAACGGCCGGATCCATGCGCTGCGCGGCGCATTGGTGATCGGCGCCAACATGTCCTTCTTTCTCGGCCTGTTC
>JBNLDE010000108.1:0-3057 GCA_050304175.1 Zhengella sp. | reverse complement strand
CTAAAGGCAAAGCGCCGGTGATCGCCGGGACAGGCTCGAATTCCACCGACGAGGCCATCATGCTGACGCGCCACGCGAAGGAAGCGGGCGCCGATGCCGCTCTCGTGGTGACGCCCTACTACAACAAGCCGACGCAGGAAGGGCTCTACCAGCACTACAAGGCGATTCACGATGCGGTCGAAATTCCGATCGTGATCTACAACATTCCGGGGCGCTGCGTCGTCGACATGTCGGTCGAGACCATGGCGCGGCTGGCCGAGTTGCCCAACATCGTGGGCGTGAAGGACGCGACGGCGGATCTGACCCGCCCCGCGCGAACCAAGGCGGCGATCGGAGCGGATTTCGCCCAGCTTTCCGGCGAGGATGCGACCATCGTTCCTTTCCTCGCGCAGGGCGGCCACGGCTGCATTTCCGTGACGTCCAACGTCGCGCCGCGGCTCTGTGCCGAGCTGCATGCGGCCTGGAAGAACCGGGATTTCGACCGTGTCACCGAGCTGAATGACCGGCTGATGCCGCTGCACCAGGCCCTCTTCATCGAGTCCAACCCGGCGCCGGTGAAATTTGCCGCTAAGCTGTTGGGGCACTGCGAGGACGAGGTGCGCCTGCCGATGGTGCGGATTCAGCCTGAGACCCAGGCCAAAGTCCGTTCGGCCATGGTCCACGCCGGGCTCCTCAACTAAAGCAGCGAGACCGGGATCATGAACGCGGGCGCGAAGCAGATCGCGGCCCAGAACCGCCGGGCGCGCCATGACTACCAGATCGAGGACCGCTTTGAGGCGGGGCTGGTGCTGACGGGCAGCGAGGTTAAATCGCTGCGCGGCGGCCGCGCGTCCATCGGCGAGGCCTATGTGATGGAACGCGGCGGCGAGCTGTTTCTGCAGGGCGCCCATATCCCCGAATACGACGCGGCGACCCACAACAACCATGAGCCGCGGCGTTTGCGGAAACTGCTCGTGCACCGCCGCGAGCTGGCCAAGCTGGTGGGACAGGTGCGGCGCGAGGGGTACACGCTGGTTCCGCTGGCCATCTACTTCAATCCGCGCGGCATCGCCAAGCTGGAAGTCGGCCTGGCGCGCGGCAAGCGGAAAGCCGACAAGCGGCAGGACATCAAATCCCGCGAATGGGATCGCCGCAAATCACGCCTCATGAGGGAGCGCGGCTAGGCGCTCCCGGACTGCGGCGAAGACCTCCTCAAACATGTCCTCGGTGAGGCGTCCGGTGTTGGTGTTGTAGCGGGAGCAGTGGTAGCTGTCCGCGACCGCCAAGCCGTCGATCTCGTGAATGGCGCCGTGGCGGAAGGGATAGTGGCTCTTGCGGACGCCGAGCGTGGTCAGGACGGCCCCGTGGGACAGACCACCGAGGCAGAGAATCACCTTCAGGCGCTTCATGGCACCGATTTCCCGCACCAGAAAAGGACGGCAGTTATTGGCTTCGGGCCCCGTGGGCTTGTTCTCCGGCGGGACACAGCGCACGGCATTGGTGACCCGGCAGTCGACCAGGCTCAGTCCGTCGTCGGCGCGGCGCCCGTAGCTGCCTTCGGCGAAGCCGAAGCGGCCGAGCGTTTGGTAGAGCAGGTCGCCGGCGTAGTCACCGGTGAAGGGCCGGCCGGTCTGGTTGGCGCCCTTGAGGCCGGGAGCGAGGCCGACGATCAAGAGGCGGGCGTCGAGCGGGCCGAAGGCCCGGACCGGGGCATTGTGAAAAGCGGGGTAGGCGGCCTGGTTGGCTTGACGGAATGCGACGAGGCGAGGGCAGAGCGCGCAGTCGCGCGGCGGCTCGATTTGCATGACCGGACCGGACGTCTAGACGGCTTCGTCCTCGTAATAATCGTCGTCGTCGTGATAGTGGTCCTCGTCAAAGCCTTCCTGACGCAGACGCTCGCCGCTACGG
This sequence comes from Zhengella sp., assembly GCA_050304175.1. Lineage (GTDB taxonomy): Bacteria > Pseudomonadota > Alphaproteobacteria > Rhizobiales > Rhizobiaceae > JAIOIW01. Next base: position 1,170 of record JBNLDE010000108.1, on the reverse strand, counting down.
GCGCGGTCGGCCGGAAGCTGACGGGCGATCTGTGATTGCAGTTCGGCCAGATCGATGAAGATATCCGCCTGGCGCCGCAGTTCGTCGGCGATCATCGGCGGCTGGGAGCGCAGGGTCGATACAACGGTCACCCGCCGGCCGCGCCGCTGGATGGTCTCAACCAGGCGCCGGAAGTCGCCGTCCCCGGAGAACAGCACGATATGATCCAGGTGGTCGAGCATCTCCATGGCATCGACCGCCAGCTCGATGTCCATATTGCCCTTCACCTTGCGCCGGCCGGCCGCGTCCGTGAACTCCTTGGTCGGCTTGGTCACCATCGTGTAACCGTTGTAGTCCAACCAGTCGACCAGGGGGCGAATGGGGGAGTATTCTTGGTCTTCGACCAGCGCCGTGTAGTAAAGGGCGCGGACCAGGTTGCATTGATTGGAAAAAATATCGAGCAAGCGCTTGTAATCAATATCGAAACCTAAAGCCCGGGCTGTCGCGTAAAGGTTCGCGCCATCGATGAAAAGAGCAACCCGCTCCTGACTATAGAACTTCATTTCTACCCCTTTGAAAGACCGGCGGCTGGACAGACTGACCGGTCTCACGGAAATCCTGATTTAGGCTTAGATCTGCTAGCTGAGAGCGCTGAACTTCTGGCTGTCGGTCCGCAACACAACAGCCTTTTCCATGCTAGAGATTTAAGTCTTCATTTCTTGCTCGCAAGAGCCGCAGCATTATCGATGCAGGACCGGGTCCGGGAAACATGATTCTTATCGCCTTGGGATCGAACCTCGTCACAGAGGAGTTCGATACTTCGCAGAAGTTGTTAGAAGCCTCCCTCAAGTCGCTGGAAAATATTGACGTTCATGTCTTGCGGCGATCTTCCTGGTACCGCAGTGCACCGGTCCCCGCATCGGATCAGGCCTGGTTCGTCAACGGGGTTGTGCAGGTGAACTCATCGCTGGACCCCACGGCCCTGCTGGCAGCCCTGCACAGCGTCGAAAGTGAATACGGTCGCATGCGATTGCGGCGGAATGAGAGCCGGACGCTGGATCTCGATCTGTTGACCTATGACGAACGGGTGATCAATGAGCCGGAGGGACTGGTGTTGCCGCACCCGCGGCTGCAGGAAAGGGCCTTCGTGCTGTTGCCGCTGGCGGAGGTGGCGCCCTGCTGGCGCCACCC
>JBNLDE010000107.1:0-1804 GCA_050304175.1 Zhengella sp. | reverse complement strand
GACGCAGATGGCCTTTGCGCAAGGGCTGGAGGTTGTCGAGGATCGCGGGCTTCTGGCGGAGGTTGCCGGGCTGGTCGAATGGCCGGTGGTGCTGATGGGGGAGATCGGGGCGGATTTCCTCGACCTGCCGCCGGAGGTGCTGCAAACCTCGATGAAGGAACACCAGAAGTTCTTCTCGGTGAAGGACCGCTCGGGCCGGATCGTGCGGTTCGTGACGGTTGCCAACCGCGAGACGGCGGATGACGGGGCGACGATCCTTGCGGGGAACCAGAAGGTTCTGTCGGCGCGGCTGTCGGATGCGAAGTTCTTTTGGGAGAACGACTTGCGGGTGGCGACGACCGACATCACGCAATGGACGGACAAGCTGGCCGATGTGACCTTCCACCGGAAGCTTGGATCTCAGGCGGAGCGGATCGACCGGATCGCGGCCTTGGCCCGCGAGATCGCGCCGATTGTGGGCGCCGATGCGGATGAGGCGGAGACGGCGGCGCGGATCGCCAAGGCCGATCTGTCGTCCGAGATGGTCTATGAATTCCCGGAATTGCAGGGGGTGATGGGCGAGTATTATGCCAGCCGGGCGGAACTGTCGGACGAGATCGCCGCTGTCGCTCGCGAGCATTACCAGCCGCTGGGGCCGTCGGACGATGTGCCGACCGCGCCCCTGTCGGTGGCGGTGGCGCTGGCCGACAAGATCGACACGCTGACCGGCTTCTGGGCGATTGACGAGAAACCCACGGGGTCGAAGGACCCGTTTGCGCTGAGAAGGGCAGGCTTAGGCGACATTCGATTAATGCTGGAGAACGAACTAAGGGCTTCACTGCAAACTGTCATAGGCGATGCATTCATGCATCTTGTTAGGCAGATCGAAGGCTGGGCTAACATATTTATCCAATTGGAAAATAGAGGGGATGCGTTTCACAATATTTGTGCCACGGCAAAGTATCCTGATACCATTTCTGCGAATTGTGATCACTTAGTTGCCGGACAAGTCGAAAACGTCGAGGAATACTTCAAAAAGATTGAAGAAGGCTCTCCGACCGGAACTTACAGTATTGAGCCTTCGATTGTGCTTGATCACCAAGCGACAGTGGAGAGAGACCTCCTCTCCTTCCTCCACGACCGCCTCAAAGTCTTCCTGCGCGATCAGGGCATCCGCCATGATGTGATCGACGCCGCCCTCGCCATGCCGAACGCCGACGACCTGACGCTGCTGGTCAAGCGGGCGCGGGCGGTGCAGGACTTCCTCGACACCGAGGACGGGGAGAACCTGACGCAGGGCTTCAAACGCGCCCATAACATCCTGCGGCAGGCCGAGGAGGCGGACGGGGTCGAGTATTCCTTCGGTCCCGATCCGAAATTGGCGGAGGCGCCGGAGGAAAAGGCGCTGTTCGACGCGCTCGATGCCGCCGAGGCGCTGATCGCCAATGCGATGAAAACCGAGGATTTCGGCAAGGCGATGGCGACGCTGGCGACGCTGCGCGGCCCCATCGACGCCTTCTTCGAGGCGGTTCAGGTCAATGCCGACAGCGCGATTCTACGCCGGAACCGGCTGAATTTGCTGCACCGCATCACGGCGGCCTGCCTGTCTGTGGCGGATCTGACGAAGATCGAGGGGTAATCGGTCTTCGACGCGGAGACCGGGGCGGAAAATGACGCATTTTCCTGGGCCTACAGTGTGAACTCTTGGGTTTCCGCGTCGGAAACTCGGCGTAATTCGCGTCGAATTGCGCACATCTGGTCAGGGAAACTGGCCAACCTGTGCCGTCATCCTTGATCGTTAACGCTATCGTCGTATGCTGCCGCG
>JBNLDE010000106.1:0-3823 GCA_050304175.1 Zhengella sp. | reverse complement strand
AATAGTATTACTTATGGCAAGAGCATGGCGGGCCATTCTTTTCATACGCTCGCGGAAAAATTCCGGTTTCCTCGGCATTGCGTCCCGCCAATCGTCGGCATCTCGCCTGCGCTGCACCGAGGCGCCTTGAATGGTTGCCCACGCCTCGCGGCGCGGCCGGGCTTGCGAAAGCGGTCGCCAAGCCGACTTCATGCGCTGGCAGGAATGAGCCTGAAATCCGGCAGTTCCCGCAGCACCAACTCGGGTCCGGCCGGCGAATACACGACGAAGAGCTGCATCGGTCCATCGCCGGTATTGAGTGTGGAATGGTACCGGCTATCGGGCACGAAAACTGTGCAACCGGGACCGACCTCGCGGGTGACCGGCTTGCCGTCCTCGTCCTCCACCATCTGTTTGCCGTGGCCGGAAATCACGAAGATGATCTCTTCGGACCCCGGATGGTTGTGGCGCGCATGCCCCTGGCCGGCCGGTAGGTCCACGACTCCGCCGGAAAGGTGACGGGCGCCGTTCACTTCCGGCGCAACCGTCAGCGCGAGCCGGCCCCAGTCAAAGCCGAAGGAATCGACGTCCTGCGGATAGACGAAGACCTTGTTCATGTCTGTCATTGTTTCCTCCTATTTCGCTGTCTCGGCGGATATGGCGATTGCCTTGAAGGCGGCGGTTTGCTGCGCGATCGCCATTTCGGCAGGCAAGCGTTCCACCGACGAAGCGCCGTAGAAACCGTGCAGCCCCTTGCAGCGTTCCAGCATGTAGCGCGCATCGGCCGGCATCGAGATCGGTCCGCCGTGGCACAACACGATGACGTCATCGCGCACCGTGCGAGCCGCCTCGGCGATGGCATCGACTTCGCCCACGCAGTCATCCAGCGATTTGGCCGAAGTGGCGCCAATCGTACCGCCTGTGGTCACACCCATATGCGCCACCACAATATCTGCGCCGGCCCCGGACATGGCGCGGGCTTCCGCCGGGTTGAAGACGTAGGGGGTGGTCAACAGGTCTTGCCGGTGCGCCTCGGCGATCATGTCGACTTCGAGACCGAAGCCCATGCCTGTCTCCTCGAAGCTTTGGCGCATCGTCCCATCGAACAGTCCGACAGTCGGGAAGTTCTGAACGCCCGAAAAACCCATTTCCTTCAATTCGGACAGAAAGCGGGGCATGAAGACGAACGGATCCGTGCCGTTGACGCCGGCCAGCACGGGCGTATGCCTGACGACCGGCAGCACCTCGCAGGCCATCTCCTTAACGATCGCGTTGGCATTGCCATAGGCGAGCAGTCCGGCCGCCGAGCCGCGGCCGGCCATCCGGTACCGGCCGGAATTGTAAATGACGATGATGTCGATGCCGCCGGCTTCCTCCGCCTTGGCAGACAAGCCGGTACCGGCGCCTCCACCGACGATCGGCTGCCCGGCCTCGATCATGGCCCGGAGTTTTTGCAGAATCTTCGCGCGGGGGATGGCTGGCATGTCGTTCCTACGGGTTTCAGTTCAGCGAAATGGGTTTGAAAGAAAGCGTCAGGTTGCAATCTCCCGGAATGCCGCCGCTGCGGCGCTGGCAAATGCGGGGTCATTGATGTGAAGCAGCAGACGCTCGACACGGCGATTTGCGCCGGGCTTGATTGTGCTTTCGATCGCGTCAAACAGGACCTCGTCGGCCTCGGGGTCCCAGAATGGGCCTCCCTCTATATCGAGGGCCGATATGCCTTTTTCGGGAATCAGGAACCGAACCGGCCCGTCGCAATGCGATAACCGGCGGCCGATCCATTCGCCGATCTGGCGGCATTCATCTGCCGTCGTCCGCACCAGCGTCACGTTCGGATTGTGCTTGTAGAGATTTCTCCCCCGGTACTTCTCGGGCATCGTCGACGGCGCCCAAAAGTTCACCATGTCGAGGGCGCCGACCGAACCGACATAGGGTAGCCGGGTCCGGATAACGGCGCCGAAGCGGTCGCTGGTCGCCGGCAACACCCCGCCCAGGAGGTAGTCGCACACCTCTGTTGTTGTGATGTCGACGAAGCCCGACAGTACGCCACTGTCGGCCATTTTCTCCATGGTGCGGCCGCCCGTGCCGGTGGCGTGAAACACCATGCAGTCGAAGTCGCGACCGAGCTCGTCGGCGATAGCGGTGACGCAAGGCGTGGTAACCCCGAACATTGTCAGCCCGAGCGCGGGCTTGCCTACAGCCGGCGAGGGCGGATGTGCCGCCATTCCCGCGATCGCCTGTGCCGCGTTGTGCAGGATCACGCGCGACAGCCCGTTCAATCCCGCCATGTCGGTTACCGACGGCATCATGATTATGTCGGATATGTCGACGTAGGGCGCAGTGTCGCCGGACGCGAGCGTTGAGACCATCACTTTCGGCGTGCCAAGTGGGAGGACACGCATGCCGGCTGTGATAATGGACGTTCCGCCGCCGCCGCCTATGCCCACTATGCCCGCGATGTTCGATCGCGATTGGACGAAGTGCGCAAACGCTTTCGCCATGGCTGCGACCGATGTGCCGCGGTCATCGATGCCGAGTACATGCGATGCGCCGTCCGGATGATATGTCGCGACCGTCTCAGCGGAGACGTCAACGGGGACCGTGGCGCCGCGTGTGCCCACATCGACCCGCGTAACAGCCGCTCCCGCGGCGACGATAGCATCGGCAAGATAGGCGAATTCCTCGCCTTTGGTGTCCGTCGTGGCGACTACGTAAATGCGTTTCACCGCACCGGTCCCTCCCGAGTGTCCAAGTCACCGGTCTTGATTTGCCACCGCTTGTCACGAGGCGTTGCCAATGAAGTAAGACTCTAGTATCATAATGATATGGATGTCTCACGTCAATCTGATATGGCAGCGCTGAAGGGGCCTCGCGCCCGGACCCGACGGCTGATGCTGAAGACCGCAATGCGCCTGATGCAGGCCGGTGCAACTCCGTCCGTCAGCGAGGTGGCTGAAGCGGCGGAGGTGTCTCGCGCAACCGCATACCGCTATTTCCCCAGCCAGACGGCGCTGGTGCAGGCCGTCGTGGATGAAGCGCTGGGCCCGATCCTGGATTGGCACTCGCAATCGGCGGACCCTGCGCAAAGAGTGGCGAGCCTGCTCGATACCGGCGTGCCGCGCATCGAGAAGTTCGAGGCGACGTTCAAGGCCGCCTTGAAACTCTCGCTCGATCATTGGGCGAGAAATGAAGCGGGAACCCTCGATGACGAGCCATCCTTTGCCCGTGGCCATCGCAAGGAGCTGCTGGCGGATGCGCTTTCGCCCCTTGAGGGCGGGATGGACGCAAAGTCCCTTGAGCGCCTCAAACAGGCCTTGTCGCTTGTTTTCGGGGTCGAGGCACTCGTCGTCCTGAAAGACATCTGGGGTTTGAACGGCGCCGCGACGCTATCCGTGATGCAGTGGGCGGCTCAAGCGCTCATACGCGCGGCCGAAGCCGAACGCGGGCAGAAGGACGACGGGACGAATCCCGGAAAGGGAGAGTAAAGACCGCCACTCGGCGGTCTGGTTGGAGGGGCGGTGTACGCTGGCGGAATTGCGGCTGCTGCCGCGACAATCGCGCTGGCGAACCGTTCCGGTCACGCTGGAGGAGAGGACGTCGATGACCGCAACAATCAAGGGACCTGCGATATTTCTTGCGCAGTTCGCGGGGGACCAAGCCCCTTACAACACACTGCCGTCGATGGCGAAATGGGCTGCTGGGCTGGGTTACAAGGGTATCCAGATTCCCAGTTGGGACCACCGGCTGTTTGATCTCCAAAAGGCCGCGTCGTCCAAGACTTACTGCGATGAAGTCAACGGAATATGCAAAGAGGCAGGCGTTGAGATAACCGAGTTGTCGACCC
>JBNLDE010000105.1:0-5969 GCA_050304175.1 Zhengella sp. | reverse complement strand
GTTCGGCGATTTCGGCAATGATTGCGCATGCGGCTGCCGCCGGATCGCGGGCAGCGATAATCGGGCGGCCGACCACAAGGTGGCTCGCGCCCGCGGAAATCGCATCGGCAGGCGTCACGACACGCTTCTGGTCGCCCCTGTCGGCACCGGCGGGCCGGATGCCCGGGGTCACGACGGCCATCGACGGCCCGACGATCTTGCGCACCGCCGCCGCCTCCATCGCCGAACAGACAATGCCGCCCATGCGGGCGTTCAACGCCTGCTCCGCGCGCCTGAGAACCAGCGTGTGGGGATCGTATTCGTAGCCCGCGTCGATGACGTCCTGCTCGTCCATGGAGGTGAGCACCGTCACGCCCAGCAGGCACAGATCCGATCCCGCCGCGGCCTCGACGGCCGCGCGCATCGCCTTGGGATAGGCGTGGATGGTAAGCATGGAGACGCCCATTTTGACGACATTCTCAACGCCCTTGGCGACCGTATTGTCGATGTCGAGCAGTTTCATGTCGAGAAAGACCTTGCGGCCCTGAGCGACGAGGTCGCGGGCGAGTTCCAGGCCGCCGGCAAAGGCGAGCTGGTACCCGATCTTGTAGAACGACACGGTATCGGCAAGCTCGTCGACGATCGCCGCCGCTTCGCCAACCGTGGGAACATCGAGCGCAACGATCAGCCGTTCGTCCATCATCAGTTCTCCACCCGTGTCGAGAGCATCCTCGCCCGCTCGATCAGCGTGCTGCAGACGCTCGCCATGATCGTGCGGGAGCGTTCGTTCGTGAAGTCGCCGTTGTCGTCGAACGCCTCGTCGCCATGGGCGATGGAACATTGCGGCGAAACCACCTCGCAGCCGACATGGGTCAGGACGGTCCTGAGGTGACCGATCGCATAGATCCCGGCAAACGGGCCGTTCGACGACGAACACAGCGCCACCGCCTTGCCGGCGAACGGATGCAGCGGCCGGCCATTGTCCTTCGTCACGCGGCTGATCCAGTCGATCGCGTTCTTCAGCAGCGGCGGCAGCGACCGGTTGTATTCCGGCGTCGCCACCAGCACGCCGTCATGGGCCGCGATCAGCCGGGCGAGCTTCACGGCGTTTTCGGGAATGCCCTTCTCGCGCTCGAGATCCTCGTCCATCAGCGGCAGCGGATAATCGGCGAGCGAGACGCGGGTGACCTCCGCGCCCTGCAGCGCGAGTTCCTTCTGGGCATTGTCGGCGGTCCTGCCGCTGTACGCGCCGATCCGCACCGAGCCGGCGAAAACGAGGATTTTGGGTATCACGGCTGTCGGTTGCTCCATCAGGTGTTGACGTTCGTGGTTCAAGCCCGGCAGGAACCCGCAATAGCAGGAATGCAGGCGATGGCAAACGGCGACAGGGCCGCGGCCAACAGGAAACCTGCGCCAGGCGTCACACGCCCGGCATGCCGCCCAGATGCGACAGCAACTCGGCGACATTGCCGGCGCAGAACTTTTTCAGCAGGCGGGCGCGGTAGGTCTCGACCGTGCGCGGCGATATTTCCAGCAGGCGCGCGATCTCCTTTGAGGTGCGCCCCTCGCCCAGATGCATGACGATCTGGCGCTCGCGGGTCGACAATTCCGCGACGGTCCGCTCGTGCGACAGGTCGGCCATGCTCCACACCGCGTGGGCGAGCGGATCGCCCTCGTGGGTCAGCGTCACCCCGCGCACGCGGCACCAGAACAGCGACCCGTCTGCGCGCGCCATGATGCGCTCGTCGGAGTACCGGTTTTCCTCGCGCAACGAGCGCACGCCGATATTGCGGATCTTCACGAATTCCTCGAAGGACGGATAGAGGATGGCGAAGGACTGGTCGATCAGCGCATTTCGCTCGAAGCCGAACATGCGCGCGAAGGTCTCGTTGCAGGTCCGGATCACCCTGTTTTCGGTCATCACGATCCCGATCGGCGCCACTTCATAGGCCAAAAGGTCCAAATCGCCGTATTTGTTCGCTGTTTCCATGCGTAATTCTACGACCCGTTGCGTGTTTCTACGATATTGCGCGCCAACCTGCTTGGGCAGAGGATACCAGCAGGGTGCACTGCGGCGAAAAGAAAATAAAGCGCCGCAGCACGGGAGATTTGTGCTTTCGGGAGGAAATCGATGAATCTGGCCCACTGGCTGGTCAGAAGCGCGACGCTCAATCCGCGCCGTCCGGCCTTGCTGAAAGGCGAGGCGGTGGTCGGCGATTACGCGGCCTTCGCCACGTCGTCGGCGGCGATCGGCGGGGCGCTGGCGTCGGCGCACGCGGTCGCGCCGGGCGACTGCGTGGCGATTTTCGCCAAGAACACGACCGAATATCTCGAGGCGATGTACGGCGCGTGGTTCGCGGGCGCGGCGATCGTGCCGATCAACGCCAAGCTGCACGCCCGCGAGGCGGCCTGGATCATCGACAATTCGGGCGCGAAACTGGTCTTCGTGACCGAGGCGCTCGGCAACGAGCTGGCGCCGCACCTGCCGGCGTGCTGCGCCGCCATGATCGATCTGCAAAGCGCGGGATTCGCATCGATGCGGCGCGCTTCGCCACTTCCCGCGCCGGTCGATCGCGGCCGCGACGACATGGCCTGGCTGTTCTACACATCGGGCACGACGGGCAAGCCCAAGGGCGTGATGATCTCCAATGGAAACATCCACGCCATGGCGTTTTCCTATTTCGTCGACGTGGATGCGGTCTACGAAACCGACGCCGCGCTCTATGCGGCGCCGATGAGCCATGGCGCCGGGCTCTACAATGTCCAGCACGTGCTGAAGGGCGCGCGCCATGTGGTAACGGACTCCGGCGGGTTCGAAGCGGCGGAAATCTTCGAGACCGCGCGCGCACTGGGCGACGTGCACATGTTCGCCGCGCCGACCATGGTGAAGCGGCTGACCGATGCCGCCAAGGCGTCCGGCGAAACCGGCGACGGCATCCGCACCATCGTCTATGGCGGCGGGCCGATGTATCTCGCCGACATCGTCGAAGCGGTCGACGTTCTGGGACCGCGCTTTTGCCAGATCTACGGCCAGGGCGAGAGCCCGATGTGCATCACCGCCCTGTCGCGCCATTTGGTAAACGACCGCAGCCACCCGCGCTGGCGCGAGCGGCTGGCCTCGGTGGGAACGGCGCAATCCTGCGTCGAGGTGCGCGCCGTCGACGAAGATGGCCGCCCGGTACCCGCCGGCGAGACCGGCGAGGTGACGGTGCGGGGCGCCGCCGTCATGCAGGGCTACTGGGCCAACAGCGAGGCCAACGCATCGGCGCTGCGCGACGGTTGGCTGTGGACCGGCGACATGGGCGCGTTCGACGCCGACGGGTTCCTGACGCTGAAGGACCGCTCCAAGGACGTGATCATCTCGGGCGGTACCAACATATATCCGCGCGAGGTCGAGGAAGCGCTGCTGACCCATCCTGCCGTCGCCGAAGTGTCGGTGCTCGGCGCGCCCGATCCGGAATGGGGCGAGACGGTGATGGCGTTCGTGGTTTGCGCGCCCGGCGCGCCGGGCGATCCCGCCGATCTCGACCGGCACTGCCTGGAACATATCGCGCGCTTCAAGCGGCCGAAGAGCTACCGGTTCGTCGCCGAACTGCCCAAGAACAATTACGGCAAGGTGTTGAAGACCGAACTTCGGGCGATGCTTGCCGCCGACCGCGAGGAGGCCTGAGATGGGACATCTTGACGGACGCACAGCGCTGGTGACGGGTTCGGTCCAGGGGATCGGCCTGGCCGTGGCGAAAGCACTGGCCGGCGCCGGCGCACGGATCGCGGTGCACGGCCTGGCAACGCGGGAACAGGCCGACGAAGCGGTCGCTGCCGTGATCGCCGCCGGCGCGCCCGAGGCCCGTTTCTTTGACGCCGACATGCGCGATGTCGCAGCAATCGACGCGATGATGGACGCGCTGGACGACTGGGGGCCGCTCGATGTCGTGGTCAACAATGCCGGCATGCAGAAGACGGCTTCGCTGCCCGACGTGACGCCCGACCTGTGGGACGCCATCATTTCGGTCAACCTGTCGGCGGCGTTCCACACCATGCGCCGTGCCCTGCCGGGCATGGGCGAGCGTGGGTTCGGCCGTATCGTCAACATCGCCTCGGTGCACGGGCTGGTCGCCTCGAAGGACAAGGCCCCCTATGTCGCCTCAAAATTCGGCCTCGTCGGCATGAGCAAGGTCTGCGCGCTGGAATATGCCGCCAGCGGCACGAAGGCTTCAGGCGGCGTGACCGTCAACTGTATCTGTCCGGGCTGGACCGAAACGGCGCTGATCCAGCCGCAGGTCAACGACCGTGCCGCCCAGTTCGGCGGTGACCGTGACAAGGGCATCGCCAGCCTGCTGGCCGAGAAGCAACCAAGCCTGCGCACGTCCGACCCGTCTGAGATCGGCGAGCTGGCGGCTTGGCTGTGCGCGAAAGGCGCACACAACATCACCGGCACGGCCATTCCGATCGACGGCGGCTGGACCGCGCAGTGAATTCGACCCGCAACACTTTCACCGTCTCACAGGAGGAGAACGTATGAAACGACTACTGACAACACTGGGCCTGGCGACGGCGCTTGCCGCCGGCATGGCTTCGTTCGCGAACGCCCAGGACGGCGATCCGGCAAAGATCGCGCTCGTCCATGGCCTGTCCGGCTCGGCCTTCGAAGTGTTTTCGAAGCAGACCTCGACCGGTTTCAACCTCGGCCTGGAATACGCCACCAATGGCACGATGATGGTCAAGGGCCGCAAGATCGAGGTGATCGAGAAGGACACGCAGTTCAAACCGGACGTCGCGCGGTCGGTGCTGGCGGAAGCCTATGGCGATGACGGCGCGCTGATCGCGGTCGGCGGCACCTCGTCGGGCGTGACCACGGCGATGCTTCCCGTGGCGGCCGAGTACGAGAAGATCCTGCTGGTCGAGCCGGCCGTCGCCGACTCGCTGACCGGGCCCAACTCCAACCGCTACGTGTTCAAGACGTCGCGCAACTCGTCGATGGACATGCAGGCGCAGGCGAAGGCGCTGAAGCCCGACGAGAACCTCTATGTCGCGACGCTGGCCGAGGACTATGCCTTCGGCAAGGACGGCATCGCCGCCTTCAAGAAGGCGCTGGAAGGCACCGGCGCCCACGTCGTTGCCGAGGAATACGTGCCGCTCAAGACCACCGACTACACCGCCGTCGGCGAGCGCCTGTTCAACGCCCTGAAGGACAAGCCGGGCCGCAAGGTCATCCTGATCTATGTCGCCGGGTCCGGCGACCCGATGGGTGCGCTCGTGGGCATGGAGCCCTCGCGCTACAACATCGAGATCTCGACCGGCGGCCACATCCTGGCGGTGCTGCCCACCTACAAGCGGGTGCCCGGCATGGAAGGCGCGATCTACTACTACTACGACATCCCCAAGAACCCGATCAACGACTGGCTGGTCGCCGAGCACCAGAAGCGCTTCGACTCGCCGCCGGACTTCTTCACCGCCGGCGGCATGGCCGCCGCGCTCGCGGTGGTCAAGGCGCTTGAAACCGCCGACGACTGGGATGCCGAGACGCTGATCAAGACCATGGAAGGCATGAGCTGGGAGACGCCGAAGGGCACGATGACGTTCCGCCCCGAGGACCATCAGGCACTGCAGTCCATGTACCACTTCAAGATCAAGGTCGACGACAACGTGAAGTGGGCGATCCCCGAACTGGTCCGCGAGATCAAGCCGGAGGAGATGGACATCCCGATCGGCCGCAACAACCAGGAGTGAGCCGCCGGTTGGCGCAGCCAATCCATCGCGCCGGTGGCGCGATGGAAGGCCGCGCCCACCGGGAGCCGCGAAGCAGCGGGCTCCGGGCTGACCGGACCAGCCGACATTCCTCTCCCCGTCCGCGGGGAGAGGACCGCCGCCCGCCACATGCGGCATCCCCCAAACCCGACGACCGACCCGAGCTGACCAGCGGCCTGGTGTGCGTGATTTCCGACGTGGACTCGCAGGACAAGAAGCGCTGGATCAAGTGGCTCGACTTC
>JBNLDE010000104.1:0-7586 GCA_050304175.1 Zhengella sp. | reverse complement strand
CTGATCCGGGAGCCCCTTTGGTCGACAGCACCTAGCGCTTCAGGTGCCTCGTCAACCGGGCTTCCAGCCTGTCCCAGGCGATGCGCAGGGTTTCGACGATGATCAGATAGATCACCGCCGCCCACAGATAGGCCTGGAAATCGAAGGTCTTGGAGAACACCCAGCGCGCCTGGCCCATCAGGTCATAGACCGTGATGATCGCGACGATGGCCGAACCCTTGATCATCAGGATGATTTCGTTGCCATAGGGCCTGAGCGCGACAATCAGCGCCTGGGGCACGATGATGCGCCAGAAGGTGTAGATCTTGCCGACGCCCATGGAGGCCGCGGCTTCCCACTGGCCTTTCGGCACCGAGCGGACCGCGCCCTGCAGGATTTCGGCCTGGTAGGCGGCGGTGTTGAGGGCGAAGGCGAAGAATCCACAATACCAGGCATCGCGGAAGAACCACCACAGGCCGGCCGAATCGAGCGCCTTGTGGAACTGACCGAGGCCGTAATAGACGAGAAAGACCTGCGCCAGCAGCGGCGTGCCGCGAAAGACATAGACATAGGCGTAGGCGAAGCCGCCGAGAACCGGGTTGCGCGACAGCCGGCCGAGTGCGACCGGCACGGACAACAGCGCGCCGGCGACGATCGAGAATGAGACCAGGACCACCGTCGTCTTCAAGCCGGACCAGTAGCGCGGCCCGTATTTGACGACCAGGTCGCTGTCCCAGGCGCCGACGAGGTAGGCGACGAAGGCGATGCCGACCAGGATCCACAAACCGGTGATGACGTGGCCGGCGATGCGCGCGCGTGTCCACTGGCGCGCCGGCGGCGGCGGCCGGAGAACCAGGGTCTCGGATTCGGTGGCGGCGTCGTTCATCGCACCACCTCGCTCTTGCGCGACCAGTTCTCGATGCGCCGGATCACGATCGAGGACAGGATGGCGAGCACGAGATAGAGCAGGCAGGCCGTGCCATAGAAGAAGAAGGCCTGCTTGGTCACCCGCGCGGCGATGCCGGTCTGGCGCAGGATGTCGGACAGGCCGATGATGGAGACCAGCGCGGTGTCCTTGAGCAGGATCAGCCAGAGATTGGAAAGGCCGGGCAGGGCCAGGCGGATCAGTTGCGGCAGGACAACCAGGCGCATGGTCTGGCCATAGCGCAGGCCGACGGCGTAGCCGGCCTCGTACTGGCCGTGGGGGATGGCGCGGAAGGCCGACAGGAACACCTCCGAGGCGTAGGAGGAAAACACCACGCCGAGCGCGAACATGCCGGCCAGGAACGAGTTGATCTCGATCGTCACGCCCAGGCCAAGCGCGGCTGTCAGCTGCTGGATGCCGATCTGTGCCCCGAAATAGATCAGGAACAGGGTGAGAAGTTCCGGCAGGCCGCGAAAGATGGTGGTGTAGATGTTTGCCGCCAGTTTCAGGCTGGGTTCCTCGGCCTGTTTGGCGAGCGCAACGAAAAAGCCGATCATCAGGCCGAGCGGCAGCGTTGCCAGCGCCAGGGTCACGGTCACGACAACGCCGGAGAGGATTTCGTCACCCCAACCGGTGTCGCCGAAGCCGAGCATGAGCAGCGCGTTATCCATCGCGCGGCGCTTTCAGGGCATGGAGGGCGGGGCGAACCCGCCATCCATCATTTCGGTTATGATGTGGCAATGCGCCTAGCCGCCATAGGCGTCGAAGGAGAAGTACTTGTCGTTGATTTCCTTGTACTTTCCGTTGGCGCGGATAGCGTCGATCGCGGCGTTGAACTTGGCGACCAGCTCGGATTCGCCCTTGCGCACGGCGATGCCGGCGCCTTCGCCGTGAATGGACGGCACAGGCTTGATCGTGCCGACGATCTTGCAGCAGGCGCCGCCCTCGGTGGCGAGCCATTCCTGGAGCACGATGATGTCGTCATTGACCGCGTCGAGGCGCCCGTTTTCGATGTCAAGCTTGTACTCGTCGGCGGTCGGATAGAGCTTGACCTCGCCATCGGTGTAGGTCGCTTCCGCATAGTTGGAATGCGTGGTGGAGCCCTGCACGCCGATCACCTTGCCGGCGAGGTCTTCCTTGGTCACGCCCTTGATGTCGGTGTCCTTGGGCGCGGCGATGGCCGGCGGCGTGTTGTAGTACTTGTTGGTGAAATCGACCTTTTCCTTGCGCTCGTCGGTGATCGACATGGAGGCGATGATGGCGTCGAACTTACCGGCCTGGAGCGCCGGGATGATGCCGTCCCAGTCCTGGGTCACAAATTCGCACTCGGCCTTCATCTCCTCGCACAACGCCTTGGCGATATCGATGTCGAAGCCGACCAGCGAGCCGTCCGCCTCGAGGTTGTTGAACGGCGGATAGGCGCCTTCAGTGCCGATCTTCAGTTTCATCATTTCGGCGGCGCCGGCGGACCCCATCGACAGGGCGAGCGCCGCACCGGCGAGTGCGAGCGTGATACGTTTCGAAATACCCATGATAACCTCTCTGAACAGTCTTGACCGGCCCGGTGGTCCGGGCTCTTTGGTGCGCCCGCGCCATGTGCGCGGTAGCTGGCAGCGATACTGGAACGGAAAACGCAGTGAATGCAACCGCTAATGCGCTCCGTTCACCCGCCGATTCCGAAGCCAGCGAACGGCAGGAAAGCGACCGGCTCGCCTTCCGCAACGGCAGTCTTTTCCTCGGAAATCTCGATCAGTCCGGTTGCCTCCCGCAGGCCGGAAATGAGGCCCGAGCCATCGCGTTCGAACTTGCGGACCACCGTCCGTCCATCCGGGCCGGCTTCCAGCCAGCCGCGCCAGAACTCGCGGCGATCCGGCTTCTTGTTTGCAATCGCGAAGCCGGCGGGCAGGGGATAGCGCTGCGGCTCCGCCCACTTGCCGCCGCCGAGCACCGTCAGCGCCGGCCGGCAATAGAGCAGGAAGCAGACGAAGGCGGCGACCGGGTTGCCGGGCAGGCCGAGAAAGACGCAATCGCCGACCTGGCCGAAGCTCATCGGCCGGCCGGGCTTGATGGCGATCTGCCACAGATGGCGCTTGCCGAGCCTGTCGATCGTCGCGACGATATGGTCCTCCTCGCCGCGCGAAGCGCCGCCGGTGGTCAGGATCACGTCATGGCTGACCGCCGCCGCGGCGATCGCCGTTTCCACGGTCGCGGGGTCATCGGCCAGGATGCCGCAATCGGTGACGGTGACGGGCAGGGTGGCGCAGAGCGCACGCAGCATGAAATGGTTGGAATCGTAGACCTGGCCCGGCTCAATCGGCGCGCCCGGACGGACCAGTTCGTTGCCGGTGGAAACCAGCGCCACACGGACCGGCCTGCGGACCGAGACCCCGGCCATGCCGAACGAGGCCAGAGTTGCAATGTCCTGCGGGCGAAGGCTTTGACCGGGTTGCAGCACGCGCGAGCCGGCCGCCACGTCCTCGCCGGCCAGCCGCACATTCGCCCCCGCCTTCAGCGCCACGGGCACCGTGACCGTGCGCCCGTCATCCGACAGGCTGCAGTCCTCCTGCATCGCGACCGTGTCGGCGCCTTCCGGCATCACCGCGCCGGTGAAGATCCGCGCCGCCTGGCCGCTGGCGACCGTGTACCGGGCGGTGTCGCCGGCGGCGATGCGCGGCCCGACCGCCAGGGTCCCGCCGGCGGGCAGTGCGTCTTTGGCGAAAGTATAGCCGTCGACCGCCGAATTGGCATGCAAGGGCACGTTGCGCGGCGCAGTAACCGACTGGGCCAGATAGCGCCCGGCGGCGGCCTCGATCGCGATCGTCTCGCTGTCGGTGACGGCGGCCAGCCGCTCGCGGATCAGGGCCAGCGTCTCGGCATGGGTGAGACGGTCCTTGTCATGCAGGAAACAGTCGTCGATTAGCCGCTTCACGACACTGGTTTCCTGATGCCGGTGTGGATTTCGACGAAGTCGGCGATGGCGGCGATGTCGTCGAGGGCGAAGACCGGCAGGCTTTCGCCGGCAACCGGGCGATCGGCGGCGATCGCGACGATATTCGGATTGATCGCAGTCATCGGCGTGGTCTCGCGCGCGTCGCGCCGCCGGGTCTCGATCATGGCGTGGTTCTCGCGCTTGTAGCCTTCAATGATGACGATATCGCACGGCGCGAGCCGGTCGAGGATTTCGCCAAGCGATGGTTCCTCACCTTCGCGGCTTTCGTGCATCAGCGCCCAACGCCTCGACGATACCAGCGCGACCTCGCCGGCCCCGGCCATGCGGTGGCGGTAGCTGTCGGTGTGCTCGTGGTCGATGTCGAAGGCGTGGTGGGCGTGCTTGACGGTCGAGACGGTGTGGCCGCGCGAAACCAGTTCGCCGACCAGGCGCTCGGTCAGCGTGGTCTTGCCGGAATTCTTCCAGCCGACAATGCCGAACATGCGCGGGCTCACGGCGTCGTCTCTGCGCCCACCAGCCGCTCGAGTTCGTCGAGCTCCTCGGGCGTGTTGGCGTTGAAGAACGGGTCGATCCCGTCCTCGTGGGCAAATTCGGCGAAGGCATGGTCGTGCTCGCCGACCCAGGCCAGCACCTTGTAGGTATCGGTCGAGGCCATCCAGGCGGCGAGGTCGCCGGCCAGCGCGACCGGCCACAGGCCGAACACCGGATGGCGGTAACCGCCCGATGCTGCCAGCACGATTCGCTCGCCGTGGCCGTCATTGGCGGCGAGCAGCCCGGCCACGAGGTCGTGCGGGAAGAGGGGTGTGTCGCCCGCGACGGTGATGATGTGGGTCAGCGCCGGATCGGTCCGCTGCGCCCATTCCAGCCCGGCCAGCACACCGGCCAGCGGCCCGGCATGGTCGCCGACCGTATCGGCGATGACCGGCAGGCCGAAGCCGGTGAAACGGGCGGGATCGCCATTGGCGTTGATCGCGATCGGGCGGACCTGGGCCGACAGCCGGTCGATGACGCGGGCAAGCATTGGCTTGCCGGCGAGTTCGAGCAGCGTCTTGTCTCCGCCGCCCATTCGCCGCGACAGCCCGCCGGCGAGGATAACGGCCGCTAGCGCGGTCATCGCGCTGCCTCCGCACCCTTGCGCCCGTGGCGCGCGCCTTCCTCCGGCACGGTGTCGGGGTCTAGGTCGAAGACGATGCGTTCGGCGCCCGACAGGGCGATAAACCGCTTGCCGCGCGCCCGGCCGATCAGCGTCAGGCCGGCCTTGCGCGCCAGCTCGACGCCCCAGGCGGTGAAACCCGAACGCGAGACGAGGATCGGGATCCCCATCAGCACCGTCTTGATCACCATTTCCGAGGTCAGCCGGCCGGTGGTGTAGAAGATCTTGTCATCCGACTTCTCGCCGTTGAGGAACATCCAGCCGGCGATCTTGTCGACGGCGTTGTGGCGGCCGACATCCTCCATGTAGACCAGCGGCCGGTCCTGCTCGCACAGCACGCAACCGTGGATGGCGCCGGCTTCCAGGTAAAGGCTCGGCGCGGTGTTGATCTTGTGCGTGAGTTCGTAAAGCCACGATGTCCGTAATTCGGCTTTCGACAGCACCTTGCCGTCGAACCCTTCCATCACGTCGCCGAAGACCGTGCCCTGGGCGCACCCCGAAGTCCGTACCTTCTTCTGCAGCTTGGCCTCGTAGTCCGTCTCGCGCTCCGTGCGCACGACGACGGCCTCGAGTTCCTCGTCGTAATCGACGCCGGTGATGCGGTCGTCGGGCTTGAGCATGTTCTGGTTCAGCAGATAGCCAACCGCGAGCAGGTCCGAATGGTCGCCGATCGTCATCATCGTGACGATCTCCTGGCGGTTCAGGAACAGCGTCAGTGGTCTTTCCGCGACGACGCGGGTGGTGACGGCGGTGCCCGACTGGTCGATCCCGGACACATCCGCCGACAGGCGGGCGTCGGAAGGGTCTGGCATCACGATGAATTCGCGTGGTTCGGTCATGACACTACTATTTGTCGCCAGATGCCGTTCGCACAAGGGCAAGATGCGTCATCGGCCAAATCAAGGGCGTCGCGCCAGCGCCGACGCATAGAGGCTGATCAGCAAGGCGGCGACGGCAATCGTGGCCAGCGTAATGCCGAAAGCCATGAAGTCCGCGCCGCTGCCGGCTGCGAGACTGCAGATCACCGATGCCGTCGCGCCTAATCCCATCTGCATCGATCCCATCAGTCCGGAGGCAGCGCCCGCCGCCGACGGCTTGATGCTGACGGCCGCGGAAATAGCATTGGGCAGGGTCATGCCGTTGCCGACGCCGATCACGAAAGTGGGGCCGAACAACGCGATGGGTTCGCGAATTCCCATCCCGAGCAGGACCAGCGGCAGGACGCCGCCGGTGACCGTGACGATCGCGCCCGTCGTTATCATCGACGGAATGCCGACGCGTTCGGAGAACCGGCCAGTCAGGAAATTGCCGACCAGGTAGCCGCCCGCACAGGCCGCGAACCAGAGACCGTAAGCGGCCGACGTCATGTGCAGGTAGTTGCTCGCCACGGCCGGTCCGCCGCCCAAGAACCCGAAAAACACGCAGGCGATCAGCGATCCGGTCAGCGCGAATGTCCAGTAGCCGCCACTGGACAACAGTTCGCGATAGTCGGCCAGTTGCTCCTTCAGCGGCCGGCCGCGTCCGTGATTGGTCTCGGGCAATGCGGTTACGGTCACCAGGATCGCAATGAGTCCGGCCGATGCGAGCAGCAGGAACCCGGCACGCCAGCCATAGGTCTCGTCGAGGAATCCGCCGACCGCGGGACCGAGCATGGGCGCGATCGACATTCCCATTGTGACATAGCCGATCATACTGGCCGCCTTGTTGCGGGCAAAGAGGTCGCGAACGATGGCTCGCGACAGCGCGACGCCAACCGCGCTGCCCGTTTGGATGATGCGGCCGGCCAGGAACACCTCGACGGATTGCGCCGTCAGCGAGATCACTGTGCCGGCCAGAAACAGCACGAAGCCGCCGATGACCACCGGGCGGCGGCCGAAAATGTCCGACAGGGGACCGGCGACCAGAGTGATCACCGCCGTCACCAGCAGAAACAGCGACAGGCCGAGCTGGATCGTGGTGTAGGGAACGCCGAATTCACCGGCCATGCCCGGCATGGACGGGACGAAGACATTGAGCGCCAACGGATTGATCGAGGCGATCAGCACCAGCGTGACGACATGGGGCGTGCGGCGAGGCGCTGCAGCGCCCATTCGGGCTTCGGAATATTCGGTCATGCGACCCGATTACCTGTTCGCGCCGCCGCCGTCACGCGGTAATTGCGCGTCCCATCCTGCCGAGGCCGCGAACAACTGCGTGCCCGGCGTTCGCGGCGCCAGCCGTCCCTGCAACCGGCATCCCGGGCGGTGGCGTTTGAAGATCAGCGGCCTGGCCTGGCGATTTACTGTTACTGGTGCGGTGCTTCGTAGACGACCACGCCCTTGATTTCGCCGTCATAGGTCGGATCGACCTCGGATTTCACCAGGACGAAACGGCCTTCGCGAAATTGCCAGGTGCTGGACGACCATGCGTCGCCCAGGCCGCGCCACTTGTTGTAGCTCGTGATGGTCTGTTTTTCCGCATCGACGCTCGAATTGATCAAGAGCGGCACGGCCCCGAATCCGACGATCCTGATGCTTTCCACCTTGCCTTCGAAATCGTCGTTTTCGTATTTGACGTCCAGTTCGGGTTCGGCAAAGGGC
>JBNLDE010000103.1:0-20709 GCA_050304175.1 Zhengella sp. | reverse complement strand
CGCGGACGGTTCCAGGCGACACGACGACATTGTCCGGCTGCCCGGCTATTTCCACAAGCGTGCCGTCGAAATCGAGCAACAATGCAATGTCGCCCGGCTGAAGCGCTTGGATGTCCAGTTCGGATAGCGGTTGACTCATCTGTCCGGCGTTGTCGACTCGTCGAGTGCGCTCGTGCGCCTGCCGGCTGGGCCGCAACGCGGCAGGCCACATGGTCTTCATGGCCATCTTGGCGGCGCGACCCGCCATTGACAAAGAAAAATTTTCCGGACGCTGCTATCCAGGGTTTCGCGGCCGCGCGCGCCGGCCGGCCTGTCCGCTCAGTGGAGCGTCACCTGCGCCGCCGCCTGGGGGCTGAACAGGCTCATTTCGACGCGGTTGCGGCCATTGTTCTTGGCGCGGTAGAGGTGCTCGTCGGCGCAGCGGTAGAGATCGCTGTACGGGACGCTGTGGTCGAACACCACGCCGCCGACACTCACCGTCAGCGCGTGGCGCTGGCCGCGGGCGACAAAATCGATCTCGTTGATGGCCGAGCGGATCCGTTCGGCAACCACGGAAATGCGATCCGGCGACTGGCCCGGGATGAACACGGCGAATTCCTCGCCGCCCACCCGGGCGACAAGGTCGGTATCGCGGACGAGTCCGGCAATCGTGCTGGCGATCACCTTGAGCGCCTCGTCGCCGGTGTCGTGGCCATAGCGGTCATTGACCTGCTTGAAGTGGTCGACGTCGACGATCAGCAGCGCGCCGAGCCCGGACGACGAGATTTCCTCGACCCGCCTGAGATAGCCGTCGACCATCTCGGTGAAGGCGCGGCGGTTGAGCAGGGTGGTGAGGCTGTCGGTCGAGGCGACAGCCATCAGTTCGCGATGGGCGACCGCGAGCTGGCGCATCTTGCTGAGCAGCAGGAAGAAGAAGGGCGGGGCGACCAGCAGCGGGATGACCAGGTTGTTCAGCGGATCGCTGCCCCAGCGCCATCCGTCCGACAGCGAATAGCTGTCGAAGACAAAGGCGACTGCGATGCAAAACACGGTACCAAGCACCGTCAGTGCATAGACGCGGGCGCGTCCTCTGGCCGACCAATCCATTGCCATTCGGCGGTTTCCTTTTCCCGGGAACCGCCATAATCGCGCGGATTCGCTAACATTTGGCTGATCGGCAGGGTTAAGAAAGAGCGACCGGGCAGGGTGCGCCGGCGCGTCTTCCGCGACCTTGCCTGGAGCTGCGGCAAAGAAACAGCCGGGCGACACAGGAGTGGCCGCCCGGCTGCCCGCCCCCACCGGCGGGCCGAGCGCTAGGCCCGGACCTCCTGGCGCTGGAACACGACGTAAGCGCCGGTAAACAGCAACACCATCGCAGCGAACAGTCCGGCGATCTGCGGCCAGACGATCAGGATCGACTGCAGGGTCGGCAGTGGAGCGCCGATCAGCGCCCCTTCCAGTTGCGACATGAACACCGGTCCGACCGAACGCGAGGCCGGGTCGAGCAGCATGCGCGCCACTTCGCCGTAGAGCGTGACCGGAGAGATGCGCGCCAGCATCTGCTGGGTCTCGAACTGGTGGATCACGGTCAGCGGATTGAGCGGATCGGCCGGTGCGATGGCGCTCGCGACGAACGGCGTGATCATCGACCAGAACACCGAGAAGATGAGCCAGGCCGACAATGCGGCCAGCGCCGAGGTCGCCGGCGATCGGATCATGGTCGAAAAGGCCAGCGCAAGGGCCAGCCAGACGCCTGTATAGACCAGCGTCGCGGCGAAATAGGCCAGGCCGCGGGTGATGTCGCCGGCCGACGGCGGAAGCCCGAGCAGCAGGATGCCGAGCCCGATCATTAGCAGCCACAGCGTCAGCAGCGCGATGGTGATGACGATCATGCCGCCGATAAACTTGCCGAACAGCACCGCGTCCCGATAGATCGGCTGCGCGAGAATGCGGCTCATCGTGCGCTTGCCGAATTCGCCGTTGACGCCGTCGAAGCCCAGCGCGATCGCCACCAGGGGCAGAAGAAAGCCCATGAAGGAGGCGAACGAGGGCAGGGGATCGCGCGTCACCGTGAACAGCTTGAGGAACAGGTACGGATCCTCCGAAGTGGTCTGCTTGATTTCGCCGATTGCCGCATAGACGGCGCCGGCTGCGGTGAGCAGCACGAGCAGCATGATGAGATGCATGCGCGCGCTCGTCATGTGATCGGCGGCCTCCTTCAGGGCCACCGTCATGACGCCTTTCAGGGGCGAGCCTTCACGCTTCATGGCGTGTCTCCTCGAAATAGCGGTTGTACGCCTCGCCGAGCGAGATCCGCCGGGCGTCGAGCGACGTCAGCCTGCCGCCCTTCTCGACGACGCTGCGGGCGAGTTCGGAGCGGATGTCGCGCGCAGCCGTGATCTGCCACTGTCCGTCACCCGTACCGGTGGTGCAACTGACTCCGTCGATGTCGAGGGCGAGCGTGCCGGCATCGACGCCTTCGGCGCCGATCGCGATGTGGAAGGCGCCGTCGGCGACCGCGTCGGCGAGTTCGGCGACCGTTCCGGCAAACCCGATCCGGCCGGAATTGAACAGCGCCACGCGGGTGCAGATCGACTGCACCACGTCGAGCAGGTGGGACGACACAAGTACCGTCATGCCGTCGCGCGTGAAGCCCCGGATCAGGGCGAGCAACTCGTCGGTCGAGCGCGGGTCGAGACCCGAGGTCGGCTCGTCGAGAATGGCAATCCGCGCGTCGCGCATGATCAGCTCGGCGAGCCCGAGCCGCTGGCGCATGCCGCGCGAATAGGTGGCGACCCGCCGGTCGGCGACGTCGAGCAGGGAAACCCGTTCGAGCGCCTTTTCGATCCGCCTGTTGGCCTCTTCCGTCGAGAAACCGCCGAGACGGGCGGTGTAGCGCAGGTTCTCGCGCCCCGACATGGAGTCGTAGAAGCCGACCGCGTCCGGCAGGTAGCCGACCTCGTGCTTGACCGCGAGCGGTTCGCGCAGCGGATCCTTGCCGAGCACGCGCACGGTTCCCGAGCTTGCCTCGGTCAGCCCGAGCAGCATCAGGATGGTCGTCGTCTTGCCCGAACCGTTTGGTCCGAGCAATCCGAGCACTTCGCCTTCCTGCACGGTGAGGTCGATTCCGTCGACCGCGATCGTGCGGTTGTAGCGTTTTGTGAGGGCCTTGGCCTCGATGACTGGCTTGCTCATCTGCGTCCGTACCTCGAAACTGCGAGTGCCAGCACGAGCAGGGCGGCGCCGATCACGCCGAGGCCGACCATGCCCCAGACAGTCGATGTGTTGACCGTGATGCGGAACTTTTCGCTCTCTGACGTGCCGTCGGCCTGGGTGCGGACCGTGACCATGTAGTCGCCGGCGATCGCCTTTTCGGCCGGTTTGACCGACACGTTGACCGTCTGCTTGGTTCCAGGCGCCAGTTGCGGCAATTCGGCGGGTTCGAACGTCACTTTCCAGCTTTGCGGCGAGGATGCGTTGAGCTTGACGTTGCGCGCAGGCGCGCTGCCGGTATTGGCCACAGTGAACGGGAAAGTTGTTTCCTTGCCCGCGACCGCTGTTCCCGACAGGCGCTCCTGCGGGCCGGTCAGAAGCAGCGACGGCGAACCGGTCACCCTGAGACCGAGCGTGGCGCTTGCGGTCTTGCCATCGGCGGTCGCCGCGACCTGGATCGGATAGTCGCCCGCTGCAACCGAGCGGTCGAGCTTGACATGCATCGACACCGTTTCGGAGCCGCCGGCCTTGACCGGAACGCCGGTTATTTCCTCGGTGCCGTAGCCCTTCTTGAAGGTCGCCTGGAAACCGTCCGGCATCTTTGCGCCAAGCGTGAACAGGGCGTCCTCGACGCCGCGGTTCTTCAAGGTCAGCTTGTACTGGAAATCGGTGTTGACGCCGCCGCGCAGGGCCGGAAGTTCCGGCTTGAGCTCAGGATCGGCGGACGGGACGTCGGCGATGGTGATGGCCAGCGGCAGGTCTGTCGAGCCGTTGGAATAGTCGGCCTTCAGGTCGAGCGGATAGGTCTTGGCCATGGTCTTGGCCGGGGCCTTGAGCTCAAGGGTCAGGCTACCGGTGTCATTGGGCGCCACCATGGTCGCGCCGACCTCGGTCGCGCCGTGCTTGAGCGTGAAGCTCCAGCCGTCGGGCAGGCCGGAAAGCGTGAGCTTGGCTCGTTTCGGAATGTCCGTGTCGTTGATCACCGAAAGGGGAATGGAGATGGAGTTGCCGGCGGCCGCCTTGAGTTCGGGCGTCGAAGTGGTGATCCAGAAGCCGTGCGGCTTGTCGGGCGCCGGGGTTGCGGTCTGGGCAAGCGCAGGCGCGCCAGCAATGAGGGCGCAGGCAAGCAGCGCGCCCCGGAGGGAGGTCCGGTTGTTCATGATAATCCTCTGGTCTTGTTGCCGTTTTTTGCACGGGCAGGCCCGCGCCGATGAAAATCAGGACAACGAGACTAGGGGCGGAGCGCGGGCCGGATAGGCCGGCGCGAATTCACCGAAGCGCTGCGGCGTGCCGTCGAACGTTCCGGTCAGGTGGGCGCCCGCCGCGACGGCAAGGGCAAACAGGTTGGGGGCAACCGCATCGGTGGGCGAGGTGGGCGACTGGACATCGTCTTCCTCGCCCGCCGGCGAGTTCAGGATCGCGGTGAACGGATCGACCTGCGCGCGCGACGACGCGGCCGACGGGCCGTTGAACTCGATGGTAGCGGGAACGATGTCGAGAAATGCGAAGGCGCAGACAATCTGCAGGATGATCGACAGCGCATGGTAGCGCGCACGATCCGGAAAAGACCGGGTACGATGAGCGGGTGGGTGCCTGTATCCCATTTCAGCTCTGCTCGCGGTGTCCAGACTGCGGACTGTTATTATTCCGCACCCCGATTGCACCCGAACTTGGGCGAGAATTTGGCTTTTTTGGGAGCGGGGCCGGCCGGTTCAGTGCTCGCTGGCGCACTTGCCGTGATCGGAAAGGGCCTCGATCACCCGGCAGTCGCCGATTGCCGTTCCCGAACTGCAGCAGCCCGCAATGCGCTCCAGCTCGCTTTCCAGCCGCCGCAGCCGCGCGATGCGCGCCCGCACCGCCTGCAATTGGCCGACGGCGATGCGGTCGGCGTCGGCACAGGATTGCTCCGGGTGGCGCGACAGGCGGATCAGCTGCCGCACCGCGTCGAGCGGAAAGCCGAGGTCACGGGCGTGGCGGATGAAAGTGAGCCGGTCGATCTCGGCATGGCCGTAGCGGCGCTGGTTGCCGGAGGTGCGGCCGGGATCGGAAAGCAGGCCGATCGATTCGTAGTAGCGGATGGTCGGAACCTTGACTCCGGTGGTCTTTGCGACCTCGCCAATGGAAAACATGGAAATGCCCTCTTGAACCTATAGTCGCTATAGATATTAGATTGACTGTCGGAACATTCAAGAATCCGATGCGAAAGGCCGGAAAATGGGCTCCTGTTGCGACCACGATACGCAATTCGAAGGACTTTCATCTGATTACAGGCGCCGGCTGTGGGCCGTCATCGTCATCAATGCGGTCATGTTCGCCGTCGAAATGACGGCGGGTCAGCTTGCCGGCAGTCAGGCGCTGCAGGCCGATGCGCTCGATTTTCTGGGCGACACGTTGACCTACGGCATGTCGCTGGCGGTCATCGGCGCGACGATACGGGTGAGGGCCACCGCCGCGCTCGCCAAGGGGTTGAGCCTGCTGGCAATGGGCCTGTTCGTGTTCGGCTCGACGGTCTGGCGCGTTTTCGTTGCCGGCGTGCCGCAGGCCGAAATCATGGGCGCGGTGGGCTTGCTGGCGCTCGCGGCCAATGTCGGCAGCGTTCTATTGCTGATGAAATACAAGGACGGCGACGCCAATGTCCGCTCGGTGTGGCTGTGTTCGCGCAATGACGCCATCGGCAACATCGCGGTCATGGCCGCCGCGCTCGGCGTCTGGGGCACGGCGACGGGCTGGCCCGATATCGCCGTCGCGGCCGTCATGGCGGGGCTGTTCCTCTCGTCCGCCTGGCAGATCTTGCGCCAGGCAGGCGAGGAGTGGAGGCACCAGGCGGCATGATCTGGCTGCTCGAAACCGGGCTTGTCTGCGCGGGATTGCTGATCGTCGCGCTGCTGTGGTCGGTCGTGGTCCCCGAACGGCGCCTGTGGCCGCCGAAGGAAGCCAACGGCTTTGTGATGGCGGTCGTCTGGGCGCTGGCCATCGCGGTGTTCGGCGCGGCGATCGTGCTCGGTGTACTCGATTGGAACAGCTTTGGCTGGCCGGCGTTGGCGCGGTGGATTGTCGGACTGGCCCTGATTGCCGCGAGCAACGTGGCGGTCTGGTCCGGGGTGGCCGAAATCGGCGTGCGGGCCACCAGCGGCGCGGAGGCGGAACTGCAGACCGGAGGGCTCTACCGTTACTCGCGCAATCCGCAATATGTCGCCGACATCGTCATGCTAGTGGGCTGGACCATTCTCAGCGCGTCCTGGTGGGCGTTGCCGGTGAGCCTGGCCGGTATCGCCGCCCTGGCTCTTGCGCCTTTTGCCGAAGAATCATGGTTATCAGATGTATACGGCGAGAAGTTCGACCAATATCGCAAAGAGGTTCGCCGCTACCTTTGACGGTACCCGGCCTTAAAGGTCGAGCCCCGGCTTGTAGGCTTCGCCATCGACGATCCGCCAGCGGCCGACCGCCACCGACACGGCCAGCGCCATGGCGAACATGGTCCCAAGCATAATGGTGGGTGTCCGCCAGTCGCCGCCGAGCGCGCCGAACAGGCTGGCGCGATAGGCCTGGACGGCGAAGGTGAACGGCAGCCAGTCATGGACGGCTTGGTAGAAATGCGCAGTCAGCTCGACCGGCAGGATGCCGCCGCCAGCGGTGAGCTGCAGCGTCAGCAGCAGCACGGCGACGAGTTTGCCGGCGTCGCCGGTCATGCGCAGCAGCGCGAAAATGACCGTCATGAAGGTTGCCGAGACCACGAATGTGGTGATCCAGAAGCCCGCGGGGTCGGCGGCCGGAATATCGAGCCAATATTGCGTGATAACGGATAGCAGCGCGGCTTGAACCAGCACCATGGCCAGCGGAAGGGCGAGCTTGCCGGTCGCCTTTGCCAGCCGTGGCGCGCCGGCGCTATCGGCGCGGATGGACCGCAGGCTGAACATGTTGGCGAGGACCACGGCGCCGACCCAGGCCGCGACCGACAGCATGGAGGGCGCAAACGCCATGCCGTTGTTGGCGACGGGCGCCAGGTTGACCAGTTGGGGTTCGATGGAATTGGCCAGTCCGGCGGCGTCGCCATCGAGCGTCTCGATCTTGTCCGGCAGGGCGGCCTTCAGCAGCTCGACGCCATCGCGCAGGCGGCTCGCGCCGTCGCTCAGGCGGTCTGCTCCATCGGCAAATGCCGTCAGTTTCTCGTCTTCGGGCAGTCTGGAGGCGAGCAGGCGTATGCCATCGCCCAATTTGGTCATGCCGTCGACAAGCTGCGAGGCGCCGTCGGAAAGGGCGTCGGCGCCGCCGACCAGCTTGCGCGAACCGGTGCGAGCTGCTCTCAGGCCGGATCGCAGTTTCTCCGATCCGTTCCCGAGTTCGGTCGCGCCGTTGGAGATGCGCGGCCCGACGATCGGGATCGTGCGCGTCTTGTCGGTGAGCTGGTGCAGGCCGTTCGTCAGCTTGCCGCTGCCGGCGGAAAGGCGGGCGATGCCGCGGTCGAGTTCGTGCTGACCGTCGGCGAGCTCGCGGGCGCCTTGTCTAAAAGCCGCCAACCGGTCATTGGGCGGCAGCTTGTCGCGCATCGTGCGCACGGCCCCGGCCGTCGCCGAAAACCCTTCGGCGACCGACTTTACGGCATCGCGGTAGGTGGCGACGCCATTGTCGAGCTCGGCGGCGCCGCTGGCGAGCCTGGCGACGCCGTCGCGCAGCTTGTCGAGTTCGTCGATCGATTTGCCGCTGGCCTGCAGGACGGCCTCCCAACGGGCCTCGTTGAGCGTCTCATTGGCCTTGTGCCCGAGCTCGGAGGCAAAGCGGCGAACAATGGCGGCCTCCGAATAGTTATTGCCTTCGGAAAACAGGATGCGGATATGCCCGGCGCCCTCGTTGCGGCCGGGCACCGCATTGGCCGAGAAATCAGCGGGAATGACGATGGCGAATGCCATCCCGCCGGCATCGACGGCGGCCCGAGCCTCGGATTCGTTGTCGACAAAGCGGTACCGGAACGTGCCGTCGGCAAGCAGGCTTTTCGACAGGTCCGTGCCGGCATTGGCGAAGTGGCCGTGATACTCGGTTCCGCGGTCGAGGTCGACGACCCCGACGGTCAGGGCGGTGGTGCGGGCGGCCGGATCCCAGACCCCGCCGAGATAGATCACCAGGTAAAGCGCCGGGAAGACGGCGACGGCGATGACGGCCAGGCCGAAACGCGGATGGCTGCGCAGTAGGCCGGATTCGGCTCCGACGATACGGCGCAGGGAGCGCCAGAACCCGCTCTTTTTGTCCGGCGCGGGTGCGCCCTTCACGCCGTTCGATGGCGTCTCGCCGCCAGCCTGCTGTTCCATTATCCGCTCCACTGAATTATATCGAACCAAACGGTTCGGTTCGGCGTTGACTTAGCGACGCTGCAGATCTAAATCAAGTGTAATCGAACTGATCGGTTCGAAAAAAGGAGGCAGCGATGGAGCCGGCGAATAAGCGCAAGGGCAGGGCGCCGGCGGGGCAGGACCCCGCCAAACGGCGCCAGATCCTGGACGGCGCCTACCGCGTGTTTCTGGATCGCGGGTTCGACGCGGCGAGCATGAACGACATCACGCGCGAGGCCGGCGTCTCCAAGGGCACGATCTATGTCTATTTCAGGAGCAAGGAAGACCTGCTCGAGGCGCTTGTCGACGACGAGCGCAGCCGGTTGTCCGGCGAAATGCTTGCAATATTCGAGCAGGACGGCCCGTTCGAAAGCCTGTTGCAGCGCTTCGCGGCGGCGTTGATCCGGCTGAGCACGCGTGCGGACGCTATTCGCGCCCAGCGCACGATCATCGCGATTTCGGAGCGCATGCCGGCGCTGGGCCGCCGCTATCGCCGGCAGGGTCCGCTGGAGACCCGCCGCGCGCTTGCCGCGTTTCTCTCGGCCCGTATGGCGACGCGCGGCGCGCGCCTGGAGGATCCGGAAACGGTGGCATCCGTGTTCATCGACCTGTGCGCGGGCCGCCTTGTCGCCGAACGGCTCTATGGCATGGAAAGCGCCGAACCCGGCGACACCGAAATCGCCGATGCGGCCAGGCGGGCGGTGGGGGTTTTCTGCGCCGCGCTCGACGCGGGTGTGCTGTAGGGCGGCGTCCCGGCTCGGCGTCGGGCGAATGGCAGTTCGGAGCGCGAATCTGGCTCTTGCGCGTTGGCGTGCCGTCGAGGCCGCTGGCAAACAGTGCCGATGGATTTGGCACTCAAATATGATCGCGCCGCGCCCTCGTGGGACAGGAAAATCAGCCGCCTCGGCTATCATGTGGCCTATGCGGGTTTTTTGCGCGGGCGTGTCACGGCAGTCGGGCGCGTGCTTGATGTCGGTGCTGGCACGGGTGCCTTTGCCTTGGCGTGGATTGCCGAAGGCGGCAGCGCCGATCTGACGCTCCTGGATTGTTCGCCCGCCATGCTTGCCACGGCGCGGGCCGGTCTGGAGGCGCGCGGTGTCATGGCGGATCTCGCATTCGCGCGGCTTGAGGATTTCGATCCCGGGATACGTTACGCGGCTATTCTGGCGGCCCACGCGATCGAGCATTGTGCCGATCCGGCATGGGCCGTGGGCCGTCTCGCAAGCTGGCTTCAGCCTGGAGGGCATCTCTACCTTGCCGTGTCCAGGCCGCACTGGTGCAACTGGCTCATTTGGCTTCGCTTCCGTCACCGCTGGTTCAGCTCGGGGCAGGTGCGCGCGATGGCGCGCGCCGCCGGGTTGCGGCACCGGCACACCTGCGCTTTCGACCGCGGCCCGCCCAGCCGGACGAGCCTCGCCTATGTTTTTGTCCGACCCTGAAAGGAGACCTCATGCTGATTGCCCATGTTCTATTCACCGTGGCCGAGGACGACCGTCGCGCGGCACTCGACACCCTGCTCGCCGAAGTGCCCGCCGTCCGCGCCATGAAGGGTTGCGTGGCATTCCTGCCATTCGCCGACGCCGCCGGCCCGACGGGGCTTGGCGTCCTGCACGAATGGGAAACCGAGGCCGATTTCGCTGCCTACCTGGCCTCGCCCGGCTTTGCCGTTACCGGACAAATCCTGCGGCCGATGATGACCGGCGCCCCGATCAGCCGCCGCTTTGACGCCAGGCTCCTTGAAATCGTAAATTGAAGGCATGAAGGAACCGGACGCCTATTGCTTTCGCAGGAGTTTCGATCCGGCCGGGCCGTCCGAATTCCGGGTGGACCGGCACTACCTGCTCTACGCTCTCGAAGGCACGATCCGGCTGGAGGCACGGGGCCGGCGCTGGACCCTGCCGCCGGCCCGTGCGGCGCTGATCGCAGCCGGCGAACCGATCACGATCTCGATCCTGACGAGGCTCACATCGGCCTCGGTCCTCTACACTTCTGGCTTTGCGCCGGCCCCGCGCGATGGGCTCACGGTGTTCGATGTCTCGCCGCTTGCGCGCGAGCTGATTGCCGAATGCCGCGCCTGGGGTCCTGACAGCGGTCCGCTCTCGCCATATGCGCGGCGCATTTTCGGGACGTTGATCGCGGTCGCACTGGAACTGGCGCAAAGCCCCAGTCCCTGTGTCCTGCCGGCGCCTTCAACCGCTACGCTCGCCCGTGCGGTCGCGCTGACGGAAGAACAGGCTGCCGGCAGGCCGGTTTTCACGGAAATCGCCCGTGCCACTGGCCAGTCGCCGCGTGCGCTTGCCCGCCGCTTTGCCGAGGAGATGGGCATGACCTGGCGCGAGATACTGCGGCGGATCCGCCTGATCCGTGCCGTCGAGGCGCTCGCCGGCAGCAATGCGCCGGTGACCGAGATAGCGCTCGAGGTGGGCTACACGTCGCTTTCGGCATTCAACGCAGCCTTCCGCGACCTGACTGGGAAAAGCCCGAGCGAATATCGCGCGACCTTCCGCACCTGAGACAGGGGCGCGGCGCCTCAGGCGATCAGCCGCAACAGACCATAGATCGCGGCGGCGAGCACCGCTGCCGCCGGCACCGTGATCAGCCATGCCGCGATGATCGTGGTGAAATGGGCGCGCCGCACCAGCCGGCGGCGCTGGATCTCGTCGACCGGCAGTGCGGCCTGATCGGGATCCTCGTTCTCCCAGGGCGTCTCCGCCGCCTCCCATGTCTTTTCGACCGACCGTGAGCGCCCTTCCTGCCACTCGCCGTATTTGCGTTCCAGATAGGCGCGCCGCCGCTTCGATTTGGCGGTGTACCATTCGCGGAAGAAGCCGACCCCGAACACTGCGCCGACCGCAATGTGGGTCGACGAAACCGGCAGGCCAAGCCACGAGGCGATGATGACGGTGATGGCCGCCGACAGCGCGACGCAATAGGCGCGCATGGGGTTGAGCCGGGTGATCTGCTCGCCGACCATGCGGATCAGGCGCGGCCCGAACAGCAGCAGGCCGACCGAGATGCCGATTGCGCCGATCACCATCACCCAGATCGGAATTCCGACCTTGGAGACCACTTCGCCCAGCGAGGCCGTGTGCACGATGGCTGCCAGCGGTCCGACAGCGTTGGCGACATCGTTGGCGCCATGGGCAAACGAGAGCAGGGCGGCGGAAAAGATCAGTGGCACGTGGAACAGCCGGCGCAGCGACTGGTTGCGGTTTTCCATGCCCTCCGACTGGCGCCGGATCATCGGGTGGGTCGCCGCCCAGGTCACGGCGAATGCGGCAAGGCCGAGCAGCGCGATCATGCCGCCGCCCAGCTTCACCATGTGCTTCAGGCCCTTCATGGCGAGATAGGCGGTGAAGGCGCCGGCCATGATCGAGATCAGCAGCGGTACCCAGCGCCGCGCGGCTGCGATCTTGTCGTCCTGGTAGATGATGAAGGCCTTGATGAAGGCCAGGAAGCCGGCCGCGATGACGCCGCCGAGCAGCGGCGAGATCACCCAGCTCGCTGCGATTGCGCTCATCGTCGCCCAGTTGACGGCGGTAAATCCGGCCGCCGCGATGCCCGCGCCCATGACCCCGCCGACGACCGAATGGGTGGTCGATACCGGCGCACCGATCCACGTCGCCAGGTTGACCCACAGCGCCGACGAGATCAGCGCGGCCATCATGGCGGCGATGAAGATCGAGGTTTCCGACACGGCGGCCGGATCGATAATTCCCTTTGAAATCGTGCCGACGACATCGCCACCGGCGATCAGCGCGCCCGCGCTTTCGCAAATGGCCGCGACAACCAGCGCGCCGCCCATGGTCATGGCCCGCGATCCGACGGCCGGACCGACATTGTTGGCGACGTCGTTGGCGCCGATGTTGAGCGCCATGTAGGCGCCGATCGCCGCCGCCGCGATGACGGTGACGGCGCCGGGCGATGCGCCGAAATAGAATGTCGCGAAAATGGCGGACAAGGCCAGGAATGCCAGCGCGATGCCGGGCGCAACCAGGTTCCGGGCGATCGATACATTGGCGACCTCGATATCGGCGATCTTGCCGAGATCCTTGTCGAGCGTCGATTTCTTGAGATGCGGTGGCGTGTCGGCCATGTTTCTACCCGTCGCAAGTCCGCGGGCTTGGGCGCCCGCCTGTCAGGGCGTCGACACTGTCATAATTCGGGGCTTATGCCGCGTGTTTCTTGGGTTTTCCACGGAAATTCGCCAGCAGTTCGGCCAGATCCGCCTCGGCAACCATGGTCGACGCGGTGGCTGGCGACACCCACACGCGGTTGCGCACGTCCTTTTCGGGCCAGCGCTTGACCATGTCCTTGACCTGCATGGCGAAGACCCGAACCTCGCACAGCCGGGTCATGCCGTTGGCCAGCACTTTGTCGTACAGGAAAAAGCCGATCGGATCGGGCGTGGCCCGGCCGGCGATCCCGGCCTCCTCGGCGGCTTCCCGTTCGGCGGCCTCGCACAGGGTCTCGCCCTTTTCCGGCCAGCCCTTGGGCAGCACCCAGCGGCCGGTGCCCCGGCTGGTGATCAGCATGACCTCGACGCCCTTCTTGCCCCGGCGCCAGGGCAGCACGGCGCATTGCAAGGCAGGTTCGGGCGCGCCAAGCGCCCGGCGCACTTTCTGTATCAGACGGGTTTTGGTTGCTTCTGAAACCATGCACAAGAAATGGAATGAACACGTGAGTCGTTCAACCCCTGACGTCGGCTTTGCGCTTTTTGGTTACGATCCGGCCGCTGCCCGGCGCGCAACCCTCATCCGCCGGACCACCAGCGTGGTGCCGAAGCCGAACAGGCATGAGGACAGGATGAACCAGGCGCCCGGCAGATCGATCAGGGGCGGGGAAGCGGTCACCGCCGACAGCACCATCGATGCCGCTAACGGTCCAACGATGATGGCAACCGCGTTGATGCTAGAGAGGGTGCCCTGCAGGAGGCCCTGCTCGTTTGCCGGTGCCTGCCGCGAGCAGATCGCGGTCAGCGCCGGCGCGGCGAGCGCGTTGCCGACGATGTGGACCGCGACCAGCGGGTAAACCATCCAGCCTTCGCTTGCCGTGCCGTAGGAAGCCAATGCCAGCATCGAGAGCGCGAATCCGCCCGCCACAACCCGCCATTCGCCGAACCGGCGCGTGACGGGGCCGACCATGAAGCCTTGGACGACGATA
This sequence comes from Zhengella sp., assembly GCA_050304175.1. Classification (GTDB taxonomy): domain Bacteria; phylum Pseudomonadota; class Alphaproteobacteria; order Rhizobiales; family Rhizobiaceae; genus JAIOIW01. The sequence goes on along the minus strand of JBNLDE010000103.1, from coordinate 7,030 downwards.
AACATGAACCCGACGAAGGCCAGCGATATGGAGGCGTCGCGCACCCCCCAGCCGAACCGGTAGTCGAGATAGAGCACCCAGATCGCTTCCAGTCCGCGCTGGGCGACATTGGTCACGAACAGGGCGGTCATCAGCGCGGCAAGGCCGGGGAAGCGCGCCACCCTGGCCAATGCCGAGAGCGGATTGGCGGATGCAAGGCTGATCGCCTTGCGATGGCCGCTGTCGAGCGTCTCGGGCAGCACGAACAGACCGAACAGCAGATTGGCTCCGGCAAGCGCCGACGCCGCGAAAAACGGCAGGCGCAGATCGATCGCGCCGAGGAAGCCGCCGGCGAGCGGGCCGGCCACGAAACCGAAACCGAAAGCGGCGCCGATTAGGCCGAAGTTGCGCGAGCGGTCTTCGGGCGCCGAGATGTCGGCGATGTAAGCGTTCGCGGTGGCATTCGTGGTGGCAAAGATGCCGCCGACGAACCGGGCGATGGCCAGCCAGACGAGGTCGGGGGACAGGGCGACGATCAGGTGATCGACCGCGATTCCGGCAAGCGCGATCAGCATGACCGGACGCCGGCCGAAATGGTCTGACAGCGCACCGGCGACTGGCTGGAACAGGAACTGGGCAAGCGCGAAACCGGCGGCGAGCAGGCCATATGTGAACGCGGCTCCCGACACGTCGCCGCCCCGGAATTGCTGGATCAGTTTGGGCAGGATCGGCCATGCCAGGCCGACGCCAAGCATGTTGACGACGATTGCGGTGAGAACGAAGGCGAGCGCGCGCCGGCGGGATCGGACGTCCAGGGGTCAGCCCTTGTGATCTTCGGCGATCGGCTTCTGGTAGGAAAAACCCATGTCCCACGGGAAATAGATCCAGGTGTCCTGGCTGACTTCGGTGACGAAAGTGTCGACCAGCGGCACGCCCTTCGGCTTGGCATAGACCGTCGCGAAATGGGCCTTGGGGATCATTGCGCGCACAACCGCCGCCGTCTTGCCGGTGTCGGTCAGGTCATCGACGATCAGGATGCCTTCGCCGTCGTTCGCGGTAATCTCCGGCGCAATCGGCTTCAGCACCGACATTTCGCCCTGTTCGGTGTAGTCGTGGTAGGATGCGACCCCGACGGTCTCGATTACGCGGATGCCGAGTTCGCGCGAAATGATCGCGGCAGGGACAAGTCCGCCCCGGGTGATGCAGACGATCGCGCGGTAGCTCTCCGCTTTGCCGGAGAGACGCCAGGCGAGCGCGCGGGCGTCGCGATGGAACTGATCCCAGGAAACCGGGAAAGCCTTTTCGGGAAGAGACATGGCGCGGGCCTCGGCTGCTGGCAAAGTCGGATGAGCCGCAATAGCCGGATTGGACGCGACGGACAAGATTGGGTGGCGCCTTGTCCACCAGCATGGACCATTTGGATGCGCAATTCGACCCGATTTTGTGCTAACGACTGTCAGTCGAACAGGCGATTCCGGCGCAAGTGGCCCGGATCAAGGCCGCTGTTGCATAAACGGGACGCGATGCAGGCTGACACGATAGACACCGAATCCGGCGGCACGTCCGGAAGCGCAGACCGGGAGATCGCCCTGTCCGTGCGTGACGTCAGCGTGGCGTTCGGCGAAACGACGGTGCTCGAAAACCTGTCGCTCGAGGTCTACCGGGGCGAGATCCTTGGCTTCGTCGGCGCGTCGGGCGCCGGCAAGTCGGTCCTGCTGCGCGCAATTCTCGGCCTGGCGCGCAAACACACCGGCACGATTCGCCTGTTTGGCACCGACCTCGACCACGCCACAGACGCCGAACGGTTCTTCATCGACACCAATATGGGCGTCCTGTTCCAGCATGGTGCGCTGTTTTCCGCGCTGACCGTGCTGGAAAACATCCAGGTGCCGATGCGCGAATATCTCGATCTGCCGAAACCGCTTATGGAGGAACTCGCGCGGCTGAAGATCGATCTCGTCGGCCTGTCGCAGGACGCCGCGCACAAGCTGCCCTCCGAACTGTCCGGCGGCATGATCAAGCGCGCCGCCCTGGCGCGGGCGCTGGCGCTCGATCCGGCGATAGTGTTCCTCGACGAGCCGACATCGGGGCTCGATCCGATCGGCGCGGCCGAGTTCGACGAGTTGGTCGCCGATTTGCGCGACACGATGGGCCTGACGGTCTATATGGTGACCCACGATCTCGATAGCCTGTTCGCGGTTTGCGACCGGATTGCGGTTCTGGGACAGAAAAAAGTCTTGGTTGTCGGTACGATAGACGACATGCTCGCCTTCGACGACCCGTGGGTCCAGGCGTATTTCAAGGGCAAGCGGGCGCGCCGGGGCTACGGCGCGGCAGACGGAAATTCAGGATAGCGGGCTGCCATGGAAACACGTGCGAACTATGTAACCGTCGGGTTGTTCACCTTGGTGGTGATGCTGGCCGCCTTCGCCTTCGTGTACTGGGAGTCCGGGCTGAGCCAGAACTACGATACGGCGCGGCTGCAGATCCGTATTCCCGGGTCCGCTTCGGGTCTCGCCCGCGGCAGCGCGGTTCTGTTCAACGGCGTGCGGGTCGGCGACATTACCCGCGTTTTCATCGACCCGCAAAATCCGAAGCTGGCGATTGCCGACGCGATCGTCGATCGCCGCACGCCCGTGACCGCGTCGACGACGGCCGACATCTCCGTTGCCGGCCTTGCCGGTTCGACCAATGTCGAGCTGAGCGGCGGCGACCCCAACGAGCCGAATCTGCTGGATGTCGCAGCGAGCCAGGGCCGGGCCGCCGTCATCACCGCCAACCCGTCGGCTTTCGCCGACATCCTGAAAACGGCGCGCGAGTTTCTGGCAAAGGCGGACAGCGCCGTGACCGATTTGCGCGACCTTGTCGGCGAGGCGCGCAAGCCGCTGGTGGAGACGGTCGAAAACGCCCGCACCTTTTCCAAGGCGCTGGCCGACAATGCGGACCGCGTCGACGAGTTGCTGACCTCGGTCGGCTCGCTGTCCAAAACGCTGAGCGCGGTCTCCGACCGGTTGGACACCACGCTGGACGCGGTCCAGGGCCTGATCGACTCGGTCGATCGCGAGCAGGTCAAGACGATCGTCTCCAATGTCCAGTCGTTTACCGGCAAGCTTGACGATTCCACCCAGAACCTGAAGGGAATCATGGATGACGTCTCCAAGGCCGCCGACAGGATCGCCAAGCTGGGCGAAAACGCGGGCGGGACGCTCGATCGCATCGACAAGGTCGTGGCCGCGGTCAATCCCGATGACGTCAATGCGGCCATCACCAACTTCAAGGCTGCCAGCGGCGACGTAGCCGATGTGACCGCGCGCATCAACAAGCGGTCCGGCGACATCGACCAGTTCATCACCGACGCCAAGGAACTCGCATCGCGCCTCAACGCCAGCTCGACGCGGCTCGACGGGGTGCTGGTGAAAGTCGACAATTTGCTGGGATCGGCCGACGAAAGCGGCCTGATCGCGGAGGTGCGCGATACGGTCAAGTCCTTCAAGCAGGTGGCCGAGACGCTGAACGGGCGGCTGGGCGCGATCACCGACGGCCTGGCGCGCTTCTCGGGCCCCGGGCTCCGCGATGTCGAGGCGCTGGTGCGCGACAGCCGCCGCTCGATCAGCCGTATCGAGGAAGCGATCTCGAGTCTCGAGCGCAATCCGCAGCGCATCATTACCGGTGGAGCGGGCGAAGTCCGCACGTATGACGGGAGGGTGCGGCGTTGACTTTGCGCTCCGCGCGCATCAGAACTCGAACCAACTAGTCGGGTTGCGGAAATTGCGATGATGCGGCGCCTGAAAACACGAACCGGTCGCGGCGCGGCGATTGCCGCAGCCTTGGCGGTGACGCTCGCGGTGATGTCCGGGTGCGCGGCGCTGCCGGGCGGCGGCCCCGCGCCGCTGGATACCTACGACCTGTCTGCAGTCAGTCCCGATGCGAGGGGGCGCGCCATCCGCCGCCAAATCCTGGTCACCGAGCCGGTCACGTTGAAGGCGCTGGATAGCGAAAACATAGTGGTGCGTCCCGAAAAGGGCGCGATCACCTTCCTGGCCGGTGCGCAATGGGGCGACAGGCTGCCCAAGGTCGTCCAGGCCAGGCTGATCGAGAGCTTCCAGCGTTCCGGCCGGATAACCGGCGTCGGCCGGCCTGGCGAGGGGCTTGCAATCGACTACCAGATCATTACCGACATCCGCGCCTTCGAGATCCAGGCCAACGGCGCCGAACGCGCACACGTCGCGATTTCGGTCCGCCTGCTCAACGACCGCAACGGCATCGTGCGGCGCCAGCGGGCGTTCGAGGCGGAAGTGCCGGTTACCGGGCGCGGCAACGACGCCTATGTTCGCGCGCTCGACACGGCGTTCCGGGACGTCGCGCGCGATATCGTCAACTGGACTTTGAAACTGATCTGAACGCGGGGGTATCCCGGGTGATCCGTCATATAGTGCTGCTGCGCTTTCGCGCCGATGTGGACAGCGAAACCAGGACGGCCCTGTTCGATGACCTGCGCCGCCTACAGGACCGGCTGGCCGGTGTCGGCGGATTCCATTCCGGCCCCAATGTCAGCGTCGAAACCAATCTCGTGCGCGGCAATCTCGACGGGTTCTGGTTCGACTTCGCTGACGCGGCGGCGCGCGACGCCTACCTGGCGGACGACGGGCATCGCGCGCTTGGCGCACGCATTGTGGCGCTGACCGAAGGGGGCCTGGATGGCGTCACCGTTTTCGACATGGACATCTAGGCAATGACCCCGACAATCGCCAACCCCCGCGCATTTCTCACCGGCCTGTTTGACGCCGCGATCGCGGCAGCCGATCCGCGGCAATGCATCGCCACCCATCTTCCGGAGCGGCCGAAAGGACGCACGGTGGTAATCGGCGCGGGCAAGGGCGCGGCCCAGCTCGCGCGCGCCTTCGAGCGCGCCTGGAATGCGCCATTGTCGGGCGTCGTGGTGACGCGATACGGGTTTGGCGAAGCCTGTGAGCGCATCGACGTGCTGGAGGCGAGCCACCCGGTGCCGGATGCGGCCGGTCTTGCCGCTTCAAAGCGGCTCCTGGCCGAAGTTACCGGTTTGGGCGAGGACGACCTGGTGGTCGCGCTGATGTGTGGTGGCGGGTCGGCGCTTCTGCCGGCGCCTCCGAACGGGTTCGCACTGGCAGACGAGATCGCGCTCAACGAGGCTCTGCTTGCCTCCGGCGCGCCGATTTCGGCGATGAATGCCATCCGCAAGCAGTTTTCGCGCATCAAGGGCGGCCGGCTGGCCGCCGCCGCGCACCCGGCGCGCGTGGTCAGCCTGGTCGTGTCCGACGTGCCGGGCGATGACCCGGCTCAGGTCGCGTCCGGGCCGACGGTTCCGGACCGGAAGACGGCGGCCGACGCGCTGGCCCTGATCTCAAATTACGGCCTCGGCCTGCCGCCGGCCGTCGTCGCCCGCATCCAGGACGGGCCGGACGACTGCCCCGCGCCCGACGACCCGCGTTTTGCCCGCGATAGTGTACAGGTGATCGCCTCGTCGGCGATCTCGCTGGAAGCCGCGGCGCGCGCGGCGCGCGAGCAGGGCGTTACGGCGCATGTCCTGTCGGACGCGATCGAGGGCGAGGCGCGCGAAGCGGCCAAGGTTCATGCCGCGATCGCCCGCGAAGTCGCGCTCCGCGACCGTCCGTTTAAACGCCCCTGCGTCCTTCTGTCGGGAGGCGAGACGACCGTAACCGTCCGCGGGCGCGGAAAGGGCGGGCGCAACAGCGAATTCCAGCTCCAGCTGGCGATCGGCATCGACGGCCTGAACGGCATCCACGCGCTTGCCGCCGACACCGACGGCATTGACGGCTCTGAACACAATGCCGGGGCCTTTTGCGACGCCGGAACCGCGGCGCGGATTCGCGCTGCGGGCGCCGATCCGCGGGCGCTGCTGGCCGACAACGATGCCTGGTCGGCCTTCTCGCTGACCGGTGACCTGTTCGTGCCCGGACCGACCGGAACGAATGTCAATGACTTCAGGGCGATCCTGGTACAGTGAATGTACACTGCGCCTTGGTACTACTTGGCAGTTTGAACCCGCCGCAAAGCCTGCTAACCATGAGGACCGATGCGGACAGCGGGAGAAAGCCGTGCCTTCAGGACTGCGCAGTGATGACATCGCGACATTGAAGCACACGGTTCTGTTCGGCGCGCTGTCCGAGGACGTGCTCCAGCCGTTGATCGCGGACGCGACCGTTTCTCATCACGAACGGGGCGCGATGCTGTTCATGCAGGGCGATCCCGCGGCCTCGATTTTCGTGGTGCTGGACGGCTGGGTGAAGGTCTATCGGATGACGACGGCCGGCGAGGAGGCAGTGGTCGGAATCTTCACGCGCGGCCAGAACTTTGCGGAAGCGGCCGTGTTTACGGGCGGCACCTATCCCGCCTCCGCCGAGGCGGTGACCGAAGTTCGTCTGCTCAAGATCCCGGCCAAGCGCGTCTTCGACCTGATTACCGAGAAACCCCAGGTCAGCTTGGCCATGCTGGCCTCGACGTCGCAGCATTTGCATGTCCTGGTCCGCCAGATCGAGCAGCTGAAAGCCCATACCGGCGCCCAGCGTGTGGCCGAATTTCTGGTTTCTCTTGCGCCGGTGCGCAGCGGCCCGTGCAAGATCGACCTGCCATACGACAAGGCGCTACTGGCGGGCAAACTGGGCATGAAGCCGGAGAGCCTGTCGCGCGCATTTCAGCGCCTGCGCAGTTGCGGGGTCGATATCAAGCGCGAAACCGCGGTGGTGAAGGATGTCGCCTGCCTGGCCGATTTCATGCGCCAGGAGCGTGCCGAGGTCATGCGTGCGCGCAGCGGAGATTAGGCGGACGGACGCGCTTGACGATCGTCAAGTGCAGGCGTGGACGCCGCATCCATAGTGTTCCTGCTGGCTGAACCCCTTGCTTTTGCGAAGGCAGTCCCCCCGGGGTTGGGCCGGCATTCCCTCCGAGTAAAATTGCGCCGCCCTTACGGGCGGCGCGTTTTTGCGTATTTAGAGCAAGATAAAGAGGGGCGTTAAGGTTAATAGAAAGTGTGGTTGACGCGGCGGGCGGTTGG